>JBFXEX010000256.1:0-2664 GCA_050179645.1 Xanthobacteraceae bacterium | reverse complement strand
TGATCGCACCGGCCGCGAAGCTGGGAGCAAGCAGGGAGACCAGCATGTATTGCCCGAGAAAGAACAGGTCGACCAATTGTTTGGCCGACTGCGACCGCGCCATGTCGATCCGCTGCTGCTGCGGCCAGGCGAGATAGACGATGCCGCCCAGCAGTGCGATGTAGAAAAACAGCAGCACAAACGCCCGCGTCTGGCGGAGGTTGGTGAGCAGCTCGCGCTGGAGGACGGGATTCTCTCGGACGTACATGCGGCCTCGCGGCTAATACTTGCGCGGACGAACCTTGCCCAGCACCCGGCTTGGAAGTCCCTGTATCCTCAAGAAGCCTTCCGCATCAGTCTGGTCGTAGCTGCCGCCGCCTTCCATGCTGGCGACCGCGGCGTCGTAGAGGCTATTGGGGCTAGTGCGGCCACGGACCAGGACATTGCCTTTATAGAGGCCGAGGGTGACTTCGCCGGTGACCGGCTCCTGCACGCTCTTGGAGAAGGCCATCAGCGCGTCCATCTTCGGCACGAACCAGAATCCGTAATAAACCATTTCGGCCACTTCGGGCGAAATGCGGTCGCGGAGGTGGAGCGTGTCGCGGTCGACGGCCAACTGCTCGATCACCATGTGGGCGGCGTAGAGGGCCGTCATGCCCGGTGCTTCGTAGACGCCACGGCTCTTCATGCCGACGAATCGATTTTCGACGATGTCGATCCGGCCGACGCCGTTGCGGCCGGCGATCTGGTTCATCTCTTCGACCATGGCCAGGGCCGACTTCTTCTGGCCGTTGATCGTCGTCGGCACGCCATGTTCGAAGCCGACGCGGACTTCTTCCACCTTGTCTGGTGCGTCCTGCGGCGAGACCGTCATGCCGAAGTCGACGATCGAGATGCCGTCGACCGCGGGGTCCTCGAGCTTGCCCGCCTCGTAGCTGATGTGGAGGCAATTCTCATCGGAGCTGTACGGCTTGGCGATCGAGGCCTTCACGGGAATCTTCTTGGCGTCGCAATAGTCGATCATCTCGGTGCGGCCGGGGAACTTGTCGCGATACTTTTGCATTCGCCACGGAGCGATGATTTTAATCCCAGGCTCCAGCGCCTCGGCCGCCAGCTGGAAGCGGCACTGGTCGTTCCCCTTGCCCGTCGCACCGTGGGCATACGCTTCGGCGCCGACTTCGCGGGCCACCTGCAGGCAGACCTTCGAGATCAACGGCCGGGCGATCGACGTGCCCAAAAGATAAATGCCTTCGTACTTCGCCTGCCATGCCAGCACGGGGAACGCAAAGTCGCGGCAAAGCTCCTCGCGAGCGTCAACGATGCGGGCCGACGCCGCCCCGCAGTCGCGGGCCTTTTTGAGGATTGCGTCGCGGTCCTCGCAGGGTTGGCCGAGGTCGACGTAAACGGCATGCACCGTGTACCCCTCGTCTTGCAGCCAACCCAAGATGACGGATGTATCAAGACCACCAGAATACGCAAGAACGCAGGAAGGCATGTTGATTAAGCAAATGGGTCTGAAAATGGACAGATGTTGGCGTCGTCGGCAACGACGAATCAATCATCGCACGACGCGCAATTGGGACACAGTCCACCCATTGTGGTTCACGACCAGCGCACGAACAAGCCGCACCGACGGACTGGCCGCTTCAGTTGCTCGGAACTCGCCGTGGCGAGCGGCCCGTGAGCAGCGGCGACGTCACTCCGGCAACTCCGCAATCTCGATCCTGCGAAACAAAAAATCAGTCGTCGGATCGTGCCCCTGAATGGCGATCACACCCGGCCCAAGCCGCAGCCCCTCGCGCGGATTTTCCTTCTCCGCACGCGTGTCGGTCCAGTCGCTCACCTGCAGGCCTTTGACCCACACCGCGAAATGGGGTCCCTCGGCCACGATCGTCTTGGCGAGCCATTGATGATCGTCCGCCACGACCCGCCGCGCCGGCTGCCGGCGATAGATTCCGCCCGTGCCGAAGTCGGCCGGCTTCGTGCGATCGCCGCTGTTGAACCGATTATTGATCTGGCTCTCATAACCCATCCAGCGGCCCTCGCGGAGCGTGCGGAAAAATATGCCGGAATTGAGACCGTCGCCGTTTACCTTGCACTGCATCTGCATCACGAAATTGCGAAACTCGTCGTCGGAGGCAATCTGCCCCGGGCCATTCTTGAGTTGCAGTTCACCCTTATCGGTGACCGTGAACTCGCTCTGTTCCGCGCCGGCGAGCGACCAGCCCTTGAGATCCTTGCCGTTGAAGAGCGGTTTGAGTCCTAGCGGCCGGAGGCGAATGTTGCGAAATGCGACGGGGCCTTCCTTGGATTGAAGGCCAATGCGGCCGCGCCGAAGTGGCGATGGATCGGTGTACTCGGCCACGGGTTCGCCGTCGAGACGAATCGCGATCGTTCCGCTATCGGTCTTCACGTCGAAGGAATGCCAATCGTCATTGGATGCTGGGGACGAGGATGCTGCCTTCGCGCGGCCCACCAGCGATCCGGTCGGAAACGGATTCCCTGGCGGCGCGATGTTCAGTTCGTAACAGTCCTTGGTAGGATCGGTTGGCTCGAGGGCGGTGCGAAGAAAGATGCCGCTATTGGTCGTCGCAGGCGCCTTGAACTCGGCGTGCAGCTCGAAGTCGGCCCACTCGGTCGTCGTCATCAGCCAGCCGGGTTTCGATCCGTCGGTCGATACGGCGC
>JBFXEX010000255.1:0-3067 GCA_050179645.1 Xanthobacteraceae bacterium | reverse complement strand
AAGGTCTCCATCATGCTGGAGGAATGCCGTCTGCCGTACCGCTAGATCCCGCTCAACATCGCCAAGGGTGAACAGTTCAAGCCGGAGTTTCTGGCGATCTCGCCCAACAATCGGATGCCGGCGATCGTCGACCGCGACGGGCCAGGCGGCAGGCCGATCTCGGTGTTCGAGTCCGGCGCTATCCTGCAGTATCTTGGCCGCAAGACCGGCAAGTTCTATCCGCGCAACGAACGCGGACGGGTCGAGGTCGAAGCGTGGCTTTATTGGCAGATGGCGAACCTCGGTCCGAAGGCCGGAGAGGCAAGCCACTTCCGGCATTACGCGGGGGCCGCGCAGCAGCATTACGCCATCGAGCGCTTCACCAACGAGGTGAACCGCATCTTCGGCGTCATGAACCGGCGGCTCGCGGACCGGCCGTTCCTTGCCGGCAAGTACTCGATCGCCGACATGGCCTGCGTCGGCTGGGTCCGTCTCTATAAGCGGCTGGGTCAGGACATCGCCGACTTCCCGCATCTCAAGCGTTGGTTCGAGACGTTGCTGGCGCGGCCCGCGGTCGATCGCGGGATTCATCTGCGCGTCGAAGAGGCGAAAGCGGTTGACGTGCAGGACCCGGCGGTGCGCGCGACCTTGTTCGGCCAACGCGCGCGGTGACGCTCGCGCCCTCGCTGCAGCGTCGCACATTCATGATCGCGCCGGCGCACAGGGACTTTGCTGCGACGCCGCTCCGTTCAGCCGCCGAATGATGTGCGCATGGTTATTCCTCTCTAAGCGCGGCCGCCGACGCACCCGTGACGCTATGAAAATATCGCCGCGCCAGCGACACTTGCTTGCTTAATGAAATTCAGTTCCGGCGCGCGCCGCCGGCGCATTCAGATTCGATTCATCGCGCCCCTTAAACCGCTCTTCAAATTTTCCGCCGATAGTCACGGTCGCTCGGCCGGGGGGTCGGGAAGTGGGATCTGGCGAAACCTGCAGTCTGACGGGACGCCAGGACAGGGGAGGCCGACATGGCTCGTTTCGAGATGACCGAAGTCGCGTTTGCGACGCTTGGTGAGGCGCCTGCCGGTGCCGACACGTTCTTCCACTTGGGCATGATGTATTCGGTCGGGCGCAATGTTCCGATCGACTTCGTCAGCGCGCACAAATGGTTCAACCTCGCCGCAATGCGCGGCAATGGCGACGCTGCGCGACTGCGGCGCGAGATCGCCGAGCAGATGTCGGAGGGTGAAATCGCGGAAGCGCAACGTGCGGCGCGGGCCTGGCTGAAGTCGAATTGAGCGCGCCTGCTGTACGCCGATAACGGCGGCCGCGATTCTCTGGGGAGGGGGAGCAAGGACGGGCCGGTCGCGTAAGCGCCGGCCCGTTCGCTTGAATCCAGCAGGTGAGCGCGTCGCGCTTTCTGGGCCGCACTCTATATATGTGTGCGGGTTGGGACGGCGCCGGCGAGTTGGCGCGGCAGGGCGAGATTCGGCAATCCGGCGCCGGGCGGAGTTTGACCGCCAAGCCCCGAGTCGATAGGTGTTTCCAGCGCCGGAGAGGTGGCCGAGTGGCTGAAGGCGGCGGTTTGCTAAACCGTTATACGGTCTAAAGCCGTATCATGGGTTCGAATCCCATCCTCTCCGCCAGCGCACGATTCTCCAGGCCCCGGGCGGACGAACATCATCTTTGCCGCATCAGCCGGCTCCAAGCCGCGACGGCGGGAAGCCGCTGTTTGTTCGAAAATATATCAATAACAGATAGTTAGCAGACGAATCGACGCCGGCGCCCCAGGTGGCCGCAGACGCGCCATTGGCATAGCGATTCCATTAACTTTATGCCCGCGTTGTTAACCAGAAAGGTCATTAACCGTGCCCGCGATGTGTGTGACCCGCCCTCGGCCGGGTTTGCGGGAATTTGACGAGTCCTGCCCCGATCGAGCCTGTCGCGAACGAAAGGAGCGTCGCGAGACGCTCGGCATGGGCGATCGTGCAGGTCCAGACTTTCAAAAATTAATGATATAAATCAGATAAATACATGGTGGTATTCAAACTCTAACGACGTCGCTGCGCTTGGCCTGGGCTGCGGTTCCGGCACCTCTCAGGCGAGTGGTAATTGCGCCACACCGGGTTTGGAAAGCGTGTTTGGCAGTGTTCAAAAGCGATGTTGATCGTTGCCTGTGCAAGCGTGTTGGTTAATGGTGGCGGTGCGACGGACGGGGGGCATCCCCAAGTCGCCCAGTTCGGTGGACTGCCTGTCAGGGGAAACAAAGGGCAGACAGAAAGCCGGATGGCGGGGGAGTAAGGGGACCTTCTAGGGTGAGCAGCGCCCGGCGGAGATCGATCCCTCCCAAGACAACAAATGGAGGTTGAGATGAAGATGGTGAAAAGTCTTCTGCTTGGTACCGCCGCGGGTCTGCTGGCGGTAGCTGGGGCGCAGGCCGCTGATATGCCGGTCAAGGCTAAGCCGGTCGAATACGTCAAGATCTGCACCCTCTACGGGGCAGGCTTCTACTATATCCCGGGCACCGACACCTGCATCAAGGTCGGCGGTTATGTCCGGGTCCAGACCGACCTGCACGCCGGCGGCGGCGGTATCGTCGACGGCAGCTTCCAGATGGCCGGCCAGGGCCGGTTCACCCGCGACCTGACCAACGACATCAACTACCGGGTCCGCGGCGTCCTCTCGATGGATGCCCGCACCCAGACCGACTACGGCACGTTGCGGTCGTACTTCCGCGCCGGCTGGGAGAACACCACGCCGGCGGCGACCGGCGGCGGCACCACCGCCACTCCGTTCTGGGATCGCGCCTTCATCCAGTTCGCCGGCTTCACGGTCGGTCGTGCGCAGTCGTTCTACGACGGCTTCACCTTCGGTGGTGCCTACTCGTACCTGAACGTCCGCGTCGGTGGCGACACCGGTGCGACCGGTCAGAACCTCTGGGCCTACACGGTGCAGTTCGGCAACGGCGTGTCCTACTCGGTGTCGCTGGAAGACCCGGCCACCAAGCGGGGGGCGGTGGTTGACAACACCTGCGCCAACTTCTTCGGCAACACGGCTCCGCTGTCCGATCCCGCCCATCACGGCGGCG
>JBFXEX010000254.1:0-3113 GCA_050179645.1 Xanthobacteraceae bacterium | reverse complement strand
CCGGCGCACGGCGGCTGATGGACGACCACGTCAAAATGATCGGCGCACGGCGCGTCGCCGAGAATCGGAATCGCAGCGAAGGAACCTGTTGTTGAGAAAATCCAAGACCGTCAGGCGAACCGATAACCCCCAACCCCCATCAAGGAGGAAACCTACATGGCCAAGGACAAGTTCATCATCGAGCCGCACTTCCGGCTGCAGGAATGGGTGGCGGAGGAGAAGGGCTACTTCAAAGACGAAGGGCTCGACTACATCTTCCAGGAGAACATCAAATCAACCGACGGCGCGCACCACTACAAGGGCGACAAGGTCGGCGCCATGCAGGCTCTGGAGAAAGGCCGAACCACCGACGTGAGCTGCGCCTGTCACTGGACCGTGGGCGTCGCCGCCTCCAAGGGCAAGGGCAAGCTCTACGGCGACGTCTACTCGGTGTCGCCGGCCGGGGTGTTCGTGCCCAACGATTCCCCGGTGCGGAAGCCCGAGGACCTCGCCGGCGTGCCGATCGCCGTCGGCTACCAGTCCGGCAGCCACTACTCCACCGTCCAGGCGCTCGAGCAATACATGCCGCTTGAGAAGATCAATCTCACTTTCGCCGACGGCATGCTGTTCAATCGTCTCGACAAGCTGCTCGACGGCAGCGCCAAGGCGTCGACCTTGTTCTCCGGTCCCTACTACTTCGCCGAGCAGCTCGGCTATCGCAAGGTGATCGACTGCACCTTCATGATCGCGACCACGATCACGGGCGATCCCGATCCGGAAGACATCCGCAAGTTCTTCCGTGCGCTGCGCCGCGCGCAGCGCGACATCGATCTGCGCCCGGAGAAATACACCCACTACTACAAGAACGAATTTCCGGTGCGCTATCACAGCAAAATGGATACGCGACGCTGGGGGCCGGGCGAGCGGCTGGTGTTCGAAACCTACACCAAGGAGGTCTACGACGAGACCTTCAAGTGGATCGCCGATCACGGTATCTTCGCCGACACCGGCATGGGTTCGGGCAAATACGAAGAAGCAGTGCTGACGCTCGCGCGGTAAGTAGGAGCGGCGCTAGTCGACGACCCATCGAAATCGTCATGCCCGGCCTTGCGCCGGGCATCGACGATTCAGTCCACCGCGACCCGCAGCCCGACCAGACGGTCGAGCGTCGCTTGATCCTTGAGCAAGTCCGCCGAACGGGCGCGATGCACGATATTGCCGCGCTCGATCACGATCGCATCGCGGGTCAGCGACAGCGCCACCTCGGCATGCTGCTCGATCAGGATGAAGGCGGTGCCCTCGTCGGCCGTCATGCGCTGGATCGCGGCGGTGAGTTCCTCGATGATGATCGGCGCCAAGCCTTCGAGCGGTTCATCCAGCAGCAGTAGCGCCGGGTTGGTCATCAGCGCGCGCGCGGTGGCGAGCATCTGCTGCTCGCCGCCCGAGAGATGATTGCCGCGGCTCGTGCGGCGCTCGTTCAAGCGCGGGAACAGGTCGTAGATCGACTTGAGGTCCCAGCGGCCCGGCCGCGACGCCACGGTGAGGTTCTCCTCAACGCTGAGCGAGGGAAAAATCTCGCGCTCCTGCGCCACCCAGCCGAGCCCGTTCAGGGCGCGCCGATGCGGCGGAAGCCGGGTGATGTCCTGCCCGCGCCAAAGGATCGTGCCGCGGCTGACATGGGTCAGACCCATGATGGTGAGCAGCAGGGTCGATTTGCCGACGCCATTCCGGCCGAGCACCGCGAGGCTGCCATGCTCCGGCACTTCGAACGAGATGCCATCAAGCACGACCGCGTCGCCGTAGCCGGCGCGGATGTCCCTGAGGGCGAGCAGCGGTTCAGCCATGGCGCACCCTACCGTGCGTCTTGCCGAGGTAAACTTCGCGCACGCGGGCGTCGGCTGCGATTTCCTTCGGCGTGCCCTCGACCAGGACGCGGCCGCCGACCATGACGATAATCCGGCTGGCGAACCGGAAAACCACGTTCATGTCGTGCTCGATGAACAGCACGGAGATGTCCTTCGACAGGTTTGCGATGACGGCAAACAGCTCGCCGCTCTCGTCCTGCGGCACGCCGGCCGCCGGCTCGTCGAGCAGCAGCACCTTGGGCTTGGTGGCAAGCGCCAGCGCGATCTCCAGGAGCCGCTGCTGGCCGTAGGCAAGTTCGCGCGTCGGCCGGTAGCAGTGCGCACCGAGCCGCAGCGAAACCAGAATGGCATACGCCTCCTCGATGGCGTCGCGATAGGCGGGCAGTTTGCGCCACCAGATCCCGGCA
Organism: Xanthobacteraceae bacterium; assembly: GCA_050179645.1. GTDB lineage: Bacteria > Pseudomonadota > Alphaproteobacteria > Rhizobiales > Xanthobacteraceae > VAZQ01. The sequence continues at coordinate 862 of JBFXEX010000254.1, read as the reverse complement.
TCGCCGCGCCGCTCACAGACCGCAAGCGTGACGGCCTCGAGGGCGTTGAGGTGGGGAAACAGCGTGTTGATCTGGAACGTGCGGACGAGGCCGCGCTTGACCCGTTGCTGCGGCCGCATGGCGGTGATGTCGTCACCGCCGAGCAGGATCTGGCCGCGGTCGGGCCGCAACATCCCGGTCATCAGGTTGATCAGCGTGGTCTTGCCGGCGCCGTTCGGCCCGATCAGCGCGTAGCGCTCGCCGCGCGGCAAATCGATCTCGATGTTGTTGGCGACCACGAGCGAGCCGAAGCTCTTGTCGAGCCCGCGCGTCGACAGCGCCGACACGGTCACGTGCGGCTCCATCGCGCCGGCATCAGCTTCGCGAGACCGCCCAGGATGCCGTTCGGCAGGAATACCACCACGGCGACCAGGAGCGTGCCGATCCAGAAGTACCAGTACTGCGGATTGATGCCGGAGAACTGGTCGCGCGCCACCATGTAGATGATCGCGCCGACGATGCCGCCATAGAGCCGGCCAGCACCGCCGAGGATCAGAATCACCAGCACGTCGGCCGAGCGCTGGAAGCTCAAGGTCTCGAGCGACACCGTCTCGGTGGTCTGCGCCAGCAGCGCGCCGGCGACGCCGGCCATGACGGCGGCGATGGTGTAGATCTTGCGGATGTGCGCGGGGCTCGGCGCGCCGATCGCCGGCATCCGCACCGCATTCTCGCGGATGCCGCGCAGCGCCAGGCCGAACGGCGAATTGAGCAGCCGTCGCGCCACCAGGAAGCACAGGAAGAGCACGACCAGCGAATAGGTATGGGCGGTGGTGCCCCAGAGAGCGAACTCGAAGACGCCAAACAGCTTCCACATCCGCTCGCC
>JBFXEX010000253.1:0-3168 GCA_050179645.1 Xanthobacteraceae bacterium | reverse complement strand
GACCGCGGGCGACGTCCCGCGCGCGCCCTATGCGGTGCTGCACGCCAACCCGGCCTATCGCTACAAGCGCTGGACGAGCGAGGGCTGGCGCGCATTGGCGCGCGCGCTGGCGGAGCGCGGCTTGGCGGTGGTGGCGACGGGCGGCCCCGATGCGGCCGAGCGGGCCTACCTGGACGACCTCTGGGCGGCAGAGCCTGCGGTCATCCGGCTGGACGGGCGGCTCGACTGGCCGCAACTCGCCGGGTTGTTGGCGGGGGCGGCGGTCTATGTCGGCGTCGACACCTCAATGAGCCACCTGGCGGCCGCTGCCGGATGCCCGACCGTGGCCCTCTACGGGCCCACCAGCCCGCGCCTGATCGGTCCCTGGCCGGTCGGCGGCCTCGCCGAGCCTTGGGCGGCCTCCGGGACCATCCAGCAGCGCGGCAACGTCCAAGTGGTGCAGAATCCGCTGCCGTGCCTGCCGTGCGAGAAGCTCGGCTGCGCCGGCCACCTCGACAGTTATGCCCGTTGCCTCGATGATCTGTCGGTCCGGCAGGTGCTGCAGGCCGTGGACCGGGCGCTCGGCCGAAGGGGCGAGGCGCCGGCTCAGCTATCCGGCTTGGTGGCGCCGGGCAGCTCAAACGGACCGTAAGATTCTTTCTGGCACTGATCCATGACGACGCTGGCGCGGGAGTCGATCACCCGGTCGTTCTGGATGAAGATCGCATAGAGTTGCGGGTGCCCGCGGGCGTCGATCTTGAGACAGGTGAGCCAGGCCGGTCCCCTGAGGTGCTCGACCATCCGCAGGCCGGAAATCTCGAGGTCCCCCGGCGGGCTTTCCTTCGGAAAGATCGCCCGGATATTGTCGCCGACGATACGGCGGTAGTTCGGCTGGGACAGATCGGGCACGGGACCGCCTGGCCAGTTCTGGACGAACTCGCTGGCCGAGCATCCGCTCAGGATCAAGGCGGCCGCCAGGACAGGCATGCGCACGGAATCTCACCCCATCGCCCGGCTGAACGACAGCCGCGGCTCATGGATCAGCGTACCGCCGCACGGGCCCGGGCGAAAGGCAGTCGGCATGGTGCCCCCCGTTGGGTACCCGGCTGGGGTGATGCGCCCGGAATGGGCGTTCGCTCATTTATCGGGGCGAATACGCCAATTTAGCGGTAGTCCGCCCCGGTTGCTGCCGGTGGCGTGCGCCGAGAAAGGCCGGTATGGAAGGGGGCGGTTCGGCCCGCGCTGTCGCTCGCTGTTGCCCCTGGTACCATGGTCGGGTTTTCCAAGTTCACGCCGCGGATGTGGCTCATTCTAGCGCACGACCTCTTCGCCACGGCGACGGCGGTGGTCGCGAGCTACTTCATCCGCTTCGAGGCGGCAGGGCTCGAAGCGAACTGGCGGCTGCTCCTGGTCATGCTGCCGCCGTTCGTTCTCTATGCCGGGTTCGTCTACGGCTATTTCGGTCTCTTCAAGACCAAGTGGCGGTTCATCTCGCTGCCTGATTTCTTCAGCATCGTGCGCGCTGCGACCGTGCTTGCCGTCACACTGCTGGCGGTCGACTACGTGCTCCTGGCGCCCAACGTCTACGGCACGTTCTTCTTCGGCAAGATCACCATCGCGCTCTACTGGCTGCTGCAGATCGCGTTCCTGAGCGGGCCGCGCATTCTCTACCGGCACTTTCGCTATACCCGCACCCTGCAGCACGCCCGGGTTGGCGATGCCGCTCCGGTGCTGGTCGTCGGCCACGCCGCCGATGCCGAGGTGTTGCTGCGCGCGATCGAAAGCGGCGCGGTCACGAAAATCAGGCCGGTCGGCATCCTCTCTGCGTCTGCATCCGATCGCAACCAGTCGATCCGCGGCGTGACGGTCCTCGGCAATCCCGAGGATCTCGGCGCCGTCGTCGCCGATCTCGCCAACCGCGGCATCAACGTCACCCGCCTGGTGCTGACCGCAAGGGCGCTGGCACCGGAAGCGCATCCCGAAACCATCCTAATGCAGGCGCGCCGGCTCGGGCTTGCAACCAGCCGGCTGCCGTCGCTCGACGACGGCGGCGAGGCGCTGCGCCTTGCCCCCGTGAATGTGGAAGACCTGCTGCTGCGGCCGGGCGTGAAGATCGACTACCGCAGGGTAGAACGCGTCGTGAAGGGCAGATCTGTCATCGTCACCGGCGGCGGCGGGTCGATCGGCGCGGAAATCTGCGACCGCATCGTCACCTTCGGTGCGGCGCGCCTGTTGGTGATCGAGAACTCCGAACCGGCACTGCACGCGATCCTGGAGACGCTGGCCGTCAAGGGGAGCGGGGCCAGGATCGAGGGGCGGCTCGCCGACATCAGAGATCGCGAACGCATCTTTCGCCTGATGGCCGACTTCCGCCCCGACATCGTGTTCCACGCCGCCGCGCTCAAGCACGTACCGCTGCTCGAACGGGACTGGGGGGAGGGGGTCAAGACCAACGTGTTCGGCTCCGTTAACGTCGCCGACGCTGCTGCGGCTGCGGGCGCCGCCGCAATGGTGATGATCTCGACCGACAAGGCGATCGAGCCCGTTTCGGTGCTCGGCGCCTCGAAGCGGTTCGCCGAGATGTATTGCCAGGCGCTCGACGCCGAGCATGCCCGGCGCGGCAACGAGCGCGCCATGCGGCTCCTGGCGGTGCGTTTCGGCAACGTGCTCGCCTCGAACGGTTCGGTGGTGCCGAAGTTCAAGGCGCAGATCGAAGCCGGCGGCCCGGTGACGGTGACGCACCCCGACATGGTGCGCTACTTCATGACCATCCGTGAAGCCTGCGATCTTGTCGTCACGGCGGCGAGCCACGGGCTCGATAACCGCGGTGTGTCGGTCTATGTGCTCAACATGGGCCAACCGGTGCGCATCGTCGAGCTTGCCGAGCGCATGATCCGGCTTTCCGGCCTCGAACCCGGCCGCGACGTCGAGATCACTTTCACCGGCGTCCGGCCCGGCGAACGGCTGCATGAGATTCTGTTCGCACGAGAAGAGCCGACCGCGCCGGTCGGCATCGAGGGCATCGTGGCGGCGCAGCCGGTGAGCCCGTCACTCGACGCCATGCGCGGCTGGCTGGTCGCGCTCGAACAGGGTCTCGCCCGCGAGGACCGCTCGGTAATCTACGGCGTGCTCCGAGACGCCGTGCCCGACTTCGGCGGCGCCGCAGCGTAATATCGCGACGCAAGTTAC
>JBFXEX010000252.1:0-3201 GCA_050179645.1 Xanthobacteraceae bacterium | reverse complement strand
CTGCCGCGCCTACGCCTACGTGGCCGATCTGCAGGGACGCGGCACGCCGAGCCAGTGTGGCTATACCGGCGGGCGCTGGCAGGCGAGTTTCGACCAGCACCGCCAGGCATGCATGGACTGGGCCGCCGAAGCCGGCAAGATCGCCTCGTCCGAGATCGACACCCGCACCGACGAGACGATCAAATGCCTGATGAAGATACGCGACGGCGCCAACAACCCGCCGCCGGTCGTCGACGAGCCCGACCCGCAGCCGGAACCCGAACCGGAACAGCCGGACGGCACCCTGAAGGTGGTGAAGCAGGTCACCGGATACCATGACATCGAGGGCGAGGACGCCTGCTACTTCAAGGTGGGTGACACGGCGACCTTCATCGAAGAGGCCGGCGACGAAAACCCCAACTGGATCAAGGTCGAGGGCACGAGCGGAGCCTGCAACGGGCAGGAAGTCTGGGTCTACAATGACGGCAAGATGAGATAGCCGGCCGCGCGATCAGCGGCACTCTGCCGGCCAGCCTTGCGAACGGCCCGCTTCGGCGGGCCGTCTGCTTTCAGGCGCTCAAGAAAAAGGCCGGCGCAAGGCCGGCCTTCGATTGCTGCAGGTGTGGTGCGATCAGCCGCCCTTGCTGGCCTTCTTGATGGCCTTCGCGACCTTGTCGGAATCGCCATCCGTGAAGAGACGTGCAACCTTCGCCTTGGCGTCGCCGGTGCTGATGCTCCAGTACGCGCCGAGCAACTCGGCTTCCTCGAACGAATGGCCGGTGTCTTCCCACTGGCACTGCGCCACCTTGCGGCCTTCCTTGATGATCTGCTTGACGGCCTTCTTGCCGTCCTTGCCGCGGTCGATGATCTTCTGGCCGGCACCGGCCTTGGCCTCGGAGGCACCCATGCCCCAGTAGGCCCCGATCAGCACGGCGTCGCACCAGTTGAAGCCTTCGTTCAGGAAGGTCGTGGACGGGTCGGCGGCAGACCATGCCGGCGGCACCATCAGTGATGCGCTCATGGCTACGGCCGAAACCGCAGACATGCCGTGGACGATCAACGCCCGGCGTTTCGCAACTTTAGACATGTAATTTCCCCACTTTCGCAAAAGCGTCCCTGCCGAACGCTATGGCCTTTACTTCCGCAAGGTCAAGTCACGGAAGGCTGCGCTTCCAAGTATTTCTGCGTCCAGTACTTTGCATCGTCCTTCGAAAGGACTTGAGAGAAGAGTCGCGGCAGGTCGGCGGGCGTCGATCTGCGCTTGTCCGTCGGCTCGACGCACCAGCGCAGGATCGCCTCGAAGAGGGCGGCAGCCTGCAGGATCGGCCCGGCGTCGAGCGATGCGGGCAGGATGCGTACCTCGAAGGTGAGCTTCTGCGGATTCTGCTCGATCAGGTTGATCAGGTTGAAGTCGCAGTATTTCGTCAGTTCGAGCAGGCGCAGCGAAGCGCGCGCCTCGGCCCAGGTGAGGCCGGCGAACTCCGGGTGACGGACGAGTTGTTCCAGCTCCGGCTTCCAGTTGCCGAGCCGCACGCAATACGGATTGGTGCCGAGCAGTCTGCGCAGTTCGGGGCCGTGGCGGGCCAGCAGCTTCACCAGCCGCGCGAACGGCACGGGGTGGGCCAGCGGCGCGGCGTCGAAGTGGATGTGCGTGGCGCCTTCGCGCGGCAGCGCGTAGCCGGCGGCGCGCGCGGTGGAGAGCAGCAGTTCGAGCGTCTCGCGCTGGCGTGTCGCGAGCGGCGCGGTGACGATCTCGCAGGGGCGCTCGCGCTCGCCGGGCATCGGGGCGCCGATGGCGATGGAGACGTTGCGGCGGTCGGACACCTTGAACATGCCGTGGTCGCTGTCGAGCGGCGTGCCGAAGAGTTTTGCGAACGGTTCGAGCACCTTCGCCAGCGGGGCGGAGGCGTCGCAATGTTCGGCGACCAGCTGCAGCAGCCGGGAATCGTCGCTCACGATGCGATACCAGCCGGGCAGAGGCGGGCGGCGCGGGTCGAGCGTGTGCTTGATGGTCACGTCATCGACGAAGGAGGCGTAGCGCGAACCGTCGGCGGCAAGCACGCGGAAGCCGGGCGTCAGGTTCTCGAAGGTCGGCTTGCCGGGCACCTTGCTGGGTTCGGACTGCGGGTGGAAGAAGCGCTCGACACGTCCGCCGATCCTGGCGGCGACAGCGTCCGCCAGCGCCTCGCGCGACTGGCCGGGCGGCGCGAGCAGCTCGACCTCCAAGCCCATCTTCCAACTGAGCGCCGGGACGTACTCCGCCGGCGCAGCGAGTTCACGCGGTCGGGCAGGACGGGCTGACATGCGGGTGGCCGGGCGTCAGTCGTCGCACTGGCCGAGCGCGCCCTGCACCGTCTGGCCGACGGCGCAGATGATGCCGCCCCACTGGTAGCCGGTCCTGTTCTGCTTGCCGTAGCGGATCTTGTACCAGAAGTAGTCGTCCATCTCCTTCGACTGCTCGATCACGGTGATCGGATCGCCTTCCTTGAGGCTGGCCAGCTTGTCGAATTCCTGGCCCGGGCCGGCGCGCACGATGCCGCCCCAGGACTGGCCCTTGAAGGCCTTGAACTTCGTCGCGGCCGACTTCGGCTTGCCCGCCTTTACAGTGTCGTCGGAGGCAACCTGCGGCGACTTCGTCTTCTGCCCGGCGGGCTTCGGGAAGACGCAGGTCATGTCGTCGGCGCCCGCCTGGCGCAGGCGGATGCTCTTCTCGTCCTTCGCGATCGCCACCGCTGCCTTGCTGGAGACGAAGGTCCGCGGGCTCTTCGGGTTCTGCTTCAGCGCAATCGTCTTGCCCTGCAGCTTGCCGACCGAGACGGTCTTCGCGTCGATCACCTTGATGGTGACGGAGCTCTTGTCGGTGCAGAAGAATTCGCGGCTCTGGGCCGACGCCTGGCCGGGGGCGAGGCCGAGCAGCAGCAGCGCGGAAGCCAGTTTCAACATGGTTCGCATGGAATTGTCCTGATCGCCTGCAGCTATTCGGGGCCGAAGCCGGGGCTCTTGCGCGTGAGCTTGATCACCGGCTGGTCGACCGACGGCATGAACATCTCGATGCAGTTGCCGGGCCCGTCGGTGACCATCCACGGATGGCTGGTGAAGGTCTCGGCGTCGAAGCGTTCGCCGGAGTTGATGCCGCCGAACTGGATGGCCCGGCCCTTCGGATCGATCCAGTTGATCGACCGGAACTCGCCGCTGCGATTCTCGAAGACGACGCTCACCTGT
>JBFXEX010000251.1:0-3246 GCA_050179645.1 Xanthobacteraceae bacterium | reverse complement strand
ATTCGAAGAGCTCGGCGCGTGCACGGTAGATTTCGCGAATCTCGTCCATTGCCAGCGAAGCGACGCGGGGACGGCGTCGCGGCGGAATCTGAACAAGCCCTTCCTTCTCAAGAAGCATCAGCGCTTCGCGGATCGGCGTGCGGCTGGTTCGGTAGGTGCGCGACAACTCGACCGAGTTGAGATCATCGCCTGGCTGCCGCATTCCCTCGATAATTTCAGCCGCGATCTCGCAGGCAATGTTGGAAACCAGAGAAGGCCTGTCATGGCGTTCGGCCACGATGCCGCGGGCGACAGCCGTGGCGCGGGCGAACGAGTGGGGGTCTTTGGCGGGCCGGGCTGCGCGGCGCGGCTTTATCGGGGTATCGATGGCCGCTTCTCCTGTGCGGGGCGCGTGGTGATGACACTAGCAGATTTGCGAGCTTGGATATTAATTGTCGACACTCATTGATCTCCCTTATCGGAGCTATCCGGTTATTTCTATATTTTGTTGGGGTTTATACGCTTGACGGGTGATGCATTCCCGGGTTGAGTGTCGACATAACGGCTTCGGGGACTAATCCCAGCCGTAGGTATGGACGCGGTAGCGCGAGGCATTCCAATGGCGATGGGTTCGTTCGTGACGGGAAACATGGACTACATCCGGCGACCCTTCGTCGCCAACATCAAGCCCGGCCACCGCGTCCTCATCCTCAGCGATTTCTCGCACGATCCCCGTGTCTGGCAGGTGGTGCAGAGCACATGTTCCGAGCTTGGAGCGGAAACGACCGTCGCATTGTTTGAACGCCGGCCAGCCGACTATTACGACCCGCCGTCGGCGATCTGCGAAGCCATGATGAAATCGGATTTCAATGTGTTGCTCGCCTCGACCGGCATGCTGCATTGTCCGGCCAATTTCGACGCCATGGCAGCCGGCATCCCGGCGATCTGCATGGATGGCGGCATGCAGCTTGAGTGGTTTCAGTCCGGCGCAGTCGCGGACGATATGAAGCAGATCGCGGTCCGCAAGCATTATGTCGCGAAGAATGTATTCGGGCCCAACGCTCGCGAATGCCGCGTGACGTCGCAGTATGGAACGGATTTTACCTACAGCGTCGCCAATCGCATCACGCAGCCGCCGCTGCCGACCGACAAATTCGATCCTTACAGGATCATCAATTTCGCCAAGGACGAAAACCGGCCCGGCAACAACCTGCTCTATTACCTGTTCCCGACCGGCGAGTTCAACGTCGCTCCAGTCGAGGGCAGCGCCAACGGCAAACTCGTCATCGACCTCACCATGCACCATATCGGCCGGCTGCTGACGCCGATCGAGCTTACGGTCGAGAAGGGGCGTGTGACCAGGATCGAGGGTGGACCGGAAGCGCGCATCTTGCGCGACTATCTCGACGTGTACGGCGATGAGAATGCTTATATGTGCCCGGCGGAAGCGTCGGTCGGCGTCAATGCCAAGGCGGTAGTGCGCGGCATCCAGCGCGAAGACAAGAACATCATGGGCACGCTGCATTTCGGGCTTGGCACCAACGTTGACGTTGGCGGCTCGGTGAAATCCAAAATCCACATGGACGGCGTGATCCTGCACCCGACGCTCTATGTGGATGGTGTCAAGCGTATCGATCACGGTAAGATCCTGGTGCCGATCGAGGGCGGCTGAGCCGCCTGCGCGGCGCAAGGTGGATGCCTGCGAGACCCGGGACGTGCCTCTATTTAAGGACTTGCTGCAGAAAGCCGCTGGCGATGCGCGCGGTTTCCTCCGGCTGTTCCATGAACAGCATATGCGGTGCTCCCTTCAGTTCAGCGTAGAGCGCGCCGGGAATGGCGTCGGCGATTGTGCGGACGATCGGCGGCGGCGAGGATTTGTCCAGTTCGCCGGCGATGCACAGCGCCGGCACGCGCACTTCGTGAAGGCGCGGCAACGTGTCGATGCCACCGATGGCGTACCAGGCCTGGGCCCAGCCCTCGACGTTGTGGGACAAAAGATGTCGACGCACAGCTTGATCCTGTCCCGCCACCCGAAAAGCCGGCGTGAACCAGCGGTCGAGTGTCGCTTCCAGCACCGCCGACATGCCGTCTTTGCGCGCGTCATCGCCGCGCGCGCGGGCGACCACGCGGCCTTCGGGCGAAAGCGTGGGCGGGCACGCGCAGGGCACGAGTGCGCTAATGGCTCCGGGATATCTGATCGCGAAGGCTTGCGCCACCATGCCTCCGAACGAAAAGCCGACGAGTGCCGGACGAACAATCTTCAGCTCCGCAAGCAGGGCATGCAAATCTTCAGCATAATCGTCGAGTCCGGATGCCGGTGAGTTGGCTTGGCTTTTCCCGTGCCCGCGCTGGTCGACGCTCAGGACAGTAAAATACCTGGCCAGCACGGTCGCGACCGGCGCAAGGAATGTCAGGTCGAGTCCGACCGGATGCAGCAGCACCACCGGTGGCCCGCTGCCTGCAATCTCGTGGTTCAGCTTGTTTATCATGATGCGTTTCCGCCTGTCACGGCACATCGATCCGGCTTCATGGAGACCCCGCAATGACAAACGAACGTGGCCTGCTCCTGTTCATGACCGACGTCAATTCCACCCTCGAAGACGAATTCAATCGCTGGTACGAGGAGGAGCATCTTCCCGAACGTATGGCGGTGCCCGGCTTCATCAATGCGCGGCGTTTCCGCTGCATCGAAGGAGGACCAAGATATCTTGCGCTGTACGATCTCGAAACGCCGGACGTTCTGCGCTCTCCGGCGTATCTGAATATTGTTGGCGCCAACAAGTCGCCCTGGACGCTGCGCATGGAGAAGAATTTCTCCAACGCGCGGCGCAACGTCTATACGTGCATCGGAGAGCGCAAGCGCTGACATCGGATCACGGGGAAATGATCGAGGCGCCACTGGTGCGCCTGGCTTCGAGATCGCGATGCGCCTGCGCGACATCGGCAAGCTTGTAGCGCTGGTTGATCGGTACGCGCACGATGCCCGCCTTGATCATGGCGAACAAGTCTTTGGTGCGCTCCATCATCTCCGCGCGGGTGCTTAGATAGTCGGCCAGTCCGGCGAATGTCACGTAGAGCGAGCCCATGCGATTCAGACGCCACAGGTCGAAGGGCGGAATGACGCCGCCGGCCGAACCGTAGAACACGGCCAGCCCGCGCCGTCGCAAGCAGTTGAGCGAGCTCTCATAAGTCGACCCGCCGATCCCGTCGAACACAACCGGCAGCCGCTCGCCGTTCGTTAGCTCGTGCACGCGCGCCGCAACGTCT
>JBFXEX010000250.1:0-3318 GCA_050179645.1 Xanthobacteraceae bacterium | reverse complement strand
TGCGGTACCCCCCCCCCCCCGCGCGCCTTCGGCGCGCGACCCTCCCCCTTCAGGGGAGGGTGGACACGCGGCATCACCTTCAATGTCGTCTTCGATCCCCAGCGCACGCGCGAGGTCGGGATCGAGTTCACCCGGTGAGACCGGGGACTTCGCCACGTAGCCCGATTGCGGAGCTTCGCCGAAGCCTTGCGTTGATTTTCGCGCGCGGTGCGCCTCGGAGAAATCCCGGCGGCGGTCGAAGGAATTGTCCGGCGGCGGTTTGAGGCCGGTCTGCGAGCCCGGGCCCGCCGTGCCCTGGGCAATCCCCGGATTGAGCAACTGCGCCAGCGCGGGCTCGATCGGCGCGAGATCGGGCCGCGCCGCCTTGGCGCGCGTCGGCCGGGCCGGGTCCTTGTTCGAATGCTTGGCCGGATCGCGTTTCTGCGGCGGCTTGCCGGGAGGTTTCGCCATGCCCCGAATATGGCCTCCCGAGCATGGCGGCGAAAGGGCGGCTCGCCCCGTCCTGATTTTCGCACCGGGTTCCGCCCGGGGGCTATCGGGTTCCGCCCGGGTGCTGGAATCAATCGCTTCGATCTGTGCAATTCGAGCATCGCGCGTGCGTGACCGCCGGTTGACACGCCTCATTGGCGTCGGGCTGATCCCGGCATGGCGATGTCCGGCGAGAGACTCGGTATTGCGCTTGGCTGCGCCGGTGTCCTGCTGTTCGCCGGCACGCTGCCGGCGACCCGGCTGGCGGTGGGCTCGATCGACCCGCTGTTTTTGACCGCGGCGCGTACCACCATCGCGGGCAGCGCCGGTTTGCTGCTGCTGCTGCTGTTGCGGCGGCCGCTGCCGCCGCGCGCGCTGTGGGGCCGCCTGTTCGCCGCCGCGCTGTGCTCGACGGTCGCCTTCCCGGTGCTGATGGCGCTGGCGATGACGACGGTGCCGGCCGCGCATGGCGGCGTGGTGCTTGGCATCATCCCGCTCGCAACCACCGCGGCGGCATGCGTGGTCGCGTCGGAGCGCCCGAGCGCCGGTTTCTGGCTGGTCAGTCTTGCGGGCGCCGCGATCGTGATCGTCTTCGTCCTGAGCCAGGGCGAAACGTGGGCGATTACGTCCGGCGACATCTTTCTGCTTGGCACCGTGGCGGCGGCGGCATTCGCCTATTCGCTGTCGGGCCGGTTGAGCATGACTATGCCCGGCTGGGAGGTGATCTCCTGGCAGGTCACCGTGGTGCTGCCACTGTCGGTCATCGCACTAGTGGTGCTGTGGCCATCCGGTCTGTCGGCGGTACCGCCGAAGGCCTGGGCCGGGCTCGCCTATGTGAGTTTCATCAGCCAGTTCTTCGCATTCTTCGTGTTCAACGCCGCGATGGCGATGGCCGGGGTTTCGCGGGTCGGGCAGTTGATGCTGCTGCAGCCGTTTGCGATCGTGGCGCTGGCCGCGCCGGTCAACGGCGAGCCGATCCGGCTTGAGACCTTGGGCTATGCCGCCGCCGTCGTCGCGACCGTCATGATCGGACAGCGGATGCGGGTCCGGCGCGGGTGAGTGAACGTTCGGGGCCCGTGCCCGCAGTTTGCTCCGCCAGCCTCCGGTTCCCCTCCGCTTGCACATAAACCATTGAATATTCATCACATCGCCACGGCCGAGATGGTATCCTTGGGGCTGTCGCCGAGGCGTACTATCTGGAGCTAGGCGGTACCGGTTCGCGGCCGCCGCCGCGGCGTTGACGCCGCTGGCCCGGTCTGGCACCTCAAAGGCAAAGGGAGAACAGCATGTCGACTGCGGCCGAGCCGTTACCCCGCCGCCGTGCGGTGCCCGTCCATGTCGGCCACGTGATGGTCGGCGGCGGCGCGCCGGTCGTCGTTCAGTCGATGACCAATACCGACACCGCCGACATCGAGGGAACCACCCGGCAGGTCGCAGCGCTCCATCGCGCGGGTTCCGAGATCGTTCGCATTACGGTCGACCGCGACGAGGCGGCGGCTGCGGTGCCGCACATCAAGGAGCGGCTGCTCAAGATGGGCGTCGACGTCCCGATCGTCGGCGATTTTCATTATATCGGCCACAAGCTGCTCGCCGACCATCCGGCCTGCGCTGAGGCGCTCGACAAGTACCGCATCAATCCGGGCAACGTCGGCTTCAAGGACAAGAAGGACAAGCAGTTCAGCGCCATCGTCGAGATGGCGATCAAGCACGACAAGCCGGTGCGCATCGGCGCCAACTGGGGCTCGCTCGATCAGGAACTGCTCACGCACCTGATGGACGAGAACGCCAGGTCGCCCAATCCGATGGACATGCGGGCGGTGACCCGCGAGGCGATGGTGCAGTCGGCTCTCCTTTCGGCACAACGCGCCGAGGAGATCGGCTTGGCACGATCGAAGATCATCCTGTCCGCTAAGGTCTCGGCGGTGCAGGATCTGATCGCCGTCTACATCGATCTGGCCAAGCGCTCCGACTATGCCATCCATCTCGGCCTCACCGAGGCCGGCATGGGCTCGAAGGGCATCGTGGCATCGTCGGCTGCGCTCTCGGTGCTGCTGCAGCAGGGCATCGGCGACACCATCCGAATCTCGCTCACGCCGGAGCCCGGCGGCGATCGCACGCTTGAGGTGAAGGTGGCGCAGGAAATCCTGCAGACCATGGGCTTCCGGGTGTTCGTGCCGCTGGTGGCGGCCTGCCCAGGTTGCGGCCGCACCACCTCGACCACGTTCCAGGAACTGGCGGGCTCGATTCAGAAGTTCATCATCGACTCGATGCCGGAGTGGAAGAAGCGCTACCCGGGCGTCGAAGCGCTGAACGTCGCCGTCATGGGCTGCATCGTCAACGGCCCGGGCGAGAGCAAGCACGCCGACATCGGCATCTCGCTGCCTGGCACCGGCGAATCGCCGACCGCGCCGGTGTTCATCGACGGCAAGAAGGCTATGACGCTGCGCGGGCCGACGGTCGCGGCCGATTTCAAGCAGCTGGTGATCGATTATATCGAGCGCCGCTTCGGCCACGATGGCGCGGGGCGGACGGCTGCGGAGTAGGCCTTAAGGCCCAACGTCCGCAGGCTGCTGTCTTGCGGTGCTTGCTCTGAACAGGAGCAAGCCGACCCAGCTGAATGTGACAGCGGTGACGACGTTGATCCAGAAGATGAGGCGCGTCACATCATATTCCGGATTAAAGATGAGAGTCATGAAGGCGGCGAGCGTCACCAGCCCCACGATCATGAAAAGCAGTTTGCGGCTCTGATCCGGCTCGCGCGCAAGATCGGCGATGCCGATGCATCCGACGGCGAAGATGGCAGGCACGATCGACCAAACCACCATGAATAAGATTTCCAACGGAAGCGCG
>JBFXEX010000249.1:0-3321 GCA_050179645.1 Xanthobacteraceae bacterium | reverse complement strand
CCGGCGCAGTCACTATGTCCAACTTCGCGCCATTACGACGCGATGGAAGGACAATGACGTCTACGGCCACGTGAATAACGTCGAATATTACAGCTTCTTCGACACTGCGGTGAACGCGATGCTGATCGAGCAGGGATTGCTCGATCCACAGACAAGTCCGGTCATCGGTCTGGTGGTGGAAACTGGCTGCCGTTATTTTGCGCCGATCAGCTTTCCAGAAACAGTTGATGCAGGCGTCCGTGTGGCAAAGCTCGGCACGTCAAGCGTTCGCTATGAAATCGGCCTGTTCAAGCTCGGCGAAGACGAAGCGGTCGCTGAAGGTCATTTCGTTCATGTCTATGTCGATAGCACTGACCGGCGCCCCGCACCCTTACCCCAGGATTTGCGTACCTTTCTGACGACCCTCGTGAGAGACGCTGCATGACCCTGGTCGAGGGCATATGCGTCGAGCGCGAGGGCGACATCGTCACGATCCGGCTTGACAAGCCAAAGCGGCACAATCCTATTTCTTTCGCCATGTGGCAATCGCTCGAGGCAGTTTTTCGCGGTCTTGCAAGCGACCACAGCCTGCGCGGCGTTATCCTGACCGGGAACGGCAAGTCCTTCTCGGCGGGCGCCGACATCGCCGACTTTGATGAAACGCGGGGGACGCCCGAGCAGGGCATCAACTATGAAGCCTCCGTAGATGCCGCCTGCGACGCAATAACCGCGCTTGGCGTGCCGGTCATCGCGGCAATCCGGGGCTATTGCTATGGCGGCGCGTGCAATCTGGCGATGGCCTGCGATTTCCGTTTCGTGTCGCCCGAGGCGCGCTTTGCGATCCCTGCCGCGAAATTATCCATCGTTTACAGCGCGCGCGGCATGACGCGACTGGTTTCGCTAGTCGGCGTCAGTGAGGCCAAGCGCATCTTCTTCACCGCCGGCACCATCGATGCCGAACGGGCGATTATCAATGGATTTGCCGACGAGTTGAGTAACGACCCGGTCGCCTCGGCATTTGCATGGTTTGGGGCAATCACGCATCTCGCGCCGCTGTCTATCGCTGGATCGAAAGCCATCCTGAACATGGCGGCTATGACCGACAAGCCGTTTGACGCGGCTTTGGCACACAATGTGACCTATCGTGCGTTGACCAGCACCGACTACCGGGAAGGCCGGAGGGCCTTCGCGGAAAAACGGTCGCCCCGCTTCACGGGCGAATGATATGAAACCTGTCGCGTTCGACTATATTCTCGCGCAATCCGTCGATGAAGCGGTGTCGGCACTTGCCGAAGCAAGCGGAGAAGGCAAAATCATCGCGGGCGGGCAGAGTCTGCTTCCAATGATGAATTTCCGCATGGTTCGCCCATCTGTTCTGGTCGACATTAACCGTATTCCGGGACTCGACCGGATCGAAGAGCGAGGCGAGCGGCTGCACGTTGGCGCACTTGTACGCCATCGCATGATTGCCAGCGATCCCATTGTTGGCAGTCATCTTCCAGTACTGCATGCGGTAATGGCGAATGTCGCACATCTGACCGTCCGCAATCGCGGCACCTTCTGCGGCAGCGTCTGCCATGCCGATCCTGCAGCCGAAATACCAATGATGACGTTGCTGTTGAATGGCATCGTGCATATAGCTTCGCCGCGTGGCGGGCGGACGATCACCGCGCGCGATCTCCTGCTCTCGTCGCTTACCACCGCGCTGGAATACGACGAGATGGTGACAGGTATCGAACTCGATAAGTTGCCAGCCGGCACCGGCTGGGGCTTCGAGGAGTTTGCGCGCCGCCATGGTGACTATGCATTGTCTGCAGTGGTGACAACGATGGAGCACGTGAATGAGCGTGCCCACAACGTGCGAGTCGCGGTGATGGGTGTAGGAGATACCGCCGCCCGCCTGCCGGTCGTGGAAGCTGTGCTGGAGGATCGGACTATAGACGAAGAAGTGATCGTCGACGCGGTTGAGCAGCTGCGTACCGAGATAGAACCGAACAGCGACCTCAACGCGTCCGCCGATTACCGCCGTCATCTGGCGGGAGCGCTCGCTGCGCGTGGGTTACGTGCGGCATGGAACAGGGCGATAAAGGGCGAGGCGAAATGAGCGGCAACGCGTACATTAGCGTCACCGTGAACGGCGTGACCCATAGTCGGTCGGTCGAACCACGCATGCTGCTAAGCGATTTCCTGAGGAACGAGCTGGGCCTTACTGGTACACATGTGGGTTGCGAACACGGAGTGTGCGGTGCGTGCACCATATTGCTGAACGGTAGGAGCGCGCGGTCTTGCCTGACACTGGCGGTGCAGGTCGATGGACTGGAAATCGAGACGATCGAGGGTCAGGGCAGCCGGGAAGAGCTTGGCCGGATCCAGGCCGCTTTTCGCGATCATCACGGTCTGCAGTGCGGCTTCTGTACCCCCGGCTTCATCATGACCATCACCGACATGCTGCACCACCACCCGCTGGAAACGGACGAACAGATTCGCGAGGCTCTATCGGGTAATATTTGCCGCTGCACGGGCTACCAGAATATTGTCAACGCCGTTCGCGAACTGGCGAAAGAAAGAGGTCCTCTCTCATGAAAATGCATTTCCTGCCCGGCGGAAGGCTGCGCATGCGCCGCGGCGTCTACTATCCCGGTGCCGCGCGCGAGGAGACGGTCGAGCTTCCTGTCATCTGCACATTGCTGAAGCATGACCAGGGCAACGTGCTGTTCGACACCGGATGCAGTCCCGAGGCGGCGACAGACGCCGAAGCGCGCTGGGGAGGTGTCGCGCGCGCCATGGTGCCTATCTACGGTCCTCAGGACACGGTGATCCATCACCTGGGCGAAGCCGGCCTCGTTCCCGACGATATTGACGTCGTCATCTGCTCGCACTTCCACCCCGATCATTGCGGCTGCAACGAGCATTTTAAGCACGCGACAATCATATGCCACCGTGACGAACTGGCTGCCGCGCGTGCCGAAGGCGGTGTCGCCCAAGGCTATCTGCCGCAGGAATGGGATCATGCGCAGCGCGGATTCGACACGTTCGAAGGGCAGCGCGATCTGTTCGGTGACGGCCGTATCGTCCTGCTGCCAGTGGTCGGCCACACGCCCGGCATGATCGCCGCGATGATCAGTCTCGAAAAAAGCGGTGAATATCTTCTGGCCTCGGACGCGGCGCCCATCGAGGCCAATCTGGTCGAAGGCTATGCGCCTAAAAACAGCTGGGATATGGATAAGGCAGTAAAGTCCATAGCCGACATCAAAGCCGCGCAGGGCCGGGGCGTGAAGGTGATCTTTGGCCATGATGATAAGCAATGGCAATGGCTGCGCAAAGGCGCGGAATTCTACAGAG
>JBFXEX010000248.1:0-3389 GCA_050179645.1 Xanthobacteraceae bacterium | reverse complement strand
CCGTCAGCGGGCCGGAATCGATCGGCCTGATGGGCATGTCCCATTTCATGTCGCTGATCATGCCGCCTCTCGATGGAAATAGCGCAGCAGTCCGCCCAGTCGCTCGCGGCATTGAACAGGGCCGTCACGGCAGATGTGCGTACCCCGCGGAAACAGCAGGACGTTGCCCTTCCCCTGATGGTTCCGCTCGGCGTGATAATGCTCGACATATTCGCTGAGCGCTCGCCGCAGCGACCGCTCGCCGAACAGAACCACCTTGGACAAGCACTCCTCTTTTACCGATCTGACCCACCGCTCCGCATAGGCATTCAGATTCGGACTGCGCGCAGGCAGAACCAGTGGTTCAACTCGGCCTGATGCGATGATCGCCTGGAAGGACCGGGTGTACTTGGTATCTCGATCATGCAGGAGATAGCGGCAATCTCGAAGGGCGCCGCATCCTTCCATGGTCACGTTCCGGGCGATCTGCTTCATCCATGGCTCGTCCGGGTGAACCGTGATCCCGGCGATGTCCACCCGGCGGCTCTCGAGATGGATGAAAAACAACACGTAGTAGGTCACCAGCCTGCGCAGCGTCAGTACCTCCGCGGTGAAGAAGTCGGTTCCTGCCAATAGGGCCAGATGGATCCGAATGAACGCCGACCAGGTGGTCGTGCGCTTGCGTTCGGGTGCCGGCGGCAGACCATGGCGTTGCAGGACGTTGCCGACCGTCTGATCGCAGACCCAGTACCCCAGATTGGCCAACGCCCCTACGATCCGATCATAACCCCAGTCGTGGTTCTCCCTGGCCATGCGAACGATCAGTTGCTCAATCTCCCGCTTGATCCGAGGCCGGCCGAGGCTTCGACGCGCCTTCGAGACATCGAATTTGCCGGCCACCAGCTTGCGGTACCAGACTAGGATTGTGTCCGGGCGGGCAATCGTCGCCACCTCGCCGAGAGCCTTGCGGCCCAAGCGATGGCCGATCTCAGCCAGCGTGGCTCGCTCGGCGTCCGAGAGCTTCAGCCGCCCCTTCAACTGCCCTTCAGAATGCGGTTCTCGGCGGCCAGATATTCGGCTCGCGCCAGTAGCTCCTGGTCCACCGACCCCGTGACGAAAGCCAGGATGCGCGCCCAATCCATCAGTGTCGCCCTCGGCATCGCTCTTCGGTTGCCGACGAAATCGTAGCGGGTGACTTTTGGCGCCGCCAGAACCGGCACGCACAAATCCCCGTTCTTTCTATGCTTTCAATTTTTTGGCCCTACGGCTTCCAGCCAAGCCGGGCGCATCTCAACACGCTGATCGCGTCCGCAGGGCCCGATATCACGGCTCGCGCCCGCTGGCTCGTTCGCAACAACGGCTATGCCGCCAACGCCATCGAGAGCTGGGCCGGCAACGTGGTTGGCGCCGGCATCAAGCCGTCGTCCCTGATCGCGGAGTCCAGACTCAAGGCGCAGGTGAACTACAAGAACCACGTTAACGCGGATGCAAGGTACAAGCTGATCCGGCGCTATGACGTGAGCGGCGCCGCAGTCCACGACAGCCAGAAGCTGGATGGACTTCTGAACGAAGCCAACACCTCTGCGGACGTGTTCGCCGACAGCGCCTATCGCTCGGCTGAGACCGAGGCGGGGCGCAAGGCCCGCGGCTTTCGCAGTCGTATTCACGTCCGCGCGACTCGCAATCATCCGCTCTCGCAGCGGCAGGAGGAAGCGAACCGGAAGAAGAGCCGCGTCCGAGCTCGCATCGAGCATGTGTTCGGAGCACAGGAGACTTCAGCCGGAAGCCGGCTCGCGCGGACAATCGGCATCGTCAGAGCGCGAACGAAGATTGGACTGCAGAACCTCGTGTACAATATTCGCCGTCTCGTGACGTTGGAGCGGATGGCTGCGGCGCAACGACCAGCCGCGGATCACGGCGCCCGACAGATGGCCGGCAACGGTCTCTGATCCCGCAATTAATCTGCCGTCCAACCATGCCGACGTTGATCATGCAGAAAAGCAGTCATTGTTCGAGGTGCCCTAAAATGGATTGATTGGCGTCAGAACGCCGGCGTGGTGCTCGATCGCTTCTGCGGCATCGAGGCACAAATCCTCACGGAAGCGGCCGGCAACGATCTGCACACCTAATGGCACAGGATTGCCGACGCCGGTGGGGACCGCGATACCTGGCAGGCCGAGGACGGCGGGCGCCAGGATCGGCGCCATGTCGTCGAAGATGCGTTTCATAGCTGCATCGTTACGCTGGTCGAGACCGAGTTGGTAGGCTGGCGCGCGGCAGACCGGCATGAGGACGAGTGGGTAACGTTCCAAGAAAACCTGCCATTCGCGCAAGATCGTCGCGCGCCGGCCCAGCGCCTTTAAGTATGCGGCGAAGTCAGTTGCGGGCGCCTGGTTGATCATCAGTTCGCCGGTCTTGCGGATGGCGGATCCGCCGTGCTGCCTGATCACCTCGATCATGGAGAGCTTGGCTTCGTTCAGCACCAACGTCGACCAAAGATGCGCGGCCTCTTCGATCGATGGCGCGTTCGCCGGTTGCTCGACGATATATCCGGCGTCCTGCAGCCAGCGGGCCGCCTGATCCAACGCATCGGCGATGCCGGTATCGAGCCCAGGCCGGCGGTCGGAGTCCATCATTGCCACGCGGATGGGGCTGGGTGGCTGTGCGCCCTGGAGCGGAGCGGGTACCCACCACGGATCGCGGATGTCACCCATGGTCATCGCCGAGAAGGCCAGCCGCAAGTCACCGACGCGACGGGCCAGCGGTCCGTGCACTGCCATGAACTGCGCGGTGATCGGACGGTCGCCGGCGCTCGCATTGAAGGCGGGCACCCGGCCAAGGCTCGGGCGCAAACCCGCCACTCCGCAACACAGCGCCGGGTGACGAATCGATCCGCCGAAGTCACTGCCATGCGCGACCGGACCGATGCCGGTGGCGACTGCCACCGCGGCGCCACCGCTCGATCCGCCGCAGGTGTATTCGCGACTCCAGGGGTTGATGGTCTCGCCGTAAAGATCGTTGTCGGTGAACCAGCGCCAGGAGAACTCCGGACAATTGGTCCGACCGATGATGATGGCACCGGCCCGTCGCAGATTTGCGATCGAGGGACTGTCGTGCTCGGCGATCAGATTGGCGAATGCCTTGACGCCGTTACTGGTCGGGCAGCCTTTCTGATCAGTGTTGATCTTGGTGGTGACCGGAACGCCATGAAGAAGTCCGACCGGGTTGCCGTCGCTCAATTGCCGGTCCGCGTGTTCGGCGGCGGCGAGAGCCTCGTCGGCCAACGTTTCAACCACCGCGTTGACGCGTGGGTTTATGGCATTCAGCCGCTCGAGGCAGGCCGACACGGCGTCTCTGCATGAAACATCCCGCGCCTGGATCGCGCCTGCAAGTCGCACCGCATCCCAGCG
>JBFXEX010000247.1:0-3459 GCA_050179645.1 Xanthobacteraceae bacterium | reverse complement strand
CTGGAATTGGAAGATTTCGCGAGACGATTGCATTCGACCTCTTAAATTTCATTGCGCAAGGTGCGCCTGAGCTTGAGTTGATGGGCAAGGAACCTTCTCAACCGATCACCCCACCCCGCTGCTCGCTACGCTCGCAGCGACCCTCCCCCTCCAGAGCCTGCGCCCGGGCGCGCGCAAGCGCCGCCCGGGTGGGAGGGTGAAGGTGGAGATGCCGGCGCGCTGGCGTCAGGCGAAGCCACCCCGGCCGAAATCGACGACGGCGCGCTGGTGCCGCGGCTGCAGGGCGCGGTGGCGCGGGTGCTGCCGGCGATCGAGGCGATCGTCGCCAGGCTGGCCACGGGAGCGCTGCATCCGCGGGAGATGGAACGCGCCGGCCGCGCGCTCGGTGTGCTGACGCGGACCCTGCGCGAACTCAACGCGCTGCTCGGCGAGCGGCGGCCGCCGGCGATTGCCGACGATGCGGCCGGCAGCGGCCGTTCGGGCGAGCCTGCGGACGACGACGATGGCGGGCCCCGGGACCTGGAGGCATTCCGCCTGGAACTGATCCGGCGGATGAATGCCATCGTCGCGGCCCGCGACGACAATGCCGAAGGCGGCGCCGAGGGCGAAGGCGATGCGGGCGGCGAGGTCAAGCCGGCTCCCTCGCCGCGCGACGTGGCGAACGAGACCTTGGCGAACGAGAGCGTGGCGGACGAGAGCGCGGCGGAGCGCGGGCGCACCGCGGAGCGCTCGCGCGCACGGCCACCCGGCCCGCAGGTCCGGTCGGTGTGAAAGCCCCGATGCGCCGCCGCGGCCTAGCCCGAAGTGCCGCAGCGCTGCGTCAAGGCATGTTCGACCTGCCGGATGAGGTCGCCGACGACTTCGATCCGGTCCGCATCGTCCGGAAGCTCGATGTCGTCGAAGTTGTCCTCGATCAGGATCAGCAGTTCCAGACGGTCGAGCCAGTCGGCGCCGAGATCGTTGCGCAGGTGCGCATCGTCCGTGACGCGGCCGACATCGACGTGGAAATGGTTCGCGAGAAATGCCCGGATGTCGCTGTCTGCGCCCCGGGACGGTAGCTGTCGCATACTGCCCATGAGATCCCCCCGAATCGTTGAGCGACTCCAGTCGAGCAGGCAAAGTGCGCGGCTTTGTGGCGACACGTAACGCGCGGCGCGCGGTTCTTCGCGTATGTGGCAATCGGGGCGCGCCGGCCCGGCGGGTTGCGCGCCATCGCTAGCGCGTTGAATTCATGACGGGAACTGAAATCGAAACGGATCGGAGCGGGCCGGTCCCCGGCGATTTACGCGCCACAATGTCGCACGGACGGCCGCAGCGAGGCGATGGTTACCGGCCGGTATCGGTTTGCGCGCTCCACCCCGGCCGCTTCGCTCCGCCTTGTCAGGCGACCGTCGGTGTGGCGAATGTCGTGCGGTCGCGTGGCCGGAACGTCCGCCCGCGGCCGCAAGACGGGAGGATGGCGTGAGCCGGATACTCCGGATCGGCGGCGCCCAGATGGGGCCGATCCACAAGGCGGACAGCCGGCAATCGGCGGTGCGGCGCATGATCGATCTGCTCGATCAGGCCCGGGACCGCAACTGCGACCTCGTGGTCTATCCGGAGCTGGCGCTGACGACGTTCTTTCCGCGCTGGTACGTCACCGAGCAGGCCGAGGTCGACGCCTGGTTCGAACGCGAGATGCCGAACGCCGCGGTGCGGCCGCTGTTCGAACGTGCCGCCCAGCATCGCATCGGCCTGTCGTTCGGGTATGCGGAGCTCACCGCCGACGGCCATCGCTTCAACACCGCCATCCTGGTCGAGCGCGACGGAACCATCGTCGGCAAATACCGCAAGGTGCATCTGCCGGGCCATTCCGAGTTCGATCCGCAGCGTACGTTCCAGCACCTGGAAAAGCGCTACTTCGAGCCCGGCGACCTCGGCTTCCCGGTGTGGCGCGCGCTCGGCGGCATCGTCGGCATGTGCATCTGCAACGACCGGCGCTGGCCGGAGACTTATCGGGTGATGGGACTGCAGGGCGTGGAGTTGATCCTGCTCGGCTACAACACGCCGTCGACCAATTCGCAGAAAGCGGACGAAGGGCCGGAGAAGCGGCTGTTCCACCACCGCCTGACGCTGCAGGCCGGCGCCTACCAGAACTCGACCTGGGTGGTCGCGGTCGCCAAATGCGGCGCGGAGGACGGCTTCCCGATGATCGGCGGCAGCGTGATCGTCAATCCGGACGGCGAGATCGTCGTGGAGGCCGCGACCGAGGACGACGAACTCATCGTGGCGGATTGCGACCTCGACGCCACCGTGTTCGGCAAGCAGACGATCTTCGATTTCGGCCGCCACCGCCGCGTCGAGCACTACGGCCGCATCACCGCCCAGACCGGGATCGTTCTGCCGCCGGAGACGTGACGGCTGCCGCCGGTTTCCGACTGCGCTGCGCGAATCCGGCGCGGGATGGTAAGGAGACGGATGGCAACACAGTCCTTCACTCGCGGCGAGATCGAAGCCGGCCGGCGGCTGTTCGGCGCCGACTGGCAGTTCCTGTCGGCGGCAAGCTCGGTGGCGTCGCTGCCGAAGATGCGCGGCGTCGAGATCGCGTTCGTCGGCCGCTCCAATGTCGGCAAGTCGAGCCTGATCAACGCGCTCACCGGCCGCCATGCGCTGGCCCGCACCTCGCACACGCCGGGCCGCACCCAGGAGCTGATCTTCTTCACCGGCCCCACGAACCTCGTGCTGGTCGACATGCCGGGCTACGGCTATGCGGCCGCGGCGAAGACCAAGGTCAAGGCCTGGACCGCGCTCATTCATGCGTTCCTCGAAGGCCGCGCCAACCTGGCGCGAGTCTACCTCCTGGTCGATGCCCGTCACGGCCTCAAGGACACCGACGACGAGGTGCTCAAGACCCTCGATAAGGCGGCGGTCAACTACCAGGTGGTGCTGACCAAGACCGACGAGATCAAGGAGGCGGCGCTCGCCGAGCTGATCCCGGCGACCAACGCGGCGCTGGCGCGGCATCCCGCCGCGTTTCCGGAGGTGCTCGCCACCTCGGCGCGCGACGGCGCCGGGATTCTGGAACTGCGTGCCGCGATCGCTCGGCTGGTCAAGGAGCGCGGCGGCTGAGCTCAACACGTGTCCCGGGCGCAGCGCAGCACCCAACAGCGCGTTCACGCGCGTCTTCGACGCGCTATGGTGATGCGCTGCAGACCCGGGACCGCAAAGAAGCCGGTGTCCGTTGCGGTCCCGGATCAGCAGCGCAGCATTTCATGCCGCGCTGCGTCCGGGACACATGCCTCAAGTTGAGAACCGCCCTTTCCCGCGCGCACGGCGCCCGCTAAAAGGCACCGCCTGAGACCCCCGCCGCAGGACCACGCCATGACGGTTTCCCCGCACGATATCGCCCATGTCCTGTCGGAGGCGCTGCCGCACATGCAGCGCTACGACGAGGAGATCGTGGTGGTGAAATACGGCGGC
>JBFXEX010000246.1:0-3535 GCA_050179645.1 Xanthobacteraceae bacterium | reverse complement strand
TCATGCCGTGGCTGATCGCCACCGCGCTGTTGCATTCCGCCGTGGTGATGGAAAAGCGCGACGCGCTGAAGATCTGGACGGTGCTGCTGGCGATCATCGCCTTCTCGCTGTCGCTGGTCGGCACTTTCCTGGTGCGATCCGGCGTGCTCACCTCGGTTCATACCTTCGCCACGGACCCGACCCGTGGGGTCTTCATCCTGGCGATTCTGGTGCTGTTCATCGGCGGGGCGCTTGCGCTGTTTGCATGGCGCGCGCCGCTGTTGCGGCAGGGCGGCATCTTTGCGCCGATCTCGCGCGAGGGTGCACTCGTCTTTAACAACCTCTTCCTGGTGACCGCCTGCGCTACGGTGTTCGTCGGCACACTTTATCCATTGGCGCTTGAGGCCCTGACCGGCGAGAAAATTTCGGTCGGAGCCCCGTTCTTCAACGCGACGTTCGGGCCGTTGTTCATTCCACTTCTGATCGCGGTGCCGTTCGGGCCGTTGCTGGCGTGGAAGCGCGGCGATCTGCTTGGGGTTGCGCAGCGCCTCATCGGCGCCGTCGCCGTTGCGGCGATCGCCATCGCGGTGATCTTTGCCATGGAGGGCGGCGGGCCGATTCTCGTGCCGTTTGCCGTCGGGCTTGCGTTCTTCGTCATGGCCGGGGCGGTGACCGACATTGTCGAGCGCACGGGGTTGCGCCGGGTGCCGCTGTGGACCGCCTACGGCCGCGCCTACGGACTGCCTCGCTCGACCTGGGGCACGGCGTTTGCGCATTTCGGTCTCGGCATCGCGCTGCTCGGCATCGTGGCAGAGACGCAGTGGGGTCTCGAGCGCATCGCCGAACTCAAGCCGGGCCAGACCGTCACGATCCGGCGCTATGAGCTGTATTTCGACGGCATGGCGCAGCGTGCGGGACCGAACTATCGCGAGACGGTGGGACACTTCACGGTGCGGCGGCTTGGCGAGGTGGTCGGCGAGATGGAACCCTCCAAGCGCATCTTTCCCTCGCGCGGCGGCACGAGCACGACGCAATCGGCACTGATGACCCGCGGCCTTTCGCAGATCTATCTGACGCTCGGCGAACAGGGCCCGGATGGCTCGATCGCCGTCCGGCTCTATTACAAGCCGCTGGTGCTGCTGATCTGGCTTGGACCGCTGGTGATGGTGATCGGCGGACTGCTGTCGCTGTCGGACCGCCGACTGCGGGTCGGCGCCCCGCGGCCCGCCCGGAGGAAGGCGCGGTTGGCGCCTGCGGAGTAATTCTGATGCGATGGTTGCGGCTCATCATCATCGCGACGTCGCTGTGGACGGCACCGGCGCTTGCCGTGCAGCCCGATGAGGTTCTGTCGGACCCCGCACTGGAGACGCGTGCGAGAGAACTGTCCAAAGAATTGCGATGCATGGTTTGCCAGAACCAGTCGATTGACGATTCGGACGCGCCGCTCGCCCGCGATCTGCGGGTGCTGGTCCGGGAGCGGCTGCAGGCCGGCGACAGCGATGCGCAGGTGCTCGACTTCCTGGTCAAACGCTACGGCGAGTTCGTCCTGCTCGATCCGCGATTTTCCGGGCGTACGGCGTTGCTTTGGTTGATGCCTGTGCTGGTTCTGCTGTTCGGCGCCGTCGTTCTGGTGTTGGCCTGGCGGCGCTATCGCCGGGCGACAACAGCCGATTCGCCTCCCGCTGCCAGCGCACCGCTGACGGCGGCGGAGAACGCGAGACTCTCGCGCATTTTGCAGGGCCCCGAATCGTAAGTTTTGATGCGAAAATTTGACCTCGCGTTCCTGCATCGAGCGCGTAATATTCCTGTAACATATTGATTTTGTTGGGTTTACCAACGAATTTCGACCTTACCAAAGTTTAATCCCGCGGCCAGCAAACCGTAAGGCAGGCCGCACCATCTTGAACTCTTAGACGGCGCGCTCGCGCCAAGTCAGACACATGGAGTTACAGAGATGAACGAGAGCGTGACCGCTCCGAAGCCGCGCCTTCTGCCGATGCGGCGTCTTGTTCTGCTTGCCAGCGCCGCGGGCCTGGGCGCCGCTCTTCTGTTCGCTGGTTCCGGGTTCATCACCAAGCCGAATGGCTCCGCGCTGAATTCGATTGCCTACGCGCAGGGCATTCAGCGACCGATGGGCTTTGCCGACATTGTCGAGAAGGTAAAGCCGGCCGTCATTTCGGTGCGCGTGAAGGTCAACAGCGGCCCGCAGACGATGGGCTTCGACGGCAACATGCCGTTCCCGCAGGGCTCGCAGATGGAGCGCTTCTTCCGCCGCTTCGGCATGCCCGATTCCGAGGGCATGCCGCAGATGCCGCGTCAGCCGCGAAACCGGCTGGTGACCGGCCAGGGCTCCGGCTTCATCATTTCGGCTGACGGCTATGCGGTGACCAACAACCACGTGGTCGACAAGGCCGAGACCGTGGAAGTGTCGGCCGAGGACGGCAAGACCTACACGGCGAAGGTGATCGGCACCGATCCGCGGACCGATCTCGCCTTGATCAAAATCGACGGCCGCAACGACTTCCCGTTCGTCAAGCTGAGCGAGCGCGCTCCGCGCATCGGCGACTGGGTGCTTGCCGTCGGCAATCCGTTCGGTCTTGGCGGCACCGTCACCGCCGGCATCGTCTCGGCGCGTGGCCGTGACATCGGTGCGGGCCCGTATGACGACTTCATCCAGATCGACGCGCCGGTCAACAAGGGCAACTCCGGTGGCCCGACCTTCGACGTCGACGGCAACGTGATCGGCGTCAACACGGCGATCTTCTCGCCGTCCGGCGGTTCGATCGGCATCGCGTTCGCCATTCCGGCCGAGACCGTGAAGACCGTCGTCGCCCAGCTCAAGGACAAGGGCAGCGTGACCCGCGGTTGGATCGGCGTGCAGATCCAGCCGGTGACTGCGGAAATCGCCGAAAGCATCGGCATGAAGGCCCCGCAGGGCGCTCTGGTTGCCGATCCGCAGGCGAACGGCCCGGCGGCCAAGGCCGGTATCCAGGCCGGCGACGTGATCACCGCCGTCAACGGCACGGCGGTCAAGGACGCCCGCGACCTGGCCAAGCAGATCGGCGCTCTGACCCCGGGTTCGACGGCCAAGCTGACCGTCTGGCGCAAGGGTGAGGAAAAGACGATGTCGCTCACGCTCGGCGAACTGCCGAAGTCGCAGCAAGCGAAGGCGCCGGCGGCCGGCGACAAGCCGTCCGGCACCGACGTGCCGCGACTCGGCCTCACGCTGGCCCCGGCGGGCCAGGTTGCCGGCAGCGGCGACGAGGGCGTTGTGGTCACCAACGTCGACGCGGATGGCATCGCCGCCGAGCACGGTTTCAAGACCGGCGACGTCATCCTCGAGGTCGGCGGCAAGAAGGTCGCGAGCCCGGCCGAGGTGCGCGAAGTCCTGGGCGGTATCCAAAAAGACGGCAAGCGTTCGGTGCTGCTGCGGGTGAAGTCCGGCGAGGGCACGAAGTTCGTCGCCCTCCGGCTGGCCCGGGCCTGATCGATTGGGGCGAACCGCCGGCATCCGTCGCCCCCGCCGGCGGTCCGAACCAAGGGGACGGGCCAGCCG
>JBFXEX010000245.1:0-3726 GCA_050179645.1 Xanthobacteraceae bacterium | reverse complement strand
CTTATTGAGGTTGCTGACCTTGATCATGGCCCGGCTTTCCGCCGCGTCGCCCAACGCTGCACCAGGCCGCACAGACCGTCCGGCAGGAACATCACGAAGACGATGAAGATGACGCCGAGTACGAACAGGTGGCGTTCGGTATAGCTGCCGACCAGCGATTCCATGAACGTGATGATGGCGCTGCCCATGAGCGGACCGAGAAGCGTGCCGACGCCGCCAACGAGCGACATCACCACCGCCTTGGTCGAGACCTCGAAACCGAACAGGTGCGGCGCGACGAAGCCCCGCAGCAGCGGATAGATCAGGCCGCCGAATGCGGCGATCTGCGCCGCCAGCAGGTAGGCCATCAGCTTGTACCAGAACGGATTGTAGCCGAGGTAGGGAACGCGGTCGGCATTGTCGCGGATGCCGCGCAGAACGGATCCGAACGGGGTGTCGAGGATGCGTCGCGTGCTGACATAGAGCAGGACGATGACGGCGAGCACCGCGTAGTAGAAAACGAAATTGCTGTTGAGATCGAGCGCGACGCCGGGAAGGACCGGAATGGTCGGCACCGGAATGCCCAGGATGCCGTCCGAGCCGCCGATCGCGCGCGTATTGTGCGCGATCTTGGAGAGAATTTCGGCGGCGCCGAACGTGATCAGCGCGAAGTAGACGCCGCGGGCGCGGATTGCGACCGCGCCCAGGATGAACGAAAAGACGCCGACCGCCGCCATTACGGTGAGCATCACCAGCCAGAACGACTGGGTGACGTGGAGATACATCAGCGCCGCGATATAGGCCGCCAGCCCGAAATAGGCGGCCTGTCCGAGCGAGAGGAGCCCCGCATAGCCGAGCAGGATGTCGACGCTGAGCGCCACCGAGCCCAGCAGCAGCGCTTCGATGCCGAGCCGCGTGTAGAATGGACCGCCGAACAGCGGGAAGACGACGGCGAGCGCGAGCATCGCGAGGCCCAGCCAGCGCAGCGGGCCGGCCGATACCGAGGGCGGGCGCAGCGCCCGCATCAACCGGTCGCCGATTGACTTCGTCGTTGCCGCCGGGCGTCGCGCCTCATCGTCGACACGCGACGCATCCACGGGCGGCATCATGCGGCTCCGAGCCGATTGAACAGGCCGCCGGGTCGCACCACCAGCACCAGCAACATGACACCGTAGACCAGCGTCTCAGCCCACACTGGCGGGATCCAGAGGCTGGCAAGGCCTTGCACCTGCGCCAGCAGCAGCGCGGCGCCGACGGCGCCGACAATGCTGCCCATGCCGCCGACGATGACTACGGCGAATGCCATGACCAGAAAATCGTGCCCCATCGTCGGGAACACCGCATAGATCGGACCGAGCAGCACGCCGGCCAGTCCGGCAAGGCCGCAGCCGTAGAGAAACGTCAGGCCGTACACCAGCCGGATCGGAATCCCGAACGACGCCACCATGGTCGGATCGACCGCGGTGGCGCGCAGCACCGCGCCGATCTGGGTCCGGTACACCACCCACCACGTCGCCAGGATTACGGCGAGGCCGAGCGCGAAGACGAAGAGCCGATAGCTCGGCACGAAAACCCCGCCCGCGCTTACCATGCCGGTGAGGGGCGCCGCGATCGCGTGGGTCTCGGTACCCCAGATCACCTGCGCGACGTCGCGCAGGATGAGGCTCACGCCGAACGTCAGGAGCAAGGTGACGATGGCGCGATCCGGTCTCGGCAACAGCGGGCGGATTCCGAGCTCCTCGAGGCCCCAGCCGACCAGGCCGACCAGAATCGGCACCAGGACGAGGGCGCTCCAATAGCCCGCGCCCCAGCCGATCAACGTGAAGGCGGCGTAGCCGCCCAGCATGTAGAAGTCGCCGTGCGCCAAGTTGATGACGTCGAGCAGACCGAAAATCATCGTGAGCCCCAGCGCCACCAAGGCCAGCGCCACGCCGATGATCAGCGCGTCGATGACCTGGGGCAGCACGACGAAGTGCAGGTAGGCGAAGAGATCTTCCATCGAACCGGTGCGGCCGATTGCTCCCGGTCAGAACTTGTCGCAGTTGTCCGGGCCGACGGCTTCGGCGCCTGGCACCTTGCCGACGGTCTTGAAGTCGTTGCCCTTCACCTGGACGACGACCATGTCGACGATGGCTTGGTGGTCGCCCTTGCGCATCTTCTTGGTGCCCTGCGGAGTCTCCCAGCTGGCATCTTCCATCGCGGCGCGCACTTTGGCGGTATCGGTGGAGCCCGCCTTCTCGATCGCCTGCTTGAACAGGTAGAACAGGCCGTAGGTATCCGCACCGAACAGGTCGGGATCCGACCCGGCCTCTTTCTTGAATGCGGCGACGAACTTCTTGTTGGCCGGCGTGTCGATGTCGATCGAGTAGCCGGCCGCGCTCAGGAAGTTCTCGCCAGCGCCGCCCATGGCGCCGATGTTTTCCTGCGTGACTGCGCCGGCTGCGCCGGCGAGCGTGAGCTTCGGGGTGAGGATGCCGTATTCCTTAAGCTGGGTGAGCAGCCGCACGGTGTCGTTGCCGGCAGTCGCCGTCATGATCACATCGGGACGCGCCGCGCGGATCTGCCCCATGTATTGTGTGAAGTCCTTGGCGCCGAGCGGCGGATAGGTCGAGCCGACGTCGGTGCCGCCGAGCCGCTTGATGTCGGCCTGGAACGCCCCGATGGTGCTCCGCCCCATCTCGTAGTCGGGGCCGATGAAGAAGTAGCGCTTGCCGGCCACGTTCTTGATCAGCCAGTTGGTCAATGCATTCGACTGCATGAACGCGTTGGCGTTCACGCGGAACACGTTCGGATTGCATTGCGCCCCGGTGATCGAGGGCGCGTAGGACACCGTGGTGACCAGGATGCGCTGGTTGCGGTCTGCGAGCTGGCCGACCGCCAGGGTCGATCCGCTGTTGACGGTGCCGGTCAACAGGTCGACCTTGTCCTGCTGAAGGAGCTTCTCGGCTTTCCGCACTGCGACCGGCGGATTAGCCTCTTCGTCCTCGAACAGCAGCTCGAAATTCCGGCCCTTTACGCCGCCGGCGGCGTTGATTTCCTTCACGGCGAGCTCGGCGCCCCAGCGGACCTGCTTGCCGATCGGCGCATAGGTACCGGACAACGGCGTCACCACGCCGACCTTGATGGGGTCGGCGGCCTGCGCGTGAGGCGCCAGGACAACGGCGAACGCGGCGCATGCACTCAAGCGAAATAACGCGGGTGTACCGAGCATATTGTTCCTCCCTGAGGACTTCGTTTTTGACATTCGATTTGATAGTAGCGTCTGCCCCGACAAATCGCCAGCCGATCCAGCGCTGCGCCGAGCGCGGGACCGCGGCATTTTCGTCGCCATTGCGATGGCTTGTGCGACGAGTCGCAGGAGCGTGCGACGGCGTCGACGCCGTCGATTTGCATGCAGGCGGGGCTGGCCGGTCTGCGGCGGTCTTGCGCCGTTGCTCGACTTCCGAAAATCTTAAGGACCTATGCCCGATGGGATGGCAGGCCCGCCTTTGAACTCATACCAACGACATGATTGATCATGACGTTGACCGGAGACGCTGCTGCGATCGCCAAGTTTGGCGGCAGGCGGGAACGTGACAAAGCAAAGAACGATGGGGTGGAAAGATCATGAACGACTACGTGAAATTTGAGCCCGACACACGCAGTCCGGCTGAGCCGCCGCCGCCGGGGAGCTTCGACTGTCAGGTGCACGTGTTTGGGCCGGTCGAGCGCTATCCGACCCGGAAAGGGGCATCCTATGTGCCATGG
>JBFXEX010000244.1:0-3758 GCA_050179645.1 Xanthobacteraceae bacterium | reverse complement strand
TGCCTCGAACGGCGACGCCTGGGTCGAGGCAGACGGCAAGAGCTATTCACCCTCGCAGATCTCCGCCTTCATCCTGCAGAAGATGAAGGAAACCGCGGAAGCCTATCTGGGCAGCAAGGTCGACCAGGCCGTCATCACGGTCCCGGCCTACTTCAACGACGCCCAGCGCCAGGCCACCAAGGACGCCGGCAAGATCGCCGGCCTGGAGGTGCTGCGCATCATCAACGAGCCGACGGCGGCCGCACTCGCTTACGGCCTCGACAAGCAGAAGACCGGCACGATCGCGGTCTATGACCTTGGCGGCGGCACGTTCGACGTGTCAGTGCTGGAGATCGGCGACGGCGTGTTCGAGGTGAAGTCCACGAACGGCGACACGTTCCTGGGCGGCGAAGACTTCGACATGCGCCTGGTCAACTATCTGGCCGACGAATTCCAGAAGGAGCAGGGCATCGACTTGCGCCGCGACAAGCTCGCGCTGCAGCGGCTGAAGGAAGCTGCCGAGAAGGCCAAGATCGAGCTCTCCTCCACCACCCAGACCGAGATCAACCTGCCATTCATCACCGCGGATGCGACCGGTCCGAAGCACCTGACCATGAAGCTGACCCGCTCCAAGTTCGAGGCGTTGGTCGACGACCTGATCCAGAAGACCGTCGAGCCTTGCCGCATGGCGCTCAAGGACGCCGGCCTTTCGGCGGCCGAGATCAACGAGGTGGTCCTGGTCGGCGGCATGACCCGCATGCCGAAGGTGCAGGAAGTCGTGAAGCAGCTGTTCGGCAAGGAGCCGCACAAGGGCGTCAACCCGGACGAGGTGGTTGCCATCGGCGCCGCGATCCAGGCCGGCGTGCTGCAGGGCGACGTCAAGGACGTGCTGCTGCTCGACGTGACCCCGCTGTCGCTCGGCATCGAGACGCTGGGCGGCGTCTTCACCCGGCTCATTGATCGGAACACCACCATCCCGACCAAGAAGAGCCAGGTGTTCTCGACCGCCGAGGATCACCAGAACGCGGTGACGATCCGGGTGTTCCAGGGCGAGCGCGAGATGGCGGCCGACAACAAGATGCTCGGCCAGTTCGACCTCGTCGGCATTCCACCGGCGCCCCGCGGCGTGCCGCAGATCGAAGTCACGTTCGACATCGACGCCAACGGCATCGTCAACGTCCAGGCCAAGGACAAGGGCACCGGCAAGGAGCAGCAGATCCGCATCCAGGCGTCGGGTGGCCTGTCTGAAGCCGACATCCAGAAGATGGTGAAGGACGCCGAGGCGCACGCCGAAGACGACAAGAAGCGCAAGGCTGCGGTCGAGGCCAAGAACCACGCCGAGGCGCTGGTACACTCGACCGAGAAGGCGCTGTCCGAGCATGGCTCGAAGATCGGCGACGGCGAGCGGCGCGCGATCGAGAACGCCATGGCGGACCTCAAGGAAGCCCTCAAGGGCGACGACGCCGAGGCCATCACCGCCAAGACCAATGCGCTGGCGCAGGCTTCGATGAAGCTCGGCGAGGCGATGTACAAGCAGGGCCCTGATGGCGGTGCGTCGCCGGGCGGCACGACTGGAGATGATGCGGCGGGCAAGAAAGACGATGTCGTCGACGCCGAGTTCACCGAAGTCGACGACGACAAGAAGAAGTCGGCCTGACATCCCGGCAGGGTGCACTGACATGGTCTGCTTGAGCGACGGTTTCCTCACCCCCGGGCAGCATTCCCCGGGGGTGAATTTTTTTGAACTGCGATGAACGAGCGGGTAAATCAGGCCGGTGACGCGGCTGCGGGCGTGAGGGGGCGGGAAGCGGGAATGGCTAAACGCTGCTATTATGAAGTCTTGGAGGTCGAGCGCACCGCGGGCGACGGCGAGCTCAAGGCCGCATTCCGCAAGCTCGCGATGAAGTGGCATCCCGACCGCAATCCGGGCGATGCCACCTGCGAGATTCGCTTCAAGGAGATCAACGAGGCTTACGAGGTTCTCAAGGACGGCGACAAGCGAGCCGCCTACGATCGTTACGGCCACGCGGCGTTCGAGCAGGGCGGCGGCCCCGGGCCGGGCGGCTTCGGCGCCGAATTCGGCTCGGCGTTCTCCGATCTGTTCGAAGGCATCTTCGGCATGGCGAGCGCGCGCAACCGCACGGCGCGCGAGCGCGGTGCGGATCTGCGCTACAATATGGAGATCAGCCTCGACGAGGCTTATTCGGGCAAGACCGCACAGGTCCGCATCCCGACCTCAGTGACCTGCGAGCCGTGCTCAGGCTCGGGCGCCAAGGCCGGCAGCAAGCCGAAGGCGTGCCCAACCTGCGGCGGCATGGGCCGGATCCGCCACGCGCAAGGATTCTTCACGCTGGAGCGCACCTGTCCGAGCTGCCAGGGCCGCGGCCAGGTGATCGACAATCCCTGCCCGGCCTGTTCGGGCTCGGGGCGCGTCACCCGCGAACGTACGCTGTCGGTCAACATTCCGCCCGGCGTCGAAGACGGCACCCGCATCCGCCTGACCGGCGAGGGCGAGGCTGGCGTGCGCGGCGGTCCAGCGGGCGACCTTTACATTTTCCTCTCGCTCAGCTCGCACCAGTTCTTCCAGCGCGAGGGCGCCGACCTGCATTGCCGGGTGCCGATCTCGATGGTGGCAGCGGCGCTGGGCGGCGAGTTCGAGGTGCCGACCATCGGCGGCGGCAATACCCGCGTGAAGGTGCCGGAAGGCACTCAGTCGGGACGGCGATTCCGGCTGCAGGGCAAGGGCATGCCGGTGCTGCGCTCCAAGCAGAGCGGCGACATGTATGTGCAGGTGGTGGTCGAAACTCCGCAGAAACTGACCAAGCGTCAGCGCGAACTCTTGGGCGAATTCGAGCGGTTGTCGTCCAAGGACACGCATCCGGAGTCGGCTGGATTCTTTGGCAAAGTCAAGGAGTTCCTGGGGCGCGCGGGCTCGGCCTGAAGGAATTTGCCGCTTGACCGCCGCGGCGCCGGGCTCTACCGATTACGGTCCGTAATCGGCAATGATTTCGTAGCGTTAGCCACTGATGATGCCGCTCCCAGCGCTGGTGACTCTCGAAAAGCGGTTCGAAAGGCAGATCAGGCTTTTCGAGCTTAAGAAGAACGTGATCGAACGCAAGATCGGGCAGCAGATCAAGCTCTTCGAGATCAAGAAGGGCGCGTTCGAGCGCAAGATCGAGCAGCAGTTCGAGACCCAGAAGCAGAAATTCGAACTTCAACGCAAACGACTTGAGCAGCAGATCGAGCTGCAGAAGAAGAAGCTCGAGATGCACTTCCGGCGTCTCGAGGAAAAAAAGGGCATCCGTCTCGACGACGAAGTCCGCTTCATCCGCACCTGGATCGAGAAGCCGCTGACGCTCGGCGCCGTGACGCCGTCCGGCAAGGCGCTCGCCCGCACCATGGCGAGCTACCTCGACCCGGACGTGCCGGGCCCGATCGTCGAGCTCGGCCCGGGCACCGGCCCGGTGACCGAGGCGATCGTCGAGCAGGGCATCGATCCGGCCCGGCTGGTGCTGGTCGAATTCGATCCGACTTTCTGCCGGCTGCTGCGCGCGCGCTTTCCGGCGGCGACCGTGGTGCAGGGCGACGCCTACAGCCTGCGTCGCACGCTCAGCGCGGTGCTCGACCAGCCGGCCGCGGCCGTTGTTTCCGGGCTGCCGCTGTTCACCAAGCCACTGACCACGCGGTTGCGCCTCATTCACGAGGCGTTCGCCCTGATGCAGCCGGGCGCGCCGTTCGTGCAGTTCACCTATGCGACCGTCCCGCCGAGATCGGAAGAG
>JBFXEX010000243.1:0-3897 GCA_050179645.1 Xanthobacteraceae bacterium | reverse complement strand
TGCAGCTTGAGCTCAGGACCGGTCACGATGACCGAGCGGCCCGAATAGTCGACGCGCTTGCCGAGCAGATTCTGGCGGAAGCGGCCCTGCTTGCCCTTGAGCATGTCGGACAGCGACTTGAGCGGACGCTTGTTGGCACCCGTGATCGTGCGGCCGCGGCGGCCATTGTCGAACAGCGCGTCGACCGCTTCCTGCAGCATGCGCTTTTCGTTGCGGACGATGATGTCTGGCGCGCGCAGCTCCATCAGGCGCTTGAGGCGGTTGTTACGGTTGATCACGCGACGGTAGAGATCGTTGAGATCCGACGTCGCGAAACGGCCGCCGTCGAGCGGAACGAGGGGACGCAGTTCCGGCGGAATGACCGGCACGACCTCAAGGATCATCCATTCCGGGCGATTGCCGGATTCGAGGAAGCTCTCGACGACCTTCAGTCGCTTGATGATCTTCTTCGGCTTCAGCTCGGACTTGGTGACCGCAAGCTCTTCGAGCAGCGCGGTGCGCTCGCCTTCGAGATCGAGGCTTTCGAGCATAATACGGACGGCTTCCGCACCGATACCGGCGGAGAAGGCGTCCTCGCCATATTCGTCCTGCGCCGCCAGCAGCTCATCCTCGTTGAGGAGCTGATACTTCTCCAGCGGGGTCAGGCCGGGTTCGATGACGATATAGGCTTCGAAGTAGAGCACGCGCTCAAGCTGCTTGAGCTGCATGTCGAGCAGCAGGCCGATGCGGCTTGGCAGCGACTTCAGGAACCAGATGTGCGCGACGGGAGCGGCCAGCTCGATATGGCCCATCCGCTCACGGCGAACCTTCGAGACGGTAACCTCGACACCGCACTTCTCGCAGACGATGCCCTTGTACTTCATGCGCTTGTACTTGCCGCACAGGCATTCGTAATCCTTGATCGGACCGAAGATGCGCGCGCAGAACAGGCCGTCACGCTCGGGCTTGAACGTGCGGTAGTTGATGGTCTCGGGCTTCTTGATTTCGCCGAAGGACCAGCTGCGGATGCGTTCCGGCGAAGCAATGCCGATACGGATCTGGTCGAAGGTCTCCGGCTTTGCGATCGGATTGGCGAAATTGGTCAGTTCATTCATTTCTTGTTCCTCTTAGAGGCCCTCTCCTGCTTGCGGGAGAGGAGGGACCCGCCGCCTCGGCGGTGGGAGGTGAGGGCCTTCTTCTTTTCTCGAACCGGCATTCAAGAAGAGAAGAAGACCCTCGCCCAACCCTCTCCCGCAGGCGGGAGAGGGCTTCTAGTTCACATCACTCCGCTGCCTGCGCGAAATCGTCGTCTTCCTTTTCGTCGATCGACGACAATTCGACGTTGAGGCCCAGCGAACGCATTTCCTTGACGAGCACGTTGAAGCTCTCGGGAATGCCGGCCTCGAAGGTGTCGTCGCCCTTGACGATCGCCTCATAGACCTTGGTCCGGCCGACAACGTCGTCGGACTTCACCGTCAGCATTTCCTGCAGCGTGTACGCAGCGCCATAAGCCTGGAGTGCCCACACTTCCATTTCGCCGAAGCGCTGGCCGCCGAACTGGGCCTTGCCGCCCAGCGGCTGCTGGGTGACGAGGCTGTACGGCCCGATCGAACGTGCGTGGATCTTGTCGTCGACCAGATGGTGCAGCTTGAGCATGTAGATGTAGCCCACCGTCACCTTCCGATCGAACTGATCGCCTGTGCGGCCGTCGAACAGCTCGACCTGACCGGACTCGTCGAGACCCGCCAGCTTGAGCATGTCGGCGACGTCGGACTCGCGTGCGCCGTCGAACACCGGGGTGCCCATCGGAACGCCGTTCTTGAGGTTGCCCGCCAGTTCGACGATTTCCTCGGGCGAACGCGCCTCGATTTCGGCGGCGTAATGCTCGCCGTAGATCGTCTTGAGGCGTTCCTTGACCGCATCCGGCGGCGCGGCCGCCTGCGGATCGGGATTGGCCTCACGCCATGCTTCGAGTGCTTCGGTGACCTGGCGGCCAAGGCCGCGCGCGGCCCAGCCGAGGTGGGTTTCGAAGATCTGCCCGACGTTCATGCGCGACGGCACGCCCAGCGGGTTCAGCACGATGTCCACCGGCGTCCCGTCAGCGAGAAACGGCATGTCCTCGGCAGGCAGGATGCGCGAGATAACGCCCTTGTTGCCGTGGCGGCCTGCCATCTTGTCGCCCGGCTGCAGCTTGCGCTTCACCGCCACGAACACCTTGACCATCTTGAGCACGCCCGGCGGCAGCTCGTCGCCGCGCTGCAGCTTCTCGACGCGATCGTCAAAGCGCGCCTTGATGACCGAGACGGCCTCGTCATACTGGGTCTTGACCGCTTCAAGGCTGGTCTGGACCGCATCGTCCTGAACGGCGAACTTCCACCATTCGTAACGCTCGATCTCGTCCAGCGCAGACCTTTCGATCACCGCGCCCTTCTTGCCGCCCTTGGGGGTCGCGGTGGCGACCTGGCCGACCAGCATTTCACGCAGACGATTGAAGGTTGCGCGGTTGAGGATCGCGCGTTCGTCCTCGCGATCCTTGGTCAGGCGCTCGATTTCCTCGCGCTCGATCGCCATCGCGCGCTCGTCCTTGTCGATGCCGTGGCGGTTGAACACGCGTACCTCGACGACCGTTCCGGCGACGCCGGGCGGCAGGCGGAGCGAGGTATCACGCACATCGCTGGCCTTTTCACCGAAGATCGCGCGGAGGAGCTTTTCTTCCGGCGTCATCGGGCTTTCGCCCTTCGGCGTGATCTTGCCGCACAGGATGTCGCCCGGCTCAACCTCGGCGCCGATATAGACGATGCCCGCCTCGTCGAGGTTGCGTAGTGCTTCCTCGCCGACGTTCGGGATATCGCGAGTGATGTCTTCCGGCCCGAGCTTGGTGTCGCGGGCCATGACCTCGAACTCCTCGATATGGATCGAGGTGAAGACGTCGTCCTTCACGATCCGCTCGGAGATCAGGATCGAATCTTCGTAGTTGTAGCCATTCCAGGGCATGAACGCGACGAGCGTGTTGCGGCCCAGCGCGAGTTCGCCCAACTCGGTCGAGGGACCGTCGGCGATCACGTCGCCCGCTTCCACGATCTCACCGACCTTCACCAGCGGACGCTGGTTGATGCAGGTGTTCTGGTTGGAGCGCTGGAACTTCATCAGCGTGTAGATATCGACGCCGGACTGGCCGGCTTCGACATCGCCGGTGGCGCGGATCACGATACGGGTCGCGTCGACCTGATCAACAATGCCGCCGCGCTTGGCGCCGATCGCGGCACCGGAATCGCGCGCCACGGTTTCTTCCATGCCGGTGCCGACAAACGGCGCTTCGGCGCGCACCAGCGGCACGGCCTGACGCTGCATGTTCGAACCCATCAGCGCGCGGTTGGCGTCATCGTTTTCCAGGAACGGAATGAGCGACGCCGCGACCGACACGAGCTGCTTGGGACTCACGTCCATCAGCGTGATGTGATCGCGCGGGGCCATCAGGAACTCGCCCGCCTCGCGTGCGGAGATCAGCTCCTCGACGAAGGTGCCGTCGGGTGCGACTTCGGCGTTGGCCTGCGCGATCGTGTGCTTGGCCTCTTCCATCGCCGACAGATAAACGACGTCGCCGGTGACCTTGTGGTCGATGACCTTGCGGTACGGCGTTTCGATGAAGCCATATTTATTGACTCGGCTGAACGAGGCCAGCGAGTTGATCAGACCGATGTTCGGGCCTTCCGGCGTTTCGATCGGACAGATGCGGCCATAATGGGTCGGATGGACGTCGCGGACCTCAAAGCCCGCGCGTTCGCGCGTAAGGCCGCCCGGCCCGAGTGCCGAAACGCGACGCTTGTGCGTCACTTCGGAAAGCGGGTTGGTCTGATCCATGAACTGCGAGAGCTGCGAGGAGCCGAAGAACTCGCGCACCGCGGCGACCGCGGGCTT
>JBFXEX010000242.1:0-4028 GCA_050179645.1 Xanthobacteraceae bacterium | reverse complement strand
CGGCGTGTCCTACTCGGTGTCGCTGGAAGACCCGGCCACCAAGCGGGGTGCGGTGATCGACAACACCTGCGCCAACTTCTTCGGTGACACGGCTCCGCTGTCCGATCCCGCCCATCACGGCGGCGGCACCACCACCTGCGGTACCGCGGCCGGCCACTTCGGCTTCCGGGTTCCGGACATCATCACCAACCTGCGGGTCGACCAGGCCTGGGGCTATGTCGGTTTTTCGACTGCGATCCACGAGGCGAGCGGCGCCTACTACCAGACGCCGAACAACGTCAACAACGGTCACCCGGCCGACAAGTACGGCTGGGCGTTGTCGGCCTTCGGCCTGTTGAACCTGCAGGGCGGCGACATCATCGGTGTCAACTTCTCGGTGGCGCGCGGTGCGGTCGGCTACACCACGAACTCGTCCTGGTGGCAGTACTACCAGAACTCCAACAGCCGGGCGATGGGCTGGGCGGCTGATGGCATCTTCGGCACCGGCACCGACGTCGAACTGACCGAGTCCTGGAGCGTCGTCGCCGGCTACCAGCACATCTGGGGCGCGGCGGGCACCTGGGGCGGCAAGTGGCGGACCTCGCTGTACGGTGGCTACACCAGCATCAGCTACAACGACAGAGCCACGGCGCTGATTAATTCGCGGTTCCAAAACGCCAATCCTTGCGGTCCCGCGACCGGCGTCGCTGCTGGCAGTCTCACCACGTTCACCCCGCGAGCCGGCAACAACTGCAGCCCGGACGTGAGCTGGTACCAGATCGGTTCGCGCACCCAGTTCAACCCGGCGCCGCTGATGGATATCGGTCTCGACGTGTTCTACACCAAGATCAACTCGGCCTACGAGGGCCCGGTGAACTGGGTGGCGAACGGCTCGCGGCCGGCCTGCACCAACTCGGCGATCCTCGGCTGCGACTTCGCCGACAAGGGCACGCTCTCGGCGATCGTCCGCTGGCAGCGCAACTTCTTCCCATGATCGCCTGACCGGGTGATTGTGGCTTAGCCTCCAGAGCCCCCGCCGGGAGATTTCTCGGCGGGGGTTTCTTTGCGTGCTGATAACCGTCATTTCAGGACGCTCGTCAGCGCCCCCCCGGAGTCTATCTTGCCCGAAATGAAAATGGATTCCGCACCCCGGCCCTTTCGGACCGTTCCGGAATGATACCTATGCAGTGCGCTGGCTCGCATGAGGCGACAAGCGCCGCCATCTTTCCGATCACTATGGGCTCGACCATGAGCGGCGCGTGGCCCTGGTCGGCCACCTCGATGTATTCGTCCGGTAGCGGCCGCCTTGCGGGTCAGCTGACGATGTGAGTCATGTGACTATTCACGGGAATAGTCACATGACGAATGGGCGGGTTGAAGTCATCACGTCGGTTGAGCGGCGGCGGCGCTGGAGCGCAGCGGAGAAGCAGCAGCTGGTAGTGGCATCGTTGGAGCCGGGCGCCAGCGTTTCGTCGATCGCGCGAGAAGCGGGCATTCATCCGAGCCAGCTGTATGGCTGGCGCCGGCAATCGCGTGCCCAGCAGGGCATCGGCTTTGCACCCGTGCAGATCGCTCCGGAGATTGCCCCCGATTTGACCGGCCGTGGCGCGATCGAGATCGAGATCGAGTTCGCGAGCGGGACGCGGATGCGGATCACGGGAGCGGTCGCCCCGGCGATGGTGACGGCGGCGCTCGCGGCGCTGGCCGAAGGGCGGCGGCGATGATCCCGATTGCGCCGGGCGTCCGCGTCTGGATTGCGACCGGCCATACCGACATGCGGCGCGGCATGAACTCGCTGGCGCTGCTGGTGCAGGAAGTCTTGCATCGCGATCCACACCGCGGCGATCTCTACGTGTTCCGCGGCAAGAGCGGCAAGCTGATCAAGATCCTGTGGCACGATGGACTGGGCATGTCGCTCTACGCCAAGCGGCTGGAGCGCGGCCGGTTCATTTGGCCGTCGGTTACCGACAGCGTGGTTTCGATCTCGATGCCACAACTTGCTTACATGCTGGATGGAATCGATTGGCGCAATCCACTTCACAGTTGGCGGCCGACGGCGGCTGGCTGAGTGCGGCGTGTTGACTCATTGTGCCGGGTTGAGCCCTGCGAATCACGCACGATTGTGATTCAGTGGCGGCGTGGTGACGACAGCAGATCCCCTTCCCGAGGACACCGAGGCGCTGAAGACGGCGCTGATCGAGACGCGCGCCAGGCTCTCGGGCGCCGAGGCGCTGATCGAGCACCTGCAATTGGTGATCGCCAAGATGAAGCGCGAGAAGTTCGGTCCGCGTTCGGAGCGCGGCCAGCGGCTGCTCGACCAGATGGAGCTTCAGCTCGAGGAGCTGGCGGCGGCGCAGGGCGAGGACCAATCCGGAGCGGGGACCGCTACCGTCCAGGTGCAAAGCTTCGCTCGGCAGAAGGCTGTGCGCCGCAACTTTCCCGCCGATTTACCGCGCCGGCGCATTGTTCATGCAGCGCCAGTGGCGTGCCCCTGCTGCGGCGGCACCAAATTGTCGAAGATCGGCGAGGATGTCACCGAGACGCTCGACGTGGTGCCGCGGCAATGGTTCGTGACCGAGCATGTCCGGGAGAAGTTCAGCTGCCGCTCGTGCGCGACGATCACGCAGCCGCCAGCGCCGTTCCACGTGATCGCACGCGGCTTTGCGGGGCCGAGCCTGCTGGCGATGATCCTGGTGGACAAGTATGCCAACCATCAACCGCTCAACCGGCAGAGCGACAAGTTCGCCTGCGAAGGGATCGATCTGTCGGTGTCGACCATGGCGGATCATGTCGGCGCCTGTGCGGGCACGCTGCGGCCGCTGTACGAGCTGATCAGGGCGCACGTGTTCGCCGCCGAGCGCGTCCATGGCGACGACACCACCGTGCCGGTGTTGGCGAAGGTGAAGACGCGCACCGGGCGGATCTGGACCTATGTGCGCGACGACCGTCCGTTTGGCGGCAAGACGTCGCCCGCTGCCGTGTTCTTCTATTCGGCAGATCGTGCCGGTGTTCATCCTGAGCAGCATCTCGCCGGCTACGCCGGGATTCTTCAGGCCGATGCTTATAGCGGGTTCAATGCCCTCTACGCGCCGGATCGCAAGCCGAAGCCGATCACGGAAGCCGGTTGCTGGGCGCATGCGCGGCGCAAGCTGTTCGAGCTTGCCGACGTCGCCTCAAAGGCGCGCGATGGTAAGCCGGCCACGATCTCGCCGATCGCGTTCGAGGGAGTGCAGAAGTTCGATGCCATCTTCGCGCTGGAGCGCTCGATCAACGGCCTGTCGCCCGCAGAGCGCGCGGCGGTGCGCCGCAAGGACATCGCACCGCTGGTGAATGATCTGATCGAGTGGATGAAACGGGAGCGGGCCAAGCCGTCACCTCACAACGACGTGGCCAAGGCCATGAACTACATGCTCAAGCGCGTCGATGTGTTCACGCGCTTCCTCGAGGATGGCCGCATCTGCCTCAGCAACAATGCCGCCGAGCGCGAGCTGCGCGGGATTGCCCTCGGCCGCAGGTCCTGGCTGTTCGCCGGATCCGACCGCGGCGGCGAGCGCGCCGCCGTCATGCTGACGCTGATCCGCACCGCCAGGCTCAACGACGTCGATCCGCAAGCCTGGCTCGCCGACGTGCTGGCGCGCATCAACGATCACAAGATCACCGACCTCGCCGCGCTACTGCCCTGGAATTGGAAGCTGGCACAGACCAAGCTCGCCGCCTGAACCCACGGCCCCGGGACGTTCATCCCCGCGCCCTACACCGGATGGTTACACCTCGATCGACCGCATTCCCGGATGTCGTCGCGCCTGCAGCGGACGCCGCGGGTTTGGAATGTGAACCCGTGTATGATGTCCGCCGTCTCGTGATTGGGAGGTATGCCTGCGGCGAAAAAACAGCTCACCGGCTACTGTCAGCGGCGTTTGTCAGGCGATAACCCACGCCGGACACAGTGATCAGGATACGTGGATGCGCGGGATTTTCTTCGATTTTTCGGCGCAACTTGCGTACGAATATC
Source organism: Xanthobacteraceae bacterium (assembly GCA_050179645.1). Lineage (GTDB taxonomy): Bacteria > Pseudomonadota > Alphaproteobacteria > Rhizobiales > Xanthobacteraceae > VAZQ01. Next base: position 37 of record JBFXEX010000242.1, on the reverse strand, counting down.
CGCAGGTAGTGATTATCGTGTAGATGAATCGAACCCC
>JBFXEX010000241.1:0-4435 GCA_050179645.1 Xanthobacteraceae bacterium | reverse complement strand
GGCGGGCGATCGAGGCCGCAAGTACATCGATCGAGACGCCAGCCTTCACGCGCCGGACGTTCGACTGGCTCAGCACCAGCTTGTTGAATGGAATGTCGCGCGAGGACGACAGGGTGATCTTCTGAACGGCAGTAGCCATGGGGATTTACTCCGCGACGGGCGGCCGAAAGCCTCTCTCTCGGCCTCCAACCCGTCACGAAAACCCCTCGACCCTCTTCCTCTCAGGGGCTCCGTGACGAAGGCCCGCCGAGCCCGGAACCCTTGGGACAAGCGGCGCGGACATCGCTCAAGAGTTCCTCTGCCGCCTTGAGCGCCTGCTGCGGCGACAGGATCGCCGGCTCGTGCGCCGCGAGATCGCGAATGCGATGGCGGCAATAGTAGGGCGAGAGGATCGCGAGGAGCGGTGGCAGGTCTGGGTAGCTCGGATGGAAGCCGAGCCCTTCAGCGGCATCCAATGCCTTGGTCAGATCGTGCCGGATTTCGAGCCGGCACCGTTCATCGCTCCAACCTCGGAATTGCAGGAAGGATTTCAGCGACAGTTCGATCGCACAGGCGATGTGGTGAAGCAGGATTTCACGGGAGTGGTGGTGGTCATCCGCTGATAGGTGCCGGGCGCCGGCGAGGAATCCGGCGGCATTCTCGAGCAGATGCTCGGCATGGGCGCGCGTTGTCATCATGCCGCCTCCCGCTCGTCGATGTCGGCGGCCGCCGGCACGAGCCGTTCGTCCTCGGATAAGAAGCCGAGAATGTAGTCCGCCGCTTTGCTTGCCTGCGAGGCGGCGCGCACGATGGCGCGGTTGTCTTCGCGGAGCACCTCCAGCCAGGCGGCGATGTAATCCGCGTGGCGTACCGTCGGCACGATGCCGAGCGAGGCGCAGCAGAAGGCGGCGTTCATCTCGGCGACCAATTCCTCGAAGGCATATTTCTTCGTGCCGAAGGAGCCCGAGAGATCGCGGTTCAGCCGGTGCGGCGCCCCGCTGGCGTGGCCGTTATGCCGATATCGGCATAACGGTCATAATGCCGCGATCCGGATTATGCCGCGTCTGCTCGGCCGGGCGCAGTTGGCGGTATGATCGCGCGAATCCCATCCGGCATAATCTTCGTCGCTCCAACAACATGGAGCACGACGATCATGCCTCAATATTTGCAGACCTGCATCGAGCCGTATCTGGACTCGTTCGCCGAGAGCTTTGCGGCGGAGAATTACACCGCCGGCACGGTCAAGACCTACCAATCGATCCTGCGGAAGGTGGGTCACGCGATGGATGTCGAGGGCATCAGTCCATCGGCGTTGACGCTCGACATGGCCGAGCATCTGGGACGCAAGGTGCCGCGCAAGAAGACCGGCACGATATGGCCGTATAGGTTGGCCCGCCGGTTCGCGCAGCATCTGCTCGATATCGGCGTGACGCAGCCGGTGCCGTTGACCGAGGCGCAGCAGGCGCGCGCGACCCTGCTGGCGGACTTCGAGACCTATCTGGTCAAGCATCGTGGCCTTAGCCCGCGGACGATCTATCACACCCTGCGGTTCGCCAACCGGTTCCTCGATCATCGCTTTGGTGATGCGACGGTTGATCCGGGGCGGTTGCGGCCTGCCGATGTGATCGGCTTCATCGAGCATGTGTTGGCAGGCGCGCGTCGCGACAAAACGGTAGCGACGCACGTTCGTATCTTCCTGCAATATCTGTTCGGCAGCGGCGCGACAGCGACCAATCTGGCGCTGAGCGTGCCCAGGGCGGCGAAGCGCTGGGGCGCACGACTGCCACGCCATCTGGTGCCCGAGGGCGTCGAGGCGGTGCTGGCCTGCGTGCGCGACAACCCCCGGCACGGCGCGCGCGACTATGCGATGTTGCTGATCATGGCCCGGCTCGGCTTGCGCGCTGCCGAGGTCATCGCGATCCAGCTGGATGATATCGACTGGCGCGCGGGCGAACTCTTGGTGCGTGGCAAAGGGAAGCTCCACGATCGCGTGCCGATCAGCGCGGAGGTTGGCGAGGCGCTCAGCCGCTATCTGCGCGAGGAACGCGGACCTGCGTCCTGCCGTACGATGTTCGTCACCCATCGCGCGCCGCACCGTCCGTTCAGGGACAGCCAGATCGTCAACACCGTCCTCAAGGATGCGCTGAAGGCGACCGGCCAGAAGCCGGTAACGCCCTATGTGGGATCGCACCTGCTGCGTCATAGCCTTGCCACCCAGTTGGTGAACTCGGGTGCATCGCTCGACGAGGTGGGCGATGTGCTGCGGCACCGCTCACGCACATCGACCATGATATATGCCCGTCTCGACATCGACGGGCTGCGGTCAGTGGCAATGCCTTGGCCTGTGGCGGGAGGCGCACAATGAGCCTCACCTCCCAGCTCGACCGCTATCTGGCTGTGCGGCGCCGCCTCGGCTACGACCTGAGCACCAGCGAGCGCATCCTTCGCCGCTTCACGCGGTTCGCCGACCGCGAACGCGCGACGCATATCGACACGGTGCTGTTCCTGCGCTGGCACGCTACGCTCGGCGAGGCCAACGGCATGACGCGAGCGGCGCGGCTTACCGCCGTGCGGCTCTTCGCGCAGTGGCTGAGCAGCTTCGATCCGGCGCATGAACCCCCGCCACGGGGGCTGTTGCCGGACAATATCACGCGCTCGCGTCCGCATATCTACAGCGAGACCGAGGTCGCTTCGATTATCGCGGCCGCAAAGGCGCTGCCGTCGATCTGCGGGTTGCGTGGGCTGACCTGCTCGACGTTGTTTACACTCATCGCGGTCACGGGCTTGCGCATCAGCGAGGCGCTCGCGCTCGATGGGAACGACCTCGACGCCGATAATGGTGTGCTGCGCGTCCGACAGGGCAAGAACGGCAAGGAGCGGTTGCTGCCGCTCGATCCCAGCACCGTCGAGCGACTGCTCGACTATCGCATCGAACGCGACCGGCTGATCGGTCATCCGGCGTTGCCGCTGTTCGTAACCGACAAGGCGACCCGGCTCACCGACTGCGCGGCCCGCTACAACTTCGCGCGCGTATGCCAGCAGATCGGCTTGCGATCCGAGCAGCAGTACCACCGGCATGGCCGGGGACCACGCATCCACGACCTGCGCCACACCTTTGCCGTGCGCACGATAATCGACTGGTACCGGAACGGCAAAGACCCGGCGCGCGAGATGATCCGGCTGACGACCTATCTGGGTCATAGCAGCCCCTCCGGAACATACTGGTATCTGGAGGCGGTACCGGAACTGCTCGATCTGGCGATGGCCCGCGCCACCGCGAGCGGCGGGGAGATGGCACAATGAACGCCGTCACTTTGCCTGCGCTGATCCAGCGCTTCTTCACCGACCGGCTTTGCATGCAACTGGAGGCGAGCCGACATACGGTCGCCGGCTATCGCGATACGTTCCGGCTGCTGCTCAGATATGCGAGCGCTCGCCGCAAAAAGCCGCCGGTCAACCTGACGGTCGAAGACATCGACGCCGATCTGGTCGCGGACTTCCTCACCCACACCGAGAGCGCGCGGGGTAATAGCGCTCGTAGCCGCAACACCCGGCTCGCCGCCATCCGATCGTTCTTCCGCTTCGTCGCGATGACCGATCCGACCTGGCTGCTGCACTGCCAGCGTATCCTCGCCATGCCCAACAAGCGCTATGTGAAGCGTGCGGTCACGTTCCTCGATGCCGAGGAAATGGCGGCGTTGCTGGCGGCTCCGGATCGTACGACATGGGCGGGCCGGCGCGACCATGCTCTGCTGCTGCTCGCGATCCAGACAGGCCTTCGGGCTTCCGAACTGGTCGGTCTCACGCGGGGCGATGTCGTGCTGGGGACCGGCGCGCACATCCGTTGCATGGGCAAGGGCCGGAAGGAGCGCGCCACCCCGCTTCGCCGCGAGACAGCCAAGCTGCTGGCGACGTGGATCGGCGCCGATAAGGACGAAAGCAAGCCGCTGTTCCCGTCGATCCGGGGCGAACGGCTGAGCCGTGACGCTCTTGAGCATCTGGTCCGCAAGCACTGTCTCACGGCGTCGCGCGCGTGAGGGCCTGCCTGAAGGTGAGCCAGCTCTGGCCAGGGAAGCCGTGCTCGATCACGGCGCCCCAGAGGATCAGCACATTGATGCCGGAATAGCTTCGGCCAGTGGCCGCGTTCCTCGGCATCGCGAGCGGCGCCTTCGCCGCCGCAGTGCCCCAAGGCTGGACCCAGGGCACACGGCCGGCGTCCAGCTCGGCGATGATCTTGTCAGTGATTTCGTCATAGAGGTTTGCCCGGTCGGAGCCGGAACGAGCGCTGCGGTCATGTCTGGACATCGCGGATCTCCGCGACGGGCGCCAGGAGCCTCTCTCCCGACCCTCAACCCGTCACGGCAATCCGGTCCGCACTCTCCCTCTAAGGGGGCGTTGCGGGGTCCCCCCGCAGAAGGGGGTGCGCCGGCGACCATGGCGCCGGCCAGGGGGAAGG
>JBFXEX010000240.1:0-4436 GCA_050179645.1 Xanthobacteraceae bacterium | reverse complement strand
TAGCCCTTCTCCTCCGCCACCCATTCCTGCAGCCGGAAGTGCGGCTCGATGATGAACTTGTCCTTGGCCATGTAGGTTTCCTCCTTGATGGGGGTTGGGGGTTATCGGTTCGCCTGACGGTCTTGGGATTTTCTCAACAACAGGTTCCTTCGCTGCGATTCCGATTCTCGGCGACGCGCCGTGCGCCGATCATTTTGACGTGGTCGTCCATCAGCCGCCGTGCGCCGGCGGGATCGCGCATCTCAATCAGCGCGGCCAGTTCCTGGTGAACCTTCAGGATGCGGCGTGCCACTTCGGGGGTCAGCGTCGGGTTCTCCGCCGGCCAGGAGACGTGCTGCAGCGAGATGAGTTGCACCACCAGGACCCGGTTGTGCGAGGCCTCGACCACCGCGAGGTGAAACTCACGGCCCAGCCGGGTATAGGCCGCGACGTCGTTGATGCGCCGCTCGGCCTCGGTGTTGAGCTCGCGCAGCCGCGCGTGGTCCTCGCCGGTGGAATGGACGGCGGCGAGCTCGGCGGCAAGCGTTTCGATGGCGCGCTGAGCATCCATGATTTCGCCGACCGAAACTCCGGTCAAATCGAGCTGCACGGCGAGCGCCTCGGCAAACAGCCGCGCATTCCCCTGTGAAATGCGTGCGCCGCCGCCCGAGCCGACCTTGATGTCGACGATCCCCTGGGCCTCGAGGGTGCGCAGCGCATCGCGCGCCACGATTCGGCTGACGCCGAAACGCGCCGCCAGGTGCTTCTCGGTGCCGAGGAAATCGCCGGGCCGAAGTTGCTTGGCGAACAACGCCTCTCGGACTTGCGCAACGATCTGTGTGGACATCGTCGCCGTGCGGAACGGGATTACCTTCCGCTCGCTACGAATGGCCGGATGGATCCGAGGCATTATGTCCTTGATAGCGCTAGTGTTTAGAGTTTCGCCAAAACATACTAAAGATAGTATCTTTAAGAAATTGCCGCGAGTCAATCGCGTTTGCAGGGGAAGTGCTTACCGAAATGTGGTTCCCGCGTTTTCCCGCGAGCGTGGCGCCGCGGTTACAGCCATTTCACCCGGCTTGCGCTATGGATATTAGGGTTAACAAAAAGCCGGCTTGCAGGGGATGCGTCGGCGAAACGGGGGTCGTTATGAACAAGCTTTTACTCGCGAGCCTTGCGCTCGTTGCGGTCGGCATGACTGCCCCCGCGAAAGCGGCGGACATGCCGGTGAAGTATGTCGCGCCGGCGCCGGTGTTCACCTGAACCGGATGCTACGTCGGTGTGCACATCGGCTACAAGTGGGGCACCAGCCAGCAGACCTACGGTGGGACCCGGGCCGGCGTGCCCGACGCGTTCCTGCCGGTCGGCGCCGATTTGACCGACAACTACAACGTCAACGGTCCGCTCGGCGGCGGCCAGGGCGGCTGTAACTACCAGACCGGCGCCTGGGTGTGGGGCATCGAGGTCGACGGCGCGTGGTCCTCGGCGAGCGGCCAGGCCAATCCGACGCAAGCGGCCATCAACGCCGGTGCCAACCCGCAGCGCGTGTTCACCACCAACGAGCGCTGGCTCGCCACGGCCCGTGGCCGCCTCGGTTGGGCTGCCGACCGCTGGATGTGGTACGTGACCGGTGGCGCCGCCTGGACGGGCGTCGACGTCAACAATGATGCGATCGCGGTCGCGGCCAACGCCAATCGCAGCCCGACCCGGGTCAACCGCAACGGCTGGATCGTCGGCGTCGGCACCGAGTACGCGCTGCTCGGCGGCTGGTCGGTGAAGAGCGAGTTCCTCTACACCAACTTCGGCACGTTCGGTTACACCGACAGCCCCGCCGCGAACGGCTGCGTCCAGTGCTACAGCGCGGACGTCAAGCTGCACGAATACGTCTGGCGCGTCGGCATGAACTACCGCTTCGACTGGGCCTCCTGGGGGCAAGGGCAAGGCTCCGGTCGTCGCCAAGTACTGAGCTACGTTACTGATCCCGTCGAGCAAGACTTAAAAAACCTGTTCAACGACGGCATTTGGGCCCCGGGGATAGAACCCTCCCCCCGGGGCCCGCTTCATTTGAGTGGGACGGCTGCAAAGAGGTCCCTTGCATCGGCGAGCGCGCCGGTGCGGCAAGTCGCCAGGGCACGATCGCGATTGTCAGCGTCGCTAGCCACACGATGCGCGCACCATAGCGATCATGCGGATTGGCGAACACGCCGCAGACCACCGCATTGCCGAGGATCGCAAGACCGATCGTGATGGCAAATGGCAGGAAGCCGTCACCCGATCGCTCGTCCAGCACCATGCCCGCGGGGCGGCTGCGGGATCGCCGAATCAGACCGAAACTAACGAGGCCGACGAGGAGGATCACGGAGGCGATGGCCGTCGGCACATGCACCTTGTTGAGAAGCGTGAAGTCGAGTTCGCCCTTCTGCTGGCGCGCGGCGCGCATCGCCGGCAGCGCCGAGGGTACGAAGTGCTCGATCATGCCGTGGGTGTGCCAGACCGAATCGAGGATGCCTTCGCCGCTCGCCACCTTCAGCAATTGCCGGCCGCTCGCGATCAGCGCGGCCTCAATCTGCCAGAGCGGGTAGGCCTTCAGGCTCTCGATGACGATGGTGCGCATCTCCTCGCCTAAGCCCTCGAATCGCCCGAGCCGGTCGAAGATGCTTTCGCCCCAGAAAAATACGTCTGCGTCGCGCGGCAGCTCGGCCTGATGCTGGCACAGGCGGAAGCGCCGGTCGGGGCAGTGCTCGGCCAGAAAGCGCGTCACGATGCCATCCTGCAGCATGCGGCCGAACGACAGCGCGATGCCGCCCGGCGTCCACGTGAGCCGGCCTGCTACCGCGTAGTTGGCGGCGAGCAGCATGGCGGCACTGAGAACGAGCGCAGCAGCGCCGCGCGCCAGTCCCGGAAGCGGCGCCAGCCGGCGCCGCACCGGAAAGATCGCAAAGGCCACCAGCAGAAGTCCCAGCAACAGCGCCAGCGTGGCGCTGTGGCTGGCTGCTGAGAAAGCCACCAGCACGATAAGGCCGACACGCTCCCACGCGGCCAGTGTGCTGCCACGAAGTACGATGAGGTAGAGCGCGAGCACGCCGAGCCCCGCGAACACGTCGGTCAGCAGGACGCCGGCAAGCCAGGGCAGAGTAGTGGTCAGCGAGAGCTCGCCGATGGTGACAAGGAGAACGATCGGGCGGCCGCCGAGCCCCTGCGCGCGCAGCACCAGCGCGATCACCCACACCGTGAGAGCCGATTGCACGATTACGGCCGGCCAGAAGTCCGGCCGCGCCAGCACGACAAGAAAGAGGCCATAGACCGTCGAACGGCTGACTTCGAGCGTGCCTTCATACCAGCGCGCGAGGTAGCCGCCGGTGTCGTATTCGAGCAGCGGAAATCCGTTCCACAGCGCCGGCGCCAGCAGCAGCAGGATGGACAGAAGCGCCGCTACGAGGTGCTGCGTGCGAATCGCCATTTTCATGAGTCGTCCCGGCTCCTTGCCAGCGTCGCCGACCGATCCAGACGCAGATGGCCGGGACGAGCCCAGCCATCTACTCGATACGGCGCGGGTTGCGGAGGGGGAAGTCTACTTCTTCAAGCCCGCGGCCTGCGCGACAGCGTTCCACCGCTTGATCTCGCTCTGCATGCTCTTGGCGAATTCGTCCGGGCCGCCGGTGATCGCCTCGAATCCCTGGGTTCGCAAAATCTTGAGAACCTCCTCGGATTTCTGCGCCTCGGCAACGGCGCGGGACAGCTTGTCGATGATTTCGCGAGGCGTTCCGGCGGGCGCGACCAGCCCGAACCAGATGCTGGTGTCGAAATCCGGCATGCCGGCTTCCGCCATGGTGGGCAGGTTCGGGGCGATCGCGGGACGTTTGCTGGTTGCCGAGGCGAGGCCCTTGAGCTTGCCGGCTTCGACATGGGCCGCCACCGCGGAGATCGGCGAGAACATGATCGATACCCGGCCGGCGAGCAGGTCGGTCGCGGCCTGCGGGCTGCCCTGATAGGGCACGTGTACGAGCTTGACGCCGGCGCGCTGCGCGAACAGTTCGCCCGACAGATGCGGCGCGGTTCCCACGCCGGTCGAGGCGTAGAGCACTTCGCCCGGCTTCGACTTGGCGCGCGCAATCAGTTCCTGCACGTTGTTCACCCCCAGCGAGGGGTGCGCCACCAGCATGATCGGCACGGACGTCGCGAGCGCAATCGGAGCGAAATCCCTGACCATGTCGAAGGGTGCTTTGGGATTGATCGCCTGGTTGGTCAGGTTGGCCGACGAGGCGAGAAACAGCGTGTAGCCGTCCTTCGGCGCGCGGGCGACCTGCTCGGCCGCGACGCCCGAGGCGGCGCCCGGCTTGATCTCGACCACGAACTGCTGGCCGAGAATCTGGCTCATGCGCTGTCCGAGCGCGCGCGACGTGATATCGGCCGACGAGCCCGGCCCGAAACCGATCACGATTCGGACCGGCTGGGTC
>JBFXEX010000239.1:0-4447 GCA_050179645.1 Xanthobacteraceae bacterium | reverse complement strand
AACCGAACCGTTGGTGATCACCACCCCGTAGAGTGCATTGCTGTTGCAGTCGCCGCGTGTCACCTGGATGTTCACGCTCCAGGCGCCATCGAATGGATTTCGCCTTTGCGCATTCGCGTCGGAGCCGCCGAATGCGACAACAAACGCGACTGCCGCCGCCAGGGAGATACCGCCGACCATAGGATTGAGCATGGGAACCTCGTGTTGGCCTCATGGCGTGTCGCTAAACCGACCGCGCCCTGTTGTGAACCCCCGGCCATCGTCTCCATATGAGGCCGAGCCACCGCCGCACGCTGCACAAATCGACGTGCGCCATGGTTAGCAGAAGGTGCGTTGCGATAGAAGTGGGGGACATCTCGACTATAGTGCTTGGAAAATGCCACAAGACTTCCCCCGGCCTCCACCAATTGTCTCACTTGGCGACGAGTCCCCCGGGACCGAAAACGAAAAGAAGCGAATCATCCGCTGGAGGAAACTTGTCGCGCGTTCCGTCCGTTCTCGCGCTTGGGGCACTGCTCGGGCTCGGTGTTGAGAGCGTGCCAAGCTTCGGCCAGGCAAATTCCGAGATCGATATGCCCTTCGGTGACGGCAGGGTCACGATGATCGCGACGCCAGGACACACCCCCGGACACCAAAGTCTGGTAAGGTCGTCCAAAGCCGGCGCGCTCCTGCTGTCGGGCGACACCGCCTGTCGGGCGACACCGTGCGTTTCAAGGACAACTGGGATAGCCGGCGCGTGCCGGAAAACAACAACGACAAAAACAAGAGCGCGGCCTCCATGCAGCGGATGGCCGACCTGATGACCAAGGAAAAAGCCCGGCATTGGATCAATCACAACAAGGCGTAGCGCGATTCGTTGAGGATGGCGCCTGCGTTTTACGACTAAGACCGTTTGGACGAGTGAGGACTTGGAATGAACCGCACCATCTCGGCATGCACGATTTTCGCAGCGTCTCTGGCCGTCGCCGCAACGGCGGCGCAGGCGCAGACCAGTTACCCGACCCGCCCGATCACGTTGGTCGTGCCGCTACCGGCCGGCGGCACCGCCGACCTCTTGTGCCGTTTCGCCGCCGATAAGGCCGGCGGCATCCTCGGGCAGCAGATCATCGTCGAAAACCGTCCGGGCGGCGCCGGCGGACGCATCGGCACCGAGCAGGTGATGCGCGCGCCGCCCGATGGATACACACTGCTCTGCGCACCGCAGCTCGCCTTCAGCATTACGCATCTGATTTTCACCAAGTCGGGCTACGACACACGCTCGATGGTGCCGATCAGCGTGCTTGCGACCTATCCGTTGATCGTGATCGGCAGCGCTAAGCTGCCCGCAAAGAATTTTGCGGAGTTTCTCGCCTATGCGCGTGCCAACCCTGGCAAGATCAACTACGGCCACCAGGGCAAGGGCAACACCGGTCATCTGCTGGGCGAACTGCTGATGCTCAAGGGCGGTTTCAAGATGACGGAAATTCCCTATCGCGGCAGCGCGCCGGCGATCAATGACCTGCTCGCCGGGAACATCGATATCGTGCCGGACTACCTGCTTGCCAACAAGGCGAACATCGATGCCGGCAAGCTGAAGTTCCTGGCGACCGGCGCCCGCCAGCGCCCCAAGGACTACCCGAACGTCGCGACGATCGCGGAGACCTTGCCCGGCGTCTATGCCGACACCTGGATGGCGGTCGCAGCACCTCCCGGCACACCGAAGGAGATTGCCAAGAAGGTGTCCGATGCGATCCACCAGGGGCTGCAGACGCCGGAAATGCGTGCGCGCATTCTTGCTCTCGAAGCCGAGCCGCTCGGCAGTTCGCCGGAGCAGATGCGCGACATGATCCAGAAGAGTCTGGAAACCTGGGAACCGGTGGTGAAGGCGGCCAAGATCAGCGTCGACTGATCGCAACAAAGCGGAGGACGCAACATGATGCCGGGAAACCAAGAGCGGCGGCCGACGCCGCTGTCAGCCTTCGCCGCCATCGCCGCGATGGCTTTCGCGATGTTGGCCGCCCTGCCGGGCGCGAAAGCGCAGGACTACCCGACACGGTCGGTGAAGATCGTCGTGCCGTTCCCGGCGGGCGGCACCGCGGATGTGATGCCGCGGGTGTTTGCCGACTGGCTGTCGCGCAAATGGGGCCACCCGGTCGTGGTCGAGAACCGCACCGGTGCGGCCGGTAACATCGGCGCCGAGGCGGTCGCGAAGTCCGAGCCCGACGGCTACACGCTGCTCTCGGCGCCGCCGCCGCCGCTGGTGATCAACCACAACCTCTACCCGAAGCTCGGCTTCAACCCGACCGAGTTCGTGCCGATCATCATCATGGGACGCGTGCCCAACGCGCTGGTGGTGAACCCGTCCAAGGTTGCGGCGAAGAGCGTCCCCGAGCTGATCGACTACATGCGCGCCCATCCGGGCAAGGTCACCTCGGCGACTCAGGGCAACGGCACGACCTCACATCTGACGTCCGAGCTGTTTCAGCTGATGGCAAAGGTGAAGGTACAGCACGTGCCGTATCGTGGCTCGGCGCCCGCGCTCAACGACCTGGTCGGCGGGAACGTCGACATCATGTTCGACAATCTCGGCGTGTCTCTCCCTTTGGTGAAGGGCGGCAAGCTCAAGCTGCTCGCGGTGGCGACGCCCAAACGCATGGCCGCGCTGCCGGACGTGCCGACGATCGCCGAAACCCTGCCGGGCTTCGAATCGGCCGCCTGGTTCGCGGTGGTGGCTCCGCCCAAGACGCCGCGCGCGGTCATCGACAAGATCAACGCCGATATGAACGAGGCCTTGCGCGATCCGGCGATCCTCGATCGCCTGAAGCAACTCTCGGCCGAGCCCATCGGCGGCACGCCACAGGCCACCGCCGACTATATGCGCGAGGAAGTCGAGCGCTGGCACAACGTCATCAAGGCGGCCAATATCAAGCTGAACTGACAATCGAGACCAGTGGATTTGACGTTCGCCCCGTACCAGCCGATGCGAATGGAATTGGACGACTAGAATGACAGCGACAGCCGGCGCCCGGCAATGGCCCGCGGAAGGTCTGACCCGCGTGCCGTACTGGATCTATTCGGACGCGGATATCTTCGCGACGGAGCAGGAGCGCATCTTTCAGGGCGCGAGCTGGAACTTCCTCTGCCTCGAAGCCGAGCTGCCGGGCCCGAACACCTACCGGCGCTCGAATCTCGGCGCCATGCCGATCGTCGTCACCCGCGACAAGGACGGCGAACTGCACGCCTTCGAGAACCGCTGTGCGCATCGCGGTTCGCTGCTTGTGCTCAAGGAGAGCGGTGAGGCCAAGGACATCGTCTGCGTCTATCACAACTGGAGCTACGACCTATGCGGCACGCTCACCGGCGTGGCGTTCCGGCGGGGGATCGGCGGCAAGGGCGGCATGCCGCCCGACGCCAAACCCGACGCCCATCCGCCGCGCAAGCTCAGGCTTGCCACGCTGGCGGGGCTCGTGTTCGGCACGCTGTCGGCCGAGACGCCGCCGCTCGAACGCTATCTCGGTCCGGAGATCGTGGCCCGCATCCGCCGCGTCATGCGCGCGCCGGTGAAGTCGCTCGGCGGCTACAGCCAGCGGCTCGCCAATAACTGGAAGCTCTACATGGAGAACGTGAAGGACAGCTACCATGCGAGCCTCTTGCACACGTTCTTCACCACCTTCCAGATGAACCGGCTGTCGCAGAAGGGCGGGCTGATTGTCAGCGAGGACGGTGGCAATCACGTCAGCTATTCGATCACCGCCGGCGCGACCGGCCAGAAGGACTATGCCGGGATGCGCGCCGCGCAGGAGAACTTCAAACTCGAAGCGCCGGAGGTGCTCGACTGGGTGGACGAATACGGCGACAGCGTCGGCCTGCACATTCTCACCGTGTTCCCGACCTTCACCCTGCAGCAGACCCGCAACAGCCTGGCGGTCCGCCGGTTGGTGCCGCTCGGCCCGGAGGCGACCGAACTGGTCTGGACCTGCTTCGGCTTTGCCGACGACGATGACGCGATGACTGAGCGCCGGCTGCTCCAGGCGAATCTGATCGGGCCGGCCGGCTATATCTCGATGGAGGACGGCGCCGCGCCGGGGTTCGTGCAGCGCGCCGTCGAGACTGCGAAAGGCGAGTTGTCGGTGGTCGAAATGGGCGGGGCGAGCGTCGCCTCCGACGAGAGCCGCGTCACGGAAGCAGCGGTGCGGGGCTTCTGGAAGGCCTACCGCGCGCACATGGCGCTGTGAAGCGTGATAGCGCCGCGATCTCGGTGCGCTCCCTCTCCCCGGGGTATGCACACATCTCGAAGTCCCGAAAATGATGCGACAAACAAATAGGTCGTGCCGCAGCCAACCCTCCCCCCGCGAAGCGGTGGGGAGGGTCGGCGAGCGAAGCGAGCCGGGGTGGGGGGTATTCCGCGGCACCGGCGGTCATCATTTGCACGGTTCCAAGAAATGCCCCCCCCCCCCCCCCCACCCCC
>JBFXEX010000238.1:0-4561 GCA_050179645.1 Xanthobacteraceae bacterium | reverse complement strand
TACTAGGCGGGTTGTTGTCCGTCATTGCGAGGAGCGCAAGCGACAAGGCAATCCAGTCTTCGTATGAAGCTGGATTGCCTCGTTTCGCTCGCAGTGACGAACGAGCAATCGTGTAGGGGCAATCGCGTCAGCGCGACGCGGCGTTGGCCTTGTCGGCAAACGAGTTGTCGTAGGTATCCTTCAGGTCGATCTTGGCACTTTTCAGCGCTGGGTCGTTGGTCAACACCGCCCGGTAGGTGGTCTCGGCCCATGCCGGCTCGATCCGGCCGTCCTTGGTGAATGCGCCGCGATTGAGTTCCAGCATCTTGGTATATATGGCGCGATCGCCGCCCGCATAGTACTCGGTCGGTACGGTCGCCGCGATATCGTCGACCGAGGCTTTGGCGAGCCAGTGCATCGCCTTCACGATGGCATTGACGAACGCTTGGGCGGTGCGCGGGTTGCGTTTGATGAAGTCCTCGGTGACATAGAACGACGATCCGCCGATCGGTCCGCCGTAGAGCTCGTCGAGCCCTTTGCGGGTGCGCGAATCAACGACCGGAACCAGAAGCTTGTCGCGTTCCAGCAGCAGGATCGCGGGATCAAAGTTGGACATGCCGTCGATCTGGCCGGATTTCATCGCCGCAACCGCGCTCGCGCCGGTGCCGACGCCGATGATTGACACCTTGTCGACTGTCAGACCGGCTTTGGCTAGCATCAGCGCGACGGCGAGGCTCGACGCCGAACCGGGCGAGGTGACGCCGATCTTGAGGCCCGCCAGATCCTTGGGGCCGTTGTACGACTTGGCCCTCTCGGGCGTCAGGCCGATCACCGTGCCCAGCGAATTGTTCTGCAGCGCGATCGTCTTGATGTGGATGCCCTTGGCGCGCATCAGGATGGTGTGCTCGTAGGCGCCGCACACCACGTCGGCGCTGCCGCCGACCAGCGACTGCAGTGCCCGCGAGCCGCCGGCGAAATCGTTGATGCTGACCTTGAGTCCTTCTTTCTCGAACAGTCCGAGCCGCTCGGCGATGGTCAGCGGCAGATATGCCACGAGTGTCTTGCCGCCGACCGCGAGCGTGAGGTTCGGCTTTTCGAGCTGGGCTTGGGCCGGTTGCAGGCCCAAGACCACAGCGATCAATGCAAAGAGCAAAACTCGGCCGCGCATGGCGTCCTCCTTGTTTATTGTGTCGTGACGCGAATGCGTCGGGGGGTGGTCAGGATTGCACCGCCGCCGGCGATGCCAGAAAATTCTTTACCGCATAGTGCAGCAGGTGACGGTTGTTGCTGTAGCCGATGCTGTGCGCGGTGTGCGGCAGGATGACGAACTGGCGATCGCCGTTCGGCAGGTCGCGGAAGAATTCCAACAGGTCGTCGTTGGTCGAGTTGCCGTCGTGTTCGCCGCGGATCATCAGTACCGGCGAAAACACCTTCTTGGGATCGACCAGCGGCAGGTTCACCGCCATGTCGAGATAGGTGCCGCTCGGGATCTGGTCGCCGAACTTCATCTCCTGGGCGATGATTGCGTCAGTTACCGCCGGATCGTACGCTGAAGCGTGGCCATCGCGGCTGAAGATCGAGCGGATCATGGCGGCGTCGCGCCTGCGGCGGGGATTGGCGCGTAGCTCGGCGGCCCGCGCGTTGCGCCGGGCCATTTCGGCGGAGCCCTTGCCCTTGTAGGTGAAGGCGGCGAGCACCAGCTTGCCGACATGCTCGGGCTGCGCCTGCGCATAGGCGCCGGCGCGGATCGCACCCGACGACGTACCGTAGAAATGCATCCGCTGCTGCCCGGTCTCCTTGCCGACCACCGGGATCGCCGCCTTGAGGTCCTCGACGCCGCTGGCAATGTCGGAATTATTGCCGGAACTGCCGGAGTAGCCGTAACCGTCGTGGTCCATGGTCCAGACGTCGTAGCCATCACGGGCGAAGATGTTCATGAACGAGTATTCGCCCTTGCCCGGTACCGTCAGATCATAGGATGTGCGTGTGGAGTTCGACGAGCCGTGCACCAGGAACAGCACCGGCCGCGTCGGTTCGCCCGGTTGGGGGGCGCCCACCCGCTTGCGCCACAGGTTGAGCCGAACATTGTCCTTGTTTGCCCAATACTCCGCGCTCCAGACCGACGTGTCGTTGCCGGGCGCGGCCGGGGCGCTCTGCGCCCGCGCATTCGACGCCACGCCGGACATCAGCCCTGCGCCCATGCCGAGACCGGCGCCCATCAGCACGGCGCGTCGCGGGAATGTATGGTCGGCGGGAGCGGGCTCTCCGGTCATGGGGTTCCTCCGTTTTTGTGGGCATCGCGATCCCGGCGCGACCGCGTACCGGTACCGGCTTGGGTGCCGAGGTTCACGTTATCAGATCGTCGACGGAGCCGGCAGGGGCTCCCCGCGGGAGCGCGACATTGACGCAGATGTGCCCTCGCACCGCTATCGGACTTTTGCTAAGCGGTGCCGGCCATCGGTTCCGAACCTTGATTCCGCCCTATTGGTGGCCGCTGCCAGACGGGATGGAAATCGAACGCTGCAACGTCGATATGAGCAGAATGCCGACAGCCGCCATTTTTGGATCGATTGATGGACGCGCAATCACCCTATCGTAAGCCGGGCGCGATCGGCTTGCTGCGCGCGGCCGTGCACGTCTGCGATCGCCGGGTCGGCCTCCACCGCATCGGCGTCGTACTGAGCGTGGCGCTCATCGCGATTGCGGTGGTCGTGCTCTACCGAATCCTGCGCGACATCAACCTCCACGAGGTGGTCGAAGCGCTGGTGACGACCAGTTGGCGGAACATTGCGCTCGCCGCGCTGTGCGTCGCCGGCGGCTATTTCACGCTGACGTTCTATGACCTGTTTGCCCTGTGTACGATCGGCCGACGGGACGTTCCCTATCGGATCGCGGCGCTCGCCGGTTTCACCAGCTACTCGGTTGGCCACAACGTCGGCGCCAGCGTCTTCACCGGCGGCGCGGTGCGCTACCGAATCTATTCGGCCTGGGGCCTCAGCGCCATCGAGGTGGCGAAAATCTGCTTTGTCGCCGGCCTGACGTTCTGGCTGGGCAATGCCACTGTGCTGGGGCTGGGCATCGCCTACACGCCGGAGGCCGCGTCGGCGATCAACCAGTTGCCGGACTGGTTCAATCGCAGCGCTGCGATCCTCGTCCTGATCATCCTCTCGCTTTATGTCGCTTGGGTCTGGTGCCGGCCGCGGATCGTCGGACGGCAAGGCTGGAGCGTGACCCTGCCGGGCGGACCGTTGACGCTTCTGCAGATCGGCATCGGTATCGTCGATCTAGGCTTCTGTGCGCTCGCGATGTACATGCTGGTTCCGGCCGAGCCCAATATCGGCTTCGTGACGGTGGCGGTGATCTTCGTGACCGCGACCCTGCTCGGGTTCGCCAGTCACGCCCCCGGCGGGCTGGGCGTTTTCGACGCCGCGATGCTGGTGGCGCTCTGGCAGTTCGACAAGGAGCAGCTGCTGGCCGGGCTGCTGCTGTTCCGTCTGCTCTATTACATCGTACCGTTCGCGCTTTCGCTGATGATCCTCGGCGCGCGGGAGCTTTGGCTCGCGGTCGGGACACCGCGCGCGCCTCGTGCTGCGCCCCTGGTTCCTGCCCCGGTTGCCGACGGGCCCGCCGCGGCCGAACCGCACCGGGACCAGACAGGGGATCGCTGATGCCGGGCAGCGGCGATCCCGGGCGCCGCGAGCTTTGGCTCGGCCGGCTCAGGCGCGCGCGGCTGGTCCTGTCGGTGACCGCCATCGCGGTGGGCGTACTGTGGCTGAGCGGGGTGCTCGGCGCGGTGCCGGCGCTGGTGACGCTCGGCGCCGTGGTCGTCGCTGTGATCGCCACCGCCGGCGGCGAAGCGCTGCCCTCGGCGCTGCGGCCGGGCGAGCGGCCGATGGTGCGGGTCGACGAGCGGCTGATCGGATCGGTGCTGGCTGGGCTGCCCGACCCGGTGATTGCGCTGGACCGCCACGGCGGCGTGCTGGCGATGAACGCCGAGGCCCGCATGATCGCCCCCGGCTTGCGCCGCGGTGAGCCGGTGTCATCGGCGCTACGCAATCCCGAGATCGTCGACGCGATCCGCCGCGCGCGGGCCGACGGAGTCGCGCACCGGGTCGAGGTGTTCAGCCGGGTGCCGGTCGATCGCTGGTACGAGGTAATCGTCAGCCCGATCGCCGGCGTCACGACACCGCCGACCGGCGGTCTGATGCTGGTTGCGTTCCACGACCTGACGCCGCTGCGGCGTGCCGAGGAGATGCGCGCCGACTTTGTCGCCAATGCCAGCCACGAACTGCGCACGCCGCTCGCCACCCTTTCGGGATTCATCGACACGCTGCAGGGCCCGGCGCGCGACGATACCGCGGCCCGCGAGCGGTTTCTCAAGATTATGCAGGCCCAGGCCACCCGCATGGCCCGCCTGATCGACGATCTTCTCTCGCTGTCGCGGATCGAACTCAATGCGCATCTGCGGCCGGACCGAGAGGTCGACCTCGGCGCCATCGTCCGGCAGGTCGCGGACGGTCTGCAAATGCTCGCCCAAGATCGCGGCGTCGAGGTCAAGGTGACGGCGCCGGCGAAGCCGCTG
>JBFXEX010000237.1:0-4813 GCA_050179645.1 Xanthobacteraceae bacterium | reverse complement strand
CATGATGGCCCCCACCGGCTTGAGCTTTTCGTTGCCGAGGCGCCCCTCGGTCCCGCGCGCCACACTCGGACAGCCGCCTGGCGGAGGTCCCGGAAGGCCGCCCGATTGCGAATTGTGATTTCCAAGGTCCTCGCCATATATGGGCGCATGACGCCACCCACCACCATTCCCTTCGTCAAGATGAACGGCCTCGGCAACGACTTTGTCGTGGTCGACGGGCGCGCCGCGCCCGTGCGCATCGAAGCGGAGGAAGCGGTGCATCTGGCCGACCGCGAGCGCGGAATCGGATGCGATCAGGTGATCGTGCTGGAGCCGTCGCGCCGCGCCGACGTGCGCATGCGCATCCTCAACGCCGACGGTTCGGAGGTCGGCGCGTGCGGCAATGCCACCCGCTGTGTCGCATTCCTGGTCGCACAGGAAAAGGGCAGCGGCGAAATCGCCATCGAGACCCCGGCGGGCGACCTGTCGGCCAGCGTCAAGACGATCGACAACATCACGGTGGACATGGGCGAGCCGCGCTTCCGCTGGGACGAGATCCCGCTCGCGGAGCCCTTTCACGATACGCGGCAGATCGAGCTGCAAGCCGGCCCGATCGACAGACCGATCCTTCACTCCCCCGCGGTCGTCAACGTCGGCAACCCGCACGCCGTGTTCTGGGTTGACGACGTGGCGGCGATCGAACTGGAGCGGATCGGGCCGCTGCTCGAGAACCATCCGATCTTTCCCGAGCGCGCCAACATCACCGTGGCGCAGGTTCTGTCTCCCAAGGCGCTGAAGATTCGCACCTGGGAGCGTGGGGCCGGTCTGACCAAGGCTTGCGGTACCGCGGCCTGCGCCGCTGCCATCTGCGCGATGCGCAAGAAGATGACCGAGCGTACGGTTCGCGTGCATCTTCCCGGCGGCGACCTCGTCATCACCTGGACGCCTGACAACCGCATCCTCATGACCGGGCCGGCGACGCTTGAATTCCGCGGCGCCTTGAAGCGCGACGGTCTCACCCCTCTGCCGGCCTGACCCCGGAAACGAGACGAAAGCTGTTCCTGAGAATATGCGCGACGACGTTTCAGACACGCGAGGATGCGAGCCTCCTGGCGAGGCCGCGAACCGGGAACTGCATGTCCCCACACCGGAGACGGCTGGTCCTCAGGTCATCACGCTGGGCTGCCGGCTCAATGCCTACGAGTCGGAGGTCATGAAGCGCAACGCCATCGCGGCCGGACTGTCCGATGCCGTGATCGTCAATACATGCGCTGTCACCCAGGAGGCCATCCGGCAGGCTGGCCAGACGATCCGCCGGCTGCGCCGCGAGCGCCCCGGCGTGCGCATCATCGTGACCGGCTGCGCCGCGCAGATCGAGCCGGAGAGGTTCGCCAATATGGAAGCGGTCGACCACGTGGTCGGCAACGCGGAGAAGCTGCAGGCCGAGACTTTCCGCGCGCTCGCCGTCGACCATCTGCCGCGCGTCTCCGTCAACGACATCATGAGCGTGCGTGAGACCGCCGCTCACATGATCGACGGTATTGGCAGCCGGGCGCGCGCCTATGTCCAGGTTCAGAACGGCTGTGACCACCGCTGTACGTTCTGCGTCATTCCGTTTGGGCGCGGCCCGTCTCGATCGGTACCCGCTGGCGACGTCGTGCGTGAAATCAGGCGTCTGGTCGACGACAGGGGGTTCGCTGAGATCGTGCTCACCGGCGTCGACATAACTTCGTGGGGCCACGATCTGCCGGGGGCACCCAAACTTGGCCGGCTCGTGCGCCAGATCCTCAGGGCGGTGCCGGGATTAGCGCGTCTCCGGCTCTCCTCGATCGATCAGGTCGAGGCCGACGGCGAGCTGATGCGTGCCCTGGGAGAGGAGGAGCGGCTGATGCCGCACCTGCACCTGTCCATGCAGTCTGGCTCCGACCTCATCCTGAAGCGTATGAAGCGCCGCCATGTGCGTGCCGACGCCGTCCGCTTTTGCGAGGAGGCGCGTGCCCTGCGCCCGGACATCGCCTTCGGCGCCGACCTCATCGCGGGCTTCCCGACCGAAACGGAGGAGCTGTTCGATGCGACCGCCTCCGTCATCGACGAGTGCGGCCTGTCGTTCGTCCACGTCTTTCCCTATTCGCCACGTCCGGGAACACCGGCCGCACGCATGCCGCAGGTCGACCGCCGCACCGTGAAGGAACGCGCACAGCGTCTGCGCGCCGTGGCCGACGCGGCGCTGTCCCGCTACCTGTCGGCACAGGTGGGCACGACCGCGCCGGTTCTGATGGAGCGCGCCACTCTGGGCCGCACACCGCAATTCGCGGAGGTAAATCTTGCGACGCCGGCACCCGTCGGCACGGTCGTCATGGCTGCCATCGGGGGGCATGACGGCGAGCGGTTGAGCGCTGTCGAATGCGTCTCTGGAGATCGACCATGACCTCCGCCGAGCGCAAGAAGGGATTTCTCTCCCGCCTGTTCAAGGGCGAGGAGAAAAACGAGATTGAGCCTGCAGAGGCGGCGCGGGACCCCGAGACCCCCGCCACGCCCGAAGACGGCTTGATCGCTCCGATGGAAGCGACGGCTTCCACGCCTCCCGAGCCCGCCCCTAGCGTTGCCTCGCCGGCAAGCATCTCATCGGCGGACGAAGCTCCGGCAAGACCTGCCGCGGCGCGCGAATTGGACGGAGATGCTCCAGAGGCCCCGCCGAAATCCTCCTGGCTGTCGCGGCTCAAGAGCGGCCTGTCGAAAACCTCCTCGCGGCTCAGCGATGGAATCACGGGGCTTTTTACGAAAAGAAAGCTCGGTGCTGATACGCTCGAGGACCTTGAAGACTTGTTGATCCAGGCCGATCTCGGGGTCGAAACCGCGATGCGTATCACCGAGGCACTCTCGGCAACCCGTTATCAAAAAGGCATCTCGCCCGACGAGGTGCGAGCGGTGTTGGCGGCCGAAGTGGAGCGCGTTCTTGCGCCCGTGGCCGTGCCGCTGAGGATCGATTCCGGACGTAAGCCGCACGTCGTCCTGATGGTGGGGGTCAATGGCACCGGCAAGACCACGACCATCGGCAAGCTGGCCCAGCGGCTCGCCGCGGAGGGACGAAAAGTCATGATGGCGGCGGGAGACACCTTCCGCGCCGCGGCGATCGACCAGTTAAAGGTTTGGGGGCAGCGCAGCGGCGCAACCGTCATTGCACGCGAGGTCGGTTCCGATGCCTCCGGGCTCGCCTACGACGCACTGCGCGACGCGCAAGCTGGCGGCTACGACGTCCTTCTCGTGGATACGGCCGGCCGCCTCCAGAACAAGCAGTCGTTGATGGAGGAGCTGGAGAAGGTCGTGCGCGTCCTACGCAAGCTCGACCCCGAGGCCCCTCACGACGTCCTTCTGGTGCTCGACGCGACCACCGGACAGAACGCGATGCAACAGGTGGAAGTTTTCCAACAGCGCGCGGGCGTGACGGGCCTCGTTCTGACGAAATTGGATGGCACGGCGCGCGGTGGGATCATCGTTGCCATCGCCGAAAAGCACGGCCTTCCGGTTCACGCCATCGGCGTGGGCGAGGGTATCGACGACCTTCAGCCGTTCGACGCGGCCGCGTTCGCCAAGGCGATCGCGGACATATGAAACTGGATTGCAAAGAGATAATCCAGACCGTGAGACGGACAGTGAAAGAGAACGGGCGCACATGAATCTGAAGAAGCTCTATCCGTTCAACGCCGAACAGACTGTGAACATCCTTAGCGAGTTCGGACCACTCGTCACCATGTTCATCGTCAACGCGGCCTACGGGATCACGGCGGGCACGTGGGCACTGCTGATCACCACGGTGATCGCCATCGTTGCGATGCGGATCGTGCTCAAGCGGCTGCCTGCATTCCCTCTCATCGCGTCCAGCGTGACGCTTGCCTTCGGCGCGCTGACGATCATCACGCATGATCCGATGTGGGTGCAGATCAAGGTCACAATCTTCAATGCGATGTTCGCAATATTCCTCTTCGTCGGCCTTTGGATGAACCGAAACTTCTTCAAGTACGTGTTCGAAAAGACATTCCACTACACGAAAGAGGGCTGGGATCGATTTACGTGGAGCTTTGCCTGGTTCTTCGTCTTTACGGCGGTGGCCAACGAGCTTGTGCGGCTGACCTTCAAAGACGACGCCATCTACAATATCCTCGGTTATCAGATGGACGGCGTTAACGTGTGGATCCTTTTCAAGATCGCGCTGATCATGCCGCTTTCAGGTGCCTACGCATGGTTTCTCACGCGCCTCATGCAGCGCTACAGGATCGCCGAACCCGAGGAGGCGTCGGCCGCCGGTGGCACGACCGCCGCGGCCGCCGCCACAGCGGCAACCGCGATTCCGGCCGCTCCCGGACCGAGGCCTGGTGTCGCCGAGTTCGCTCAGGCCTTTGTCGACCCCCGCACAAGCGGCTCGCGGCGCCCTGGCCCCGCGCGGCAGTTCTGAGGACCGGCCTTTCACCACGGCTCCGCCCACGAGAAGTCCCCACGACCTGCCGAACCATCGGCACGGCAAGTAACCGGGAAGGTTGCCGCGATGACCGCCAACACCGACAAGCCCGAACCCGGTTCGGGCCTGATGCAGGTCCTCAAGCTCGCCCTCGAGATTGGTCCGCTCGCTGTATTCTTCATTACCAATTCCGTTGCCGGAATTTTCGTCGCGACCCAGGCCTTCATGGCCGCCACCGTCGTTTCGCTCGTCGCGTCCCGTTTATTGTTCGGCAAGATTGCCATCATGCCGCTCGTCACTGCCGTTTTCGTTTTCGTGTTCGGCGGATTGACGATCTGGCTGCAAAATGACCTGTTCATCAAAATGAAGCCGACCATC
>JBFXEX010000236.1:0-4937 GCA_050179645.1 Xanthobacteraceae bacterium | reverse complement strand
CGCGGATCAATCGTGGTGCGACGCGGGCCGGATCGGTCCTCCGGCACTCCGGCCTCGCTTCATCTTGGACCAGAAGACGCGCGCGACTTCGCCCCACCTCTCAATTTCGGCGCGGTGATAGGCGGAGCATATCCGCGGCGGCCCCAATCTGCACAACGCCACCGACTCCCGCGACTTGACGGTCGAGGCTGTGGCAGAACTCGGGGAGCGCGCTTTGCAACACGCCAATCGTCGCCGCAGGCGTACCTGCCGGGGCGCAATGGCCACGCGTCGGAAAGCCTGCTGGTTCAATCCTGCTGCTTGATCCCGGCGGCCTGCGCGACCGCCTGCCACTGCGGAATCTCCCGCTCGATCTGCGCCTTCAGTTCCTGCGGCGTGCTCATTGCATTCTGCAGTGCGAGCTTAACAAGCCGACCGCGATAGTCGTCGGTGTTCGACATCGTCCGCAGTCCGGCCGAAAGGCGTGAGAGCACACTTTCCGGAATCTTCGGCGGGCCGAAGAGCCCATACCAGATGCCGATGGTGGCTTTTGGCAGGCCGAATTCCACGATCGTCTTCACGTCCGGAAACGTCGCGATGCGTTGCTCGCCGGTGACCGCCAGAGGCTTCATGCGGCCGGCCGCGATATGCCCCCCGCCGCTCGTTTCGGTGGCGTAGTAGAGGTCGATCTGGCCCGACATGATGTCCGTCATCGCCGGCACCGCCCCGCGATAAGTTACATGGATCATCTTGATGCCGGTCTGGGCGGAGAGCATCTCGGCGCCAAAATGTTGCGGCGTGCCGGGGCCGGGCGTGCCGAATGAGAGCTTGCCGGGGCTGGCCTTGGCGAGTTCGATGAAATCCGCGAGGTCTTTCACCGGCAGGTTCGGCTTCGAGACAATGATCATCGGCTGATTGGCGAGGCGCGCAACCGACGTCATATCGGTCCGCGGATCGAAACGCAGCGTCTTGTAGAGCGCGGGCTTGAGCGTCAGCGCAATCGAGCCCATCACCAGCGTGTGACCGTCGGGCTCGGCCTTGAGCACGGATTCGGTGCCAATGTCGCCGCCGGCGCCGGGGCGATTTTCCACCACCACCGACTTGCCGAACTGGTCCTGCAGTTTCTGCGCAATGATCCGGGCGAGCACGTCGTTGACGCCGCCGGCCGCGTTCGGGACGACGATCTGGATCGTCTTGGATGGAAACGCCTGGGCCCTCACGATCGATGGTGCGGCAAGGGCGCCGGCGAGTCCGAGCGTGAAGGTGCGCCGGTCGAGCGGCGACCCGAACGTGCCATTTGTCAGGCTGGTCATTTCATCTCCTCCCGGTCACGTGTTCTCGTTCTCTCGTTCAGTCTCGGATTTCAGGACCGTACTGAATACGTCTTGTTGTCCATTGGCACTCGAACCTCGCGGTTAGATGACGCGCGCCTCCTTCAGCTCGGCGACGCGATCGGCCGAGAAACCGATCTCCTGCAGCACTTCGTCGGTGTGTTCGCCGAGGTCCGGCGGCGGCCGGAAATCGATCTCCCGGCTGCCGTCGACGCGCACCGGCCGGTGCGGCGCCTTGACCTTGCCGTACCTGGGATGTTCGACTTCGTAGAACACGCCGAGATGCTTGATCTGCGGATCGTCCTCGAGATCCTTCAATTCGTTCTCGATGCCGAACGGCACCACTGCAGTCTCCAGGCGCGTCACCCATTCACTGCGGTCCCGCGCGCGGAAGATCGTGCTCAGCTCCGCCGCCAGCGTCTCGTAATTTTCGATGCGATGCTGACGCGTCGGATACTTTTCGATCCAGTCCTCGCGCTCGATCGCTCGGCACAAGCCGTAGAAGAACTTGTCGAGCATCGAGGCATGCAGCCCGATGCGCTTGCCGTCGCGGCAGGTGAGGTTGTAGGCCTGCGAGGTCGCCGCGCGCTCGAACACGGGGATCGGCTGACGCAGCGTGAAATACGAGGTGATCGGCTCGATCGCGAGCCCGATCATTGACTCCAACAGGTTGACCTCGATCAGCCGGCCCTGGCCGGTACGCGCGCGTTCGACCAACGCACCGAGCACGCCGATCGCCGCGTAGTAGCTCGTCACCGGATCGGCGATCGCGGGCCCGGCGACGCGCGGATCATCGCCACGCCGGTGCCGGCTCATCCAGCCCGACAGCGCCTGTCCGACATTGTCGAACGCCGGACGGTCGGCATAGGGGCCATCGGCGCCGAAGCCGGTGATCGCGCAATAGACGAGCCGCGGGTTGACCGCCTTGAGATCGGCATAGGTCGCGCCGAGCTTCTCCATGACGCCGGGCCGCGAGTTGACGATCAGCACGTCGGACGCGCGCACAAGCGCGTGCAGCACCGCTCGGCCTTCAGGCTTAGCGTAGTCGAGCGTGATCGACCGCTTGTCGCGGTTGTGCGCCTGGAATTGCGAACTGTAGAGCCCGTGGCGATCCGCGCGGAATTTATCGCCCTTTCCAGGCCATTCAACTTTGATCACATCGGCGCCGAGCTCGGCCAGCAGCAGGGCGGCGAACGGGCCGGTGATGAACCCGCCGAGATCGAGGACGCGGATGCCGTCGAGGACCTTCATGGCAGACTTCCGGAGAACCTGCTCGAACGGGCCGCTATTGATTCTTGACCGTCTCGTGGCCGGATAGCCCGGGCTTGTAGAGGCCCTTCATGAAGTCGCCGATGCCGCTCTCCACCCAGGCACCCTTCTGCGCGAGATAGAGCTCGTTCTCCTTCGCGGCGCTGTAGTTCATCGCCGCCTCCCAGCCCATGTCGAGCGAATGGCGGTAGGCATCCTTGGTGGCACGGAGCGCCGCCGGGTCCTTGCCGGCGATCTCCTTGGCGACCGTCATCGTCTCGGCTTCGAGCTGCGCGAGCGGCACCGAGTAGTTCACGAAGCCGATCTCGGCGGCCTTCTTACCGTCGAACCGGCGGCCGGTCATGCCGTAGAACAGCGCATCGCGCGGGCGAAACAGATTGGCCAGCGTCTTCGACACGTGGCCGCCCGGGAACAGCCCGAAATTGATCTCCGAGAGGCCGAACTGCGCCTCGTCGGCGGCGATCGCGAGGTCGCAGCACTCGACGTTGGGGAACGCGCCGCCGAAGCAGAAGCCGTTCACCATCGCGATCGTCGGCTTCGGATAGAACCGCAGCGTGCGGCCGCGCCATTCCTGCAGCATGCGGAACAAGCGGTCGTACTCGTTCGGTTTCTTGCCTTTGAGGTCGTAGAAGAACTCCTTGAGGTCCATGCCGGCGCAGAACGCGTCGCCGGCGCCGGTCAGAACCAGCACCCGCGCATCATCGTTGTAACGCAGGTCTTCCAGCACCTGCGTCATGTCCACGATGAGCTGCGGGTTCATGGCGTTCTTCTTCTCGGGGCGATTGAGGATGACCTTCGCCACCTTGTCTTTGATCTCGACCAGCACCGTCTGGTAGCGCATCGGTTTCTCTCCCCGGCGTCGCGGGCGCGCCATGTGCCGAACGGTCATTGCCGTCGTCGGCGGCCTCGCCTTTTTTGCTAATTCAGTATAATGGACATGTCAAACCACTATATGAGACAGTGGCAACGGACCGCGTGTCGATGATCCAGCCCGAAACCAAGCTCACGCCGAAGACCGCAGGCGGCCGGGCGGCCGCGGCGAATACACCCGACCCGTCCGAGGTTCGGGGCGGGGCAGCTAATTCGACGGCGGACCGCGCGATCGACATCCTGATGGTGTTCTCAGAGGACAAGCCAGTCTGGTCGACGAGCGAGATTGCCGAGCATTTCGGCATGCCGCGCAGCACGACCTATCGCTACCTCACGAGTCTGCGCTCCTATGCGTTGATCGTCGAGGATCGCCACGGCGGCTACCGCCTTGGCCCGCGCATCTTCCCGCTGGCGCGGGTTGCCAAGGCCGCTACGTCGATCATGACGATCGCGATGCCGCATCTCGACGGGCTCAATCGCAAGTTCAGCGAGGCGGTCACGCTCTACGAACGGGTCGGCCACCAGAGTATCCCGGTCGAGCGCCTGGAGAGCCGTCATTCGGTGAAGATGATCTATTCGCGCGGCCAGATACTGCCGTGGCCGGGCGCCGCCAGTTCGAAGGTGCTGCTGGCCCATGCGCCGCCCGACGAGCAGGAGGCGATCTTCCGGCTGCTGGTGCCGGTCCGCTACACCGCAAAGACAATCAAGACGCCCAAGTTGCTGCGCGCCGCTCTCAAGAAAATTGTGGCGGACGGCTACACCTACAGCGATCAGGAGCGTGAGGAAGGCGTGCGCGCCGTGGCGGCGCCGATCTTCAGCCGTGGCGATGGACGCTATTGCGTGACGATGAGCGGTCCGGTGTTCCGGTTCACCGTCGAGAAACTGCCGGCAATGATTGCCGCGGTGCGCTCAACGGCTCAATGCATCACGGATGAACTTCAGACGACAGATTATTAATGCGTGCTTTCGCACCGAACGTTTGACTCCACAGAGCAAATTATCGTGGCAAAGCTACCGCAACGGCTCGCACATTTTGGCCGCGTCTCGTCAAACGTCGTGCAGACGAGACGGGTTGTCCACCATCACCTTGCGGCGAAGTTCGGCGCCCGGCGCTGACCACCCGTAACGAAGAAGAGGGTGAGGAGCAGAATGCACGCGGTGAGCGCTTAGCGGGCCTACGTTCGGGATTGCATCGTCATCACGCAACCGGACTACGGAAATGCCGAACGGAGAACTTGCGGGCTAACGGCGACAAACGTCCCTGAGAAAATAGCGTCGTGCGCGCACCAGAGAATTCCCCAGCCGAAATTCTTCAATCCGCACCGAGGGTTAAAAAATTGTTATATCACAACGGCTTATGCGTGGCGGAGAGGGAGGGATTCGAACCCCCGATACGGTTGCCCGTACGCCGCATTTCGAGTGCGGTGCTTTCAACCACTCAGCCACCTCTCCGTGGCCGCAAGGGTGCGCGCAACGCATCCCCACCGG
>JBFXEX010000235.1:0-5129 GCA_050179645.1 Xanthobacteraceae bacterium | reverse complement strand
CAACAAATCAAGAACGGGGGACGGCGCCCACCCGCGAGCGGAACTCGGTCCGCTTGCGGGCGTTTCGGCCTGTATATCGGCCACAAACCGATCCGCGGTCCCGGCCTGCGAGCCGGCATGTTATCTTGATGTTTTCTTTGGGCCCTCCGGTCCAGACCGAGACGAACTGACGTGGCCCTCGAGACCTACCGCAAGAAGCGCAGATTCGACGTGACGCCTGAGCCGCGCGGCCGCGCGAGGCGGGCCAAGGGGCACAGCTTCGTCGTGCAGAAGCACGCCGCACGGCGGCTGCACTACGACTTTCGCCTGGAGCTCGACGGCGTGATGAAAAGCTGGG
Organism: Xanthobacteraceae bacterium; assembly: GCA_050179645.1. Taxonomy (GTDB): domain Bacteria; phylum Pseudomonadota; class Alphaproteobacteria; order Rhizobiales; family Xanthobacteraceae; genus VAZQ01. The sequence goes on along the minus strand of JBFXEX010000235.1, from coordinate 4,792 downwards.
CGGTGACGAAAGGGCCGAGCCTCGATCCGGGCGAGAAGCGGCTTGCGATCGAAACCGAGGATCATCCGATCGACTACAACGACTTCGAGGGCACGATCCCGGAAGGCCAGTACGGCGGCGGCACCGTGATGATCTGGGACCGCGGCGCGTGGTTTCCGGAAGGCGATCCGCACAAGGGCTTGCAGAAGGGCCACCTGTCGTTCCGCCTCGACGGCGAAAAGCTCACCGGCGGCTGGCACTTGGTGCGCATCCGCACGAAGTCCGGCGAGAGCAAGCAGCCGTGGCTGCTGATCAAGGCCGACGACGAGGCGGCGCGGCGCGGCTCGAAGGCCGACATCCTCGACGAGGAGCCGCTGTCGGTCGTCACCGGGCGCTCGATCCCGGAGATCGCCGAAGGCAAGGGCCGCAAGCGGGTGTGGAATTCCAATCGCAGCGCGCAGGACAACGTCAAGGCCGGCGCCACCGAAGCCGGCGTGACGCCGCGGCAGAAAGTGCGTGCGTCTGGCGCGGCTGCGAGCGGCAAGCCGGCGTCCGCGCGCAACGGCCGCGCGCGCACCAAGACGCGCAAGACCAAGTCCCGCGGCAAGGCGACGAAGGAGCGGGACCCCGCCGGCGCACCGCTGCCCGACTTCGTGCCGCCGTCGCTCGCCACGCTGCGCGCAGTCGCGCCCGACAGTGCGGGTTGGGTCCACGAGGTGAAGTTCGACGGCTACCGCATTCAGGCGCGGCTCGATCATGGCGAGGTGCAACTCCTTACCCGCAAGGGGCTCGACTGGGCCGCCAAGTTTCCCAACATCGCGGCGGCGATCGCGGAACTCCCCGCCGACACCGCATTGATCGACGGCGAGATCGTCGTCGAAGATCACGGGGTGCCGAGTTTCTCGGCGCTGCAGGCCGCGCTGAAGGCTGGCAGCGCCGACGCGTTCGCCTACTACACCTTCGATCTGCTCTATCGCGACGGCCATGACCTGCGGCCGCTGCCGCTCGGCGAGCGCAAGGCCGATCTGGCCGAACTGGTTGGCCGTGACGGCCGCGGCACCATCCGGTTCAGCGAGCATTTCACCGACAGCGGCGCGCGCATGCTCGCGCATGCGTGCGCCATGGGCCTCGAGGGCATCGTCTCGAAGAAGCTCAACGAGCCTTACCGCAGCGGGCGCTCGGACGCCTTCGTCAAGATCAAGTGCTCGAACGCGCAGGAACTGGTGGTCGGCGGCTACGCGCCATCGAATGCGCAGCCCAACGCGATCGGCGCGCTGGTGGTCGGCGTCTACGATGATGGCGAGTTGCACTATGCCGGTCGCGTCGGCACCGGCTATACGCAAGCGGTGGCGCGTGACTTGTGGAAGCGGCTGCAGCCGCTCGAAATTGACAAGCCGGCGTTCGACGACATTCCGCGCGAGGAGCGCCGCGCGGCGCGGTGGGTCAAACCCACGATGGTGATCGAGGCCAATCTCGGCGGCTGGACCGCCGAAGGCTTGGTGCGGCAGGCGGCATTCAAGGGCGTGCGCGAGGACAAGCCCGCGCGCGAAGTCGTGCGCGAGGTGCCGGCGATGGCGACGAAGTCCAAGGCGTCCGGATCAAAGACCAAAACGAAGTCCGCGAAGAAGGCTGCGACGAAATCGGCGCGGGCTGCCACGAAACCGGCGCGTGCGACGAGCAGCAGGAGAAAATCGTCCAGTTACGATCCGCCGGAAGGCGAGGTTCGCTTCACCAACCCGGATCGGATCTATTGGCCCGATGCCGGCATCACCAAGCAGCAGCTTGCCGACTACTATCGTGCCGCCTGGGACTGGATGGCGCCTTATGTGGTGAACCGCCCGCTCAGCCTGGTGCGCTGCCCGGACGGCGTGGCGGGCGAATGCTTCTTCCAGAAGCACGCGTCGGCCGGACTGAGCGAGGCCCATCTGCGCACCGTCATCGACACCAAGAAGCGGCAGATCATTGCGGTCGAGGACCTCGATGGCCTCCTGTCGCTGGTGCAGGCCGGCGTGCTCGAAGTCCATGTGCGCGGTTCGATGCTAGACAGTCTCGATTTGTGCGATCGCATCGTGTTCGACCTCGATCCTGGCGAGGGCGTTAACTGGTCCGAGATCGTCGCGGCGGCGCGCGACGTGCGTGACCGGCTCGCCGGCATCGAGCTTGAGAGCTTCGTCAAGCTGTCGGGCGGCAAGGGGCTGCACGTGGTGGTGCCGATTAAGGGCACCGATTGGGACACGGTGAAGACGTTCGCGCAGACCGTGGCGGCCACGATGGCGCTGGATGCGCCCGAGCGCTATCTCGCCAAGATGACCAAGGCCAAGCGCGGCGGGCGCATCTTCATCGACTATTTCCGCAATTCATTGGAGCAGACGTCGGTCGCGGCCTATTCGACCCGCGCGCGCGATGGTGCGCCGGTGTCGGTCCCGGTGACCTGGGAGGAACTGGGCCGCACCGCGGGCGCCAACCAATACACGGTGCTCAATCTTGGGAAGCGCCTGGGCAGTCTGAAGCAGGACCCGTGGCGGGACATGAATCACGTGCGCCAGTCGCTGCCGAAGTTCGACACCCGCAAGCGCCGCTAGACCGCAGGCGGTCTCTCCTTGCCCTCCCCCCGCGAAGCGGCAGGGGGGGTCGGCGAGCGGGACGGAGGGTGTTGCGTTGATCGCGAGTCTGTCGTCACGACATCAAATCGATCGCCGTCGAGTGGGAGGCCCCCACCCCCGACCCCTCCCCACCACTCGCTTCGCTCGTGGGGGAGGGGAGTCCGGACAGCGTTCGCTGCAACAGCGGTACGCGCAATCGCGTCTCTGAAGTGAGGCAGAACCGCGCTAGGATGCCGGCAACGAAAATCATTCGGGAGGCAAAACCATGTGCGCAGACCGCAGCCGGGAGCCGGTTATCCATTTCGTCGGCAGCATTCCGCTGCCCGACAGCGAGACCGTGTTCCGCACGCTGGCCGATGCCGGTGGCCGTCATGCCATCCGCCTGCCGGACGGCGAGACCGGCAAGCGCAAGACCTGGATCCGGTTCCTCCAAGACGTGCTCGCCGAGAACCCGGCGATCGAATACGCCACGGACGTGCCGCCGTTCCGGTTCGTGCAGTGGGACGGCAAGCTGGTGCGCGAGATACCACGGCTGCGGATCAAGCCGGGCGCGACGCCGTCCGCGGACGGCTTCAAGACCGGCTATGCCGAGATGGCGATCGAATCCTGGAGCGTGTTCGAGCGTCTGCAGCAGGCCGGCGCGATCCCGCCCGGCGTCAAGTTTCAGATCAGCATCCCGACGCCGATCGCTCCCACCTACAACAACATGGTGCCGGCCGACCGTCCGCGCATCCTGCCGGCGCTGACGCAGGCTTTCATCGGCGAGGTCGAAGCCATCGCCAAGGCGCTGCCGAACGACCGCATCGCCATCCAATGGGACGTCTGCCAGGAGGTGCTCGCCTGGGAGAATTACTACGAGCCCGGGCCGGTCGATTTCCGCACCGAGACGCTCGATGTTCTGACGAAAATCGGCGACGCGGTGCCGCCGGCGATCGAGCTTGGCTATCACCTCTGCTACGGCAGCCCGGCCGACGAGCACATGGTGCAGCCGAAAGACACCGGCGTCATGGTCGAGATGGTCAACGCCATCTCCGCAGGCGTGCGGCGGCCGATCAACTTCTTTCACCTGCCGGTGCCGAGGGGCCGCAGCGACGACGCCTATTTCGCGCCGCTCGCCTCATTGAAGCTGCGGCCGGAGACCGAACTCTATCTCGGCCTGATCCATCACAACGACTCCGCCGGCGATGCGGCGCGGCTTGCGGCCGCACGCCGTTACGCGCGCGTCGACGGCATCGGCACCGAATGCGGCATGGCGCGCGGCGACCCGGCGCGGTTGCCAGCGTTACTGGCAGCGCATGTCCGCGCAGCGGAGATTGCAGCCTGAACCAGCGGCGCGGCGAGGCGATCCTCGCCGCGTCAGGCGGCGCAGCGCGGCTACTTCACCCTCAGATTGACCGCCGCCTCCTTGCCGCGGTTGACCTCGATCTCGTATTCGATCGCTTGGCCCTCGTTGAGGGTGCTCATGCCGGCTCGCTCGACCGCCGAGATATGCACGAACACGTCCTTGCCGCCGCCGCCTGCAGGCTGGATGAAACCATAGCCTTTGGTCGGATTGAACCACTTCACGGTGCCTGAGGGCATCCCAGCCTCCACTGTTGACGGCCCTACGATACAACCGCCGCAGGACGTTGCCCAGTGGGAACACGGGTGCCCTCTCGGGTGCGGCGTCCGACTTTTGGAGGGTGCATCCGGCGGGATCAGCGCATTGCGCGCCGCCATTCGCGCTGTTCGCGCCGGATGAAATTCGCCGCGCGCGTGGCCGCGGACGCGAGCCAATCGGGGTCGCGGTTCTCGAGGTCGTGGACGATCGCGGTCTTCTGGTTGCCGTTGCCGAGATGGATGGCGGCGAGTTCGCGTCCGGTCACGCGCAGATACTTCCGGCTGATGAGTTCGAGCGGGTGCCCTTCGGTATCGAGCTTGCGGTTGTTCGGCGACAGCCGCCGGACCACAATGCGGTCCTTGATCGCGTACCAGGGGTCCGGTGCGCGATGCCGACCGGTGGCGATCTTGAAGCAGTGGATGGCGCGCGAGCCGCCATTCGCCCGCGTCCACGCCGACGGCAGCGCCGCCTTCACCTCGCGGACCACCGGTGCGCCCTGCCATTGCGCGACGCCGACCCAGCGGGGGCGGCCGAGGCTTCCCAGGCCCGCGGTGCGCGGGCTGAAGGTCATCTTGAGCTTGGGAGCCGGCATTGCGCCGGCCAGAACCTT
>JBFXEX010000234.1:0-5153 GCA_050179645.1 Xanthobacteraceae bacterium | reverse complement strand
AACACATGCGTCGCCCGACGCGCCTCGCACAACTTCGGCCGCACCTGCTTGGCGCTACGGCGGCATCTGAACAGCAACCAAATGCATGAGGGAAAATAGGATATGGATCCGGCTCCTCGGTAAGGGATGAGGAATCTATGGGCGCGCAGACGGATATGACGGGAGGCTGTCGAGGAGGAAAGACCGAGAGGCCACGCCATACACCGCAGAATGACGATTGTAGAATTTTAGGGGAACTGGGTTGCGCCGACTTGGCGACCGGCGCGCGGGGGTAAGCTACCGACGCCGCATCACGGCCGTCTCCAACCATGAGATCGCGAGGTACATCAGGGACGATACGATCGCCAGAATGGTGATTCCGGTCATCACGATATTCATCTTGAAGATCTGGCTGCCGTACTGAATGAGGTAACCGAGCCCCAGATTGGCCGACTGGAATTCACCGACCACCACGCCCACCAACGAAAGCCCGGCGTTCACCTTGAGCGCTGCGATTAGGGTCGGAACGCTGCCCGGCAGGACAACCTTGGTCAGAATCTGCCCCTTGGTGGCGCCGAAGGTCTGGGCGAGCTTGATCTTGTTGGGATCGATGCCCTGGAAGCCTGAATAGATCATCAGGATGGTGATGAACAATGAAATCGCAAGCGACATGCCGTAGATCGACATCGTGGCGCCGAGCCAGATGTAGAAAATCGGCACGAAAGCCGTCTTTGGCATCGCGTTGGCGACAACGAGATAGGGATCAAGGACTTTGTAAAGGGCGTTCCACCACCAAAGTGCTGCGGCAACCACGGTACCGATCACCATCGCGCCGGTGAATCCAATCACCGTGGCAAACACCGTCGCCCAGGTATGCGCGAGAATGCTTGGCTGCTGCGGTGTCGACTTCAGCAATTCGAGGAACGTCGGCCACAGCGCCGAGGGGTAACTGGTAAGCACCGGGTTCACAATCAGTGCTTTCGGCAGCACCTCCCACAGCACTAGGAACACGAGCAGGATCGCGAGTTGGGTGAGCCGCACCGCGAAATGACCGCGACGCTCGCGGCGCAGCCAGGCCCGGTACTGCGGGCTCGGGCTTGCGATTGCGATCGATTCAGCCTTCGACATGGACTTCGAGCTCCTGCCAAAGCGTGTTGAAGTAGCCGTTGAATTCCGGCGCGTTGCGCGCGGCGAAGGGGGGCGGGCGCGTTCCGTCGGCGGTTATGAAGCTGATCGAGTGTTCCGACTTCACCCGCCCGGGTCGCCGTGACAGCACGACAACACGCTCGGCCATACTGACGGCTTCGCCGATATCGTGCGTGACGAGGATCGCGGTTTTGCCCTCGCGCCGGAGGATCATGGTGACCTCATCGGCCAGCGCCAGCCGCGTCTGCGAATCGAGCGCCGCAAACGGCTCGTCGAGCAGCACAATCTCCGGTTCGGTGCAGAGCGTGCGCGCGAGAGCGACGCGCTGGCGCATCCCGCCGGAAAGCTGGCGCGGCAGGTAGTGCAGGAATTGACCAAGGCCATAACGGGTCAGCAGCGTCGTTGCGCGCTCGCGCGCCTTGGTCATGTTGGCGCCCTGGATTTCGGCGCCGAGCACGGTGTTTTCGAGGATCGTCCGCCACTCGAACAGATAATCTTGCTGCAACATATACCCGACCTTGCGGCTCGGCCCGGCCACGGACTTGCCGTCAACCAGCACGGCGCCGTCGGTCGGTTTGAGGATGCCGGAGATGAGCGACAGCAGTGTGCTCTTGCCGCACCCGCTCTGTCCGATGATCGCGACGAATTCCCCGGGCCCGATCGAGATCGAAATGTCTTTCAGCGCCTCGGTCTCGCCTTCGACGCTGAAGTAACGAAGGTTGACATCGCGCAGTTCGACCTTCGGCGAAGCGACGCTTCCCGATGCCGCCACGGATCACTTCACCTTGTTGAAGAACTCGGTGACGACGAGGTCATTGAACTTCACGCGCTTGCCCGGTTCAAGCACACCGCCCTGGATCAGGATGTCCTGGAACTTCTCCATCGCTGCCGGCTCGATCACCGGCGACGTCTTCCAGATATTGAGCCTGCGATAGCGCTCGGCGGCGGCGGTCAACGCTTTCGGGTTCACGCCCGGAAAGAACGGCTCAAGCGTCTTGACGAGATCAGGGATCGGGGCTTCCGCGGTCCACTTCATTGCCTTCGCGATCGCGTTGGTCCAGCTTTGCAGCGTCTCGGGATGCTCCTTGATGAATTTGTCCGTAGCCATGAACGTGGTGTCGTCGGCAAGGCCGACGGTCTCGCCTATCGACGCCATGAAGTGCGCCTTGCCGTCAAGCTCAAGCTGCGCGGCGTCCGGCTCGATGAAAATCGCATACTGGTTCTGCCCGGCGAGCCACGACCCCACCCGCGCGGGGATGCCGACGTTGTTCACGAGCTTGACGTCTTTGTGCGGATCGAGACCGTTCTTCCGCAACGCTGCCTCAAGAAAGAGCAGCGGCGTGCTGCCCGGCCGGAAGCCCAAAATGTCTTTGCCCTTGAGCATGCTCCAGTCGAATTTGTTTACCTTCTCGCGTCCGACGAGCATGAAGCCGTCCGTCGACGTGAGACCGCAGAAGATCGGAATTTTGGTCGGTGAATCGCTGTTCTTAACGTAGATCGCCGTTTCCGGGCCGATTAGGCCGATATCGGCTTGGTTGGTGACCATGATCGCCAGCGATTTGTCGCCGCCTTGCGCGGTCGTCATCGCAACATCGAGACCGGCCTCATCGAAGAAGCCCTTGCCGATGGCCACATAGGCGGGCGCGTACAAAAGTGAATGGACAACCTCGCTGTAGCGGACTTTGGTGCGCGGCTTGGTCTGAGCGAACGCGCGCAGCGGAGCGGCCGCGGCGATCAGCGTCGAGAGGCCAGTTTGCAGAGTGCGGCGGCGGTTCAACATCATAGCCCTCGCTTGGTAGGCGCGATGGGCCGGCTGGCGAATTCAAGCACCGATTCAGAAAAAAATCCACAGACCACAAGGCCGCATCATGCCACGCGTGGAAGTCGCCAAGCGACTTCAGAACGTCGTCCAGTCTCCCGAGCGCTCAAAGGCCTCGGCCGCCCGATAGATCGTGTCCTCGTCGTAGTGACGTCCGATCAGCATCATCCCGATCGGCCGGCCGTCCTCCATTCCACATGGTATGCTGATCGCGGGGTGGCCGGTGACGTTGATCGGACAGGTATTGCGCGTCGGTTCCCAGCTTCGCCGGGTGATCTCCTGCGGCGTCGCGTTCTTTGCAGGGATCGGTGTCGCTTTCATCGGCACTGTTGGCATGAGAAGCAGGTCGTGCGTCGCCAATACCGCGTCGTACCCGGCCCGCACGCGCCGGCGGAGGTTTTGCGCCTTGGCGTAGAAATGTCCGCCGTAGCGATCGAGCGTATATTTGCTGAAGATCGACGCTATCTTCAAGGTGTCGGCGAATTCGTCCGCGCGCTTGCGCCATCCCATGGCGTGGTCCAGCAAGCTGGTGACGTAAAGCCCTTCGTGCCCAATGCCCGCTCCATTCATCTCGAGCAGCATGATGCACGCAGCGTCGCCGCGGATCGCCGCCCAGACAGGAAAGCCCAGCGCATGCGTCTGTATGGAAACCTCCTCGACTGTCGCACCGAGCTTTGCGAAGCGCTGTGCTGCATCGCGCACATGCGCATCGACGTCGGGTTCCGAATTGGGGTGACCGAAGCCCTCCTTGATCACGGCGATCCGCATTCCTTTCACGCCGCCGTCGAGCGTCTCGGTATAGCGACCCGCCGGAACGCCGCGTTGGCGCGTATCGAGGCCATCCGGCCCGGCGATCACCTCCAGCAACAGGGCGTTGTCGCGAACGGTCGCGGTCATCGGCCCGGCGGTATCGATCGTGATCTCGAGCAACCCGATGCCGGTATAGGGGACGAGGCCGAAGGTCGGCTTGAGACCGACGATGCCGCAATGGCTCGCTGGGATGCGGATCGAGCCGGCCTGATCGCCGCCGATCGCCATGTCGACGTCCCCGGCGGCGACCAGCGCCGCGCTGCCCGACGACGATCCGCCAGTCGTGTAGCCGCGCTTGCGCGGGTTGTGCACCGGTCCTGTCGAACTCGTATGGCTGCCGCCGGAGACGCAGTAATACTCGCAGACCGCTTTGCCGGCGATCTCGCCGCCGGCATCGAGGATACGCTCGACGATGGTGGCATCTACATCAGGCACATAGCCCTCCAGCAGTTGAGCGCCTATCATCATAGGCACGCCGGCAAGACAGATATTGTCCTTGAGCGCAACGCGCCGGCCGGCAAGCTTGCCGCCTGACTTGCCTTTGATCGACGTCTTTACGTACCAGGCGCCGTACGGGTTTTCCTCGACTGAAGGCCGATAAAATTGACTGCGCGGATACTTCACCGCGGGAAGCTCGTCTGGCGTCGCGTCCAATATCGTGTAAGCATAGGCGAGAGGCGTGATAATCTGTTCCACGGCGGCAAGGTATTCGTCGCTCGGGCTCATGCCTAGCGTTTGTGCCGCGGCGCGAAGGTCGGAGACATCGGGCTTCTGAAACATGATCGTTCCTTTGTAAGAAGTTTCGATTTGACTTCAGGGCTTGCATCGCCGGTTCCGACGACCGTACACTTTGCAGGACTTGCCCGCCGCTGCGGCCGGATGCCTGCGTGGCAATTATTCTACTATTTTACTGATTTGGTTCACGCCGCCACGGCGCCTGATCACTCGACAATCGCTATTGCCTCGCCTTCTACAAGGAAGTCAGGGTGGGAGAGCCGCCGGAACTGAGAAGAATGGCATCGTTCGACCCGAACAATCGAATGAGGTTGAGGCACTCGGACATGCATGTTCTGGAGTTCTACGCTACCGGCGACACGCCATCCGCTTGTCCGCTGTCTACGTGATCAGCTACCTGTTCAATGACCCTGATGATCGAGCCGCCTGATTTTCTGAAATCAAATCCCTGTTCTGCAGGAAATCGTTCCCTGTTAATGTTCGCAGGGAATTTTGCCAACCAAGAGCGGCCCTAAATTCGGGGTTTGTTGATGAAGTTGACCTGCTCCCCGCAGATGTCCCCGATTTTGGGTAGAGTTCCGTTCTTTCGGGAGACGGACATGCGCAAGAGCAGATTCACTGAAGAGCAGATCATCAAGGTGTTGAAGGAGCACGCGGCCGGGCT
>JBFXEX010000233.1:0-5190 GCA_050179645.1 Xanthobacteraceae bacterium | reverse complement strand
TTCTTGGGCATGTTCATGGAAGGCTTTTCGATCCTCGAGTTGACCTTGCCCATCGTGGTGCCGATCGTTCAAGCGCTCGAGTACGACCTGCTTTGGTTCGGCGTCCTAATGGTCATTGTGCTGGAAATGGGACTGATAAGTCCGCCGGTCGGTATCAACGTGTTTGTGGTCAAAGGCCTTGTTCCGGACGTGCCGTTGTCACGGGTGTTCGCGGGCATCTTTCCGTTCTGGTTTGCGATGCTGGCTGGCCTGATTCTAATCATCGCGTTTCCGGATATCGCGCTGCTGCTGCCCAACACGATGATCAAGTAGGATGCCTGCACGGCTCTGGCCACAGCAGTTTGCCGGAAGATGGAGCCGGGCGCACTGTTCTCGGCGACCAGTCTATGCGGCAAGGAGCCCCCGATGACCCTGACGACCCTCGCCTGGCTTGCCATGGCGTTCTACGCCATTCACATGATCGAAGAGTTCATGTTCGACTGGCGCAACTGGGCGCGGGCGGTGATCGGGCTGCCGGTTGAATGGCCGGACTTCTATGTCACCAACAGCGTCGTCGTTGCACTCGGGATCGCGCAAGCGATGCTGGCGGACGCGCTGCCGCTGGCGCCGCTGAGCTTTGCCGGGCTGATGCTCGTCAACGCAGTGTTCTTCCACATCGCGCCGATGATCTGGACCAAGGGACGATACTCGCCAGGCGTGTTCACCGCGGTCGTGCTGTTCCTGCCGCTGGGCATCGCGATCTTCTGGACCGCGCTCGCCAACGGCGCCGCCACCACAACGACGGCCGTGCTGGGTCTCGTGATCGGCGCCGTGCTGATGGCCTACCCGGTCGCGATGCTGCACCTCAGGTCGAAGCCGTATTTTAGGCAGACCTGATCGGATCGGCCGGCGGCTATCGCGGCCAAGAATGTATCGATACGCGTGCTTGTTCGGGATGAGGCGTGGCGCGCCCGGAAGGATTCGAACCTCCGACCCCCAGATTCGTAGTCTGGTGCTCTATCCAGCTGAGCTACGGGCGCTTTGTCGGCCGGATCGAGCACGTCGTCCGGCGGTGAGGCGGGGTCGCTGTCGCGCGAGACGATTCCGGCAACCGGGCCATGCCCGCTCCCCGATCCGCCTCGCTACGGCCGCGATCCGGCGGGACGCTGAATATCAGAGTTGACCGCCACGCGCCACATATCGGCATCGTCACGCCGTTGCAAGGGTGTCACGGCCCCCAGATGCGGATCGTCGCCCGGCGCGGACGTTTGGCCCGCTGCGGCGGACCGGTTGTGGCGCGGATTGATCAACGGCGCAGCCGGCCGGCGGTGCGTTGACAGCCGCCGGCGAAAGGCTTGAAACCTGCGGGGGAAAGGGCGGGCGGATGGTCTGCGGCTTCATTCGGGAGAACGGGATCGCGCGCACGGCGCGGGCCGTATCGCTTGCCGCCGTGCTGACCGTCGCCGGGCCGGGGGGCGCCGCGGCCCAGGCGCCGGGTGGGTCCTCCGTCGTCGAGGCCTGCCTTTCGGCCAACCGGCAGGTTGCCTTGGGCGTGCCGCTGCCGCGCACCGCGGCGCGGCTCAAGTCCGGCGAGGTGCGGATCGTGGCGGTCGGATCGTCCTCTACCACCGGGCTCTGGGTACTGCGGCGGGGCGGCACCTATCCGGAGGTGTTGGCGCGCGAACTCACCGCGCTGCGGCCGCAGTCCCGGATCGAGGTCGTCAACAGCGGGCAGGTCGGCGATACCATTACCGGCATGGTCGGGCGGTTCGGCCGCGACGTGCTGGCCTACCGGCCCGACCTCGTCGTCTGGCAGCTCGGCACCAACGATGTCGCCTGGGGCGGCAGCGCCGGCGGTCTGAAGGAACTGATTGTCAATGGCGTACGGACGTTGCGGGCCGCCGGTCCCGACGTCATCCTGATGGACCTGCAATATGCCCCGATGGTGCTGGCTTCCTCGCAGCACCCGGTCATGCAGGCGATGATCGCCGAGGCCGCCCGGCAGGAGCGGGTCGGCCTGTTCTCCCGCTTCGCGGTGATGCGCCGGTCGGTGGAATCCGGCCTGCCGCCGGGGGCGCTGGTATCATGGGATGGTCTACACAACTCCGCGGACGGCTACGAATGCATCGGCCGGTCGCTGGCCCGGGCGATCGACGCCGCCGCGCGCTGACGCTTGCCTTTGCGCGCGGGCCGGTTCACGAACCCGGCCGGACATGCCCACTGCCCCAGCGAAATGCCGAACGAAGCCGTGACGCCGCAGCCGATCGAGCCGACCAGACCCGCGATCGTCATCACCGGCGCTTCGTCGGGAATCGGCCAGGCGCTGGCCAGGGTCGCCGCGCCGGACGGCGCGTTCCTGCTTCTGCTTGGCCGGTCGCGGAACGCCCTCGACGAGCTCGCGGCCGAACTCGCCCACGCCGGGGCGCAGTCGGCGGCGCTCGCCATCGACCTGCGGGCGCCCGACGCAACCGACCAAATCGAGCGCGAACTGGCGGCGCGGGGGCTCTATTGCGACGTGCTGATCAACAGCGCGGGTTTCGGCGTGTTCGGACCGGCCGAGGCAACGTCGCGCCAAGAGCACCTCGAACTGATTGGCGTCAATATCCGGGCGTTGACCGATCTGACCTTGCGATTCCTGCCCGGGATGATCGCCCGGCGACGCGGCGGGATCATCAACCTCGGCTCGATCACCGGCTATGCGGCCGGTCCCAACATGTCGACCTACTACGCCTCGAAGGCCTATGTGAACTCATTCTCGGCGGCGCTGTCCGAGGAGACCGCAGGCAGCGGCGTGACCGTCACCTGCGTCGAACCTGGGGTGGTCCGCACCGCTTTCTTCGAACGCTGCGCTGTCGGGCAAAGCCGGCTGATGAAGCTGATGCCGCGATCCAGCGCGACTCACACGGCCGAAGCCGGCTGGCGCGGCTTCAAGGCCGGCAAGTCTTTGGTCGTTCCCCGCGCCATTAATCGCTTCGCCGTAGGGGTCTGCCGACTGTTGCCGAGAAGCCTCATCACGAAATTTGTGGGTGCACTGCAGCAGCCGCGGTGATGTCCCGCGTTGCGACGTGAATCGATCCTTTCCGGTTCGCTCGGGGTGCCGGATCAGCGGGCATCGCCCCCTTTCAACGCGCAACCGGGTGCATCACCAATTTTTCCATGCTGAATCCGGCGAACGACAGGGAGCGGTCGCAAGGAGCAGAGGAACGCACTGAATCCTGCCGTCCTGAAACGGTGCTGGATTGCCGCCAACGCCCTGGAATGGCGCAGTTTGGGCCTCATTGTGGCTTTTGAGCACTAGGCCCTCTTGATCGATTGTGGTTCTAATCATGACGGTTCAGCGCGCAGGGGAATCACGGCGCAGGGGAATCATCGTTACCGGCACTCGGTCAACACAGGGGGTACCTATGAAGAAAGTTCTCGTTGCAATGGTTGCGACGCTCGTCGCAGTGAGCGTGGCGGGCTGCGCCGCGATCGGTAAGGGCAAGGGCAAGGCTCCGCCCCCGATCGTGACGAAGGGCTAATCTGCCAAGAGCCAAAGGGGCCGGGTCACACCGGCCTCCTTTCGGCTTTGGAGGACTGCGGCGCCAAGTTCCGGTGCCGGACTAAGCCATGCCGGGGGGCACTTTCAGGCCTGGGGAGTCAAGAAAATGTCGCGGACAGGGAACGACCGTAAGTTGCTGATGGGCCTTGGCGCCCTCGCAATTGCGATGGCACTGAATCTTTCGGACGCACGGGCGCAGGACGATCGCTTTCCGGCTCAATTGCCAGGTATGCAATCCGCCGCATTCCCGCAGCAGGAGCAGGCGGCGCCGATCAAGATCTCGGCGGATCGTCCGGGCAAGTCCAGGAAGCCGTATTTCATCGAATTCCGGGCGCGCAGCGCGCACAGCTATGGCCACACCTTCCTGGTGCATGGGCGCGCGGGGCAGAAGATTACCGCCAAGGACGTGATCGGCCTGCACCCGGCAAGCGAAAGCTCGGTCCCCTGGATGATCGGGCATCTGATCCCGGTCGTGTCGGAGACCGGCGCCAGCGACGGCGACTTTGAAGACGAATACGTCATCGCCCGTTATCGCGTCGGCTTGACCGAAGCCGAGTACAAGAAGACGCTCGCCACGATGCGTGGCATGCAGAAGAACCATCCGGTCTGGCATGCGGTGCTCTACAACTGCAACCGCTTTGTCGGCGACATCGCGCAGACCATGGGCCTGAAGGCGCCGGACAACTCGCTGTTGATGCCGAAAGAGTACATCAACACGCTCAAGCAATTGAACGGCGGGCGTCCCGAGCTCAGCGGCTCGGGCTCGACGGTGACGGCGCGGGCGCCTGCGGCCCAGCAGCAGGAGACCGCTGCGGCGCCGAAGCGCCAGCAGACCGCAAAGCGCAAGCCTGCGCCACCCGCGCGTCAGGAAGCCGCCGTGTCGTTCCAGAGCAACCAGTATTCCCGGCCCGAGTGGTAATGTAATTCCCTGCGAACCAAGCGCTAAGCGGAGCGGCTTCCATTTCGTCAAATGGAGGCCGCTCTTGTTTTTGGCGGCCGTGAAACAGCCTCAAGGCCCTTTTCGACCGATTGAATTGTGCCTGATCCCTGACCGCCATTGGGGCAGCAACTGATATGGCTCCGCGCGACTCATTCGGGCGACCGAAAAGAACCAGCCTTAGCGCCGCACCAAAACATCCAAGCACTGATAGGAAAAGAATGAGAAGGTGGTTTGAACCCCCTCCGGCTCCGCAGCGGCTTCCAGTGCTTCGTCCGAGATTGTGTCAGTGAGGATATCTTCGTCAGTCTGGTCAAGGTTGGTATCGCTTTGCTTGTCCATGACTAGTCCGCTCCATGTTTGCCCCCTCGGCAAGAATATAACGGAAGCCGTAAAACCTGTCTCGTTAGGGCCGGTGCATTGCAGTTTGTTGCAGGGCAATGTCGCTTAGTCGCCCCCAAAGCGGCAGTCGCCTGCCCGGTAATTCGGCGCCCCCTCACGGGTGCAAAGCCGAAGTCGATGGCACCACGGCCTCAGCTGACGGCACGACTACAATATCCCCGGCACGATGCGAGCGGTCCGCGCCACGTAGCGGCGGAAACAGGAGCGGCTTCCATTCAGTCAAATGGAAGCCGCTCTGGATTTGGGGGCCATAATCGCAGGCTTAGGCGCCGGCCGACGCTACGCTTCGAGAACACTCAAGAGAGGGGTCGCCAGGGGCAACCTCAGGCCG
>JBFXEX010000232.1:0-5238 GCA_050179645.1 Xanthobacteraceae bacterium | reverse complement strand
GCAATGATGACCGCCCAGACGCCTGCGACCGCCGAGAGTGACGTGCCGCCCCATTCCGGCTTGGCCAGAAACGCGAAGTCGAGACGCGGCAGGACGACAAGCGCCATCAGCATGTTGGTCGCGATCACGACGACCAACGGCAGCGCCGCGAGCGCGACCGGTGGCAGACTGTCGCCGTGGCGGCCGTGCTCGATTTCCGCCGGATCGAATTCGCGCGCCGTGGTGGCGCGCTCGCGAATCGTCTCGTCCCGCGCTGCGGACTTCGGATCATGGTCGGGGCCGGCGCCGAAGCCTTCGCCAGCCGTGCGCGCCGCCACCTCGCGGCGGTTGAGCCACCACAGGCCGAATCCCAGCATGATGGCGGAGCCGATCAGCCCAAGCCCCGGCGCTGCAAACGGCGTGGTGCCGAAGAAAGGCATCGGGATCGCGTTCTGGATCGCGGGCGTGCCGGGCAGCGCCGTCATCGTAAACGTCATCGTGCCGAGTCCGATCGCGGCTGGCATCAGTCGCCTCGGAATATCTGCGGCGCGAAACAAGGCCTGCGCCATCGGTGCCAGCACGAAGAAGGCGACGAACACGCTGACGCCCCCGTAGGTGACGAGCGCGCCGGCCAGCACGACGGCGAGTATGGCGCGATACGCGCCGAGCCGCTCGGTCATGGTGCGCGCGATCGCCTCGACCGAGCCGCTGTCGTCCATCAACTTGCCAAACAGCGCGCCGAGTAGGAACAACGGAAAGAACTGGGCGAGAAAGCCCGCCGCGCTCTCCATGAAAGTCTGCGTCCAGTTGGCGAGCAGCGGCTGGCTCGAAACCGCGGCGGCGACGATCGCCGCGACCGGCGCCAGAATCAGAACGCTCCAGCCGCGATAGGCGAACCAGATCAGCAGCGCGAGCGCGAGCAGAATGCCGAGAAGCCCCATCGGGTCATACCTGTTCGAGCAGTCCAGGGGAGATCATACTCGCCACGCATCACCACAACATAGAATTGCATGATGAGGCGCGGCCCGCTATTGCGCTCATCTTCGGGTTCGCGATTATTATCCCTCTCTTCGGAAGGTGG
This sequence comes from Xanthobacteraceae bacterium, assembly GCA_050179645.1. GTDB lineage: Bacteria > Pseudomonadota > Alphaproteobacteria > Rhizobiales > Xanthobacteraceae > VAZQ01. Next base: position 4,178 of record JBFXEX010000232.1, on the reverse strand, counting down.
TGTGTGATGGAGCACGGGGTATCCAGCGACGTTTCTGAACCCCCTCGATAGCCAATGGCGAGCGCAATCCTACGCGGGCTTTGCCTGCTGGTGATCTGGTTGGTCCTGTCGGGACTGAAACCGCTCGATGTCGCTGCCGGTGCGGTGATCGCTGGCGTGGCCGCGTGGATCAGCGTCCGCCTGCTGCCGCCCGGCGCATTGCGTGTCCATCCGTTCGGGCTGGCGATCTACCTGCTCCGCATGATGCGCCAGTCGATCACCGCCGGTATCGACGTGGCCTGGCGTGCGCTCGATCCGCGGTTGCCATTGCGGCCTGGCTTCATCACCTACCGATCGCGACTCGCACCCGGTACGGCGCAGAGCGTATTCTGCACGATGACGAGCTTGCTTCCCGGTACCCTGCCATGCCGCAGCGAGGCAAAGGGCGTGCTGATCGTGCACTGTCTCGACGTCACCCAGCCGGTGATGGAGCAGCTCGCCGCCGAGGAAGCGCGGTTCGTGCGGGCTCTCGGAGGCGAGCGCGATGGCTAGCTTCCTGATCGCCACGGCGGCTATCGTTTTGCTCACCGTGGTAGCGGGTCTTGTTCGCATCCTGTGGGGGCCACGCGATGCCGACCGGATGATGGCGGCGCAGCTTGCCGGGACCGGCGGGGTCGCGGTCCTGTTGCTGCTTGCCGTCGCCACCGGGGCGCCGGCGATCGTGGACGTGGCGGTACTGTTGGCGTTGCTTGCCGCACTCGCCTCGGTTGCGTTTGTACGCGATTTAGCGGCGGCCGAATCCGACAGCCGCCCTGATCCGGGACGACGATGATGCTGCTGGCACGCGACGTTTTCAGCGTGATTGCGATCCTCGCGGGTGCATTCTTCTTTTTCGCCGGGACGGTTGGATTGCTCCGCTTTCCGGATACGTTGACGCGGCTGCATGCGCTGACCAAGGCGGACAATCTCGGACTTGGCCTGATCGTGCTGGGACTCATTCCCCAGGCAGATGGTGTGCTGGCCGCGCTCAAACTCGTTGCCGCCTGGCTCCTCGTTCTGCTGTCCGGTGCGATCGTCGCACAACTGATCGCCAGTGCGACCCAGCGAGACGGCGCCGCATGAGTGCGGCATTCGCATTCGACCTGCTACTGGCGGGGATCATCCCCGCCATCGCGGTCTGGACCCTCGCGGCGCGCTCGACCTTTGCGGCCGCCGTCGTGTTCGTGGTGTACGGACTGATGCTCGCGCTCGTGTGGGTCCGGCTTAATGCCGTCGACGTGGCACTAACGGAGGCGGCAATCGGCGGCGGCGTCACTGGCATGCTGCTGCTCGGTGCCGCAGCGCGCCTACGCGCGACCGGGGCGCATGGCGCACCCGCCCGGCCCTTGAAAATCCTGGCGGGCATCGCCTGCGGGCTGGTCACCGCTGGCCTCGCCGGCGGCGTCCTCAGCCTACCGCTGCCGCCCGCGACGCTCGCGCCGCTCGTGATGGCGAAACTCGCAGACAGCGGTCTCGGCAATCCGGTGACGGGCGTTCTCTTCGTTTACCGCTCGCTCGACACGCTGTTGGAAAAGGTGGTCGTCCTGCTGGCGCTGCTTGGCGTGTGGTCACTCGCCCCGGACCGGCTATGGGGCGGCGTACCCGGGCTTCCGCTCTACCCGAAGCCGAGCCCTATCCTGACGCTACTCGTGCAGGTCATGACACCGATCGGGTTCCTGATGGGCGTTTATCTCTGCTGGACCGGAGCTGATCATCCAGGGGGCGCGTTTCAGGGCGGCGCGGTGCTGGCGGCAATGTGGATTATCGTCATGACCTCCGGCCTGCGGCCGGTGCCGCCGATCGGGCAGACATCGGTGCGATGGCTCGCCGCGGTGGGACCGATCGTCTTCTTCGCGATCGGCCTCGCAGGCGCGGCGTTGGCAGGCGCGTTCCTCGCTTATCCAGCCGGTTTCGCCAAGCCGCTGATCGTTGCGATCGAACTGACATTGACGCTCTCGATTGGGGTCACGCTGGGTCTCCTCGCCGCCGGCCCGCCGGCCCGAACGGTGCCGCGATGAGCGCGGCAACGCTGTTCGGTTTGTGCGCCTCCGCGCTCGTCGGTCTCGGCCTTTACGGCCTTGCCGTTCATCCCCAGCCGCTGCGCAAAATATTGTCGTTCAATGTGCTGGGCAGCGGCGTTTTCCTGTTTTTCGGCGTCGTGGCCCGGCGTGGTGCCGATGCCGGCGTTGGCGGCGACCCGGTGCCGCAAGCAATGGTCATCACCGGTATCGTGGTCGCGTTCGCGGCGACCGCGATGGCGGTCGCGCTGACGCTGCGCCTGTTCGAGCAGACGGGCGAGGCGACCCTGCGTGACGAGCCCGGCGGCGAGAGTGCCGAGCAGGATCTAACCTGATGACGACGACAGCGGGAGGCTTCCTGCTGGTGCTGGCGTTGACCGCGCCGGCCGTCGGAATCCTTCTGGCATTCGTTCTGGGTGGCCGGCGTGTGAACATGCTCGTCTGCGGGTCGTTTGCCGCCGGCCTCGCGATAGCGGCTACGATCCTCGGCGAGGTGTGGCGCAACGGACGCCCGCTCGTCTATCTGGTCGGCGGCTTCGAGCCGCCACTCGGCATCGCCCTGCGCGCCGACAGCATCTCCGCCGTGATGCTCACCGTCATTGCCTTGGTGATGTGTGCGGTCGGATGGTTTGCGTGGCGGGATTTCGCCCAGCCGGCCGGCCAGTCCGAGGCCCGTGGGCCGCTGACGTTCTGGGTGCTGATGCTGTCGGTGTGGTGCGCGCTCAACGCCGTGATGCTCGGCACGGACCTGTTCAATCTCTATGTTGCGCTTGAACTCTTGACGTTTGCGGCGGTGCCGTTGGTCAGCCTGAGCGGCAAAGCTGAGACCACGCGCGCGGCGCTACGCTATCTGTTGTTCGCGCTGATCGGTTCGGTACTCTATCTCTTGGGAGCCGCGCTGCTGTACGGCGGCTATGGCACGCTGGACATGCTGCTGCTGGCGGCACGAATCAAGCCCGAACCGGTGGCGCTCGCCGCTGCCGCGCTGATGACCATCGGTCTGCTTGCTAAGACCGCGCTGTTTCCGTTGCACCTATGGCTGCCGCCGGCGCACGCGGGCGCGCCGCCTGCCGGCAGCGCGGTGCTTTCCGCTCTGGTCGTGAAGGGTTCGCTGCTGATCGTGGTGCGGCTCTGGTTCGAAGCCATGGCCGGGCTGATGACCTTCGCAGCTGCGCAGATACTCGCGGCGTTGGGGACGGGAGCGATCGTGTTTGGCAGCATCGTCGCCCTGCGGCAGGTGCGTCTAAAAATGCTAATCGCCTATTCGACACTTGCACAGATCGGCTTCATGTTCCTGATGCTGCCGCTGGCATTCGACGCGAGCGTCGGCCGTATGCAGTCGGGCGCTGCGCTTACGGGCGGCGTGCTGCAGGTGATCTCACATGCCACGGCTAAGGCCGCGATGTTCATGTCTGCGGGCGTGATCTACGCGTCACTGGGCCACGATCGCGTGGCCGGCCTCGGTGGCCTCTGGCGCGTTGCGCCGCTCGCGGTGCTCGCCTTCGCGCTGGGCGGAATTGCGCTCACCGGCCTAGTGCCGAGCGGCGCCTACCTGGCGAAGGATCTTCTACTCAGGGCAGCGGACGAAACAGGCCAACCATGGCTCACCCTGGTCGTCGAGGCGAGCGGCATGTTCACCAGCAGCTATCTCATCCTGGTCTTGGCCCATATCTTCTTCCCCGGACGGAAGTTGGTGGGCACGAAAGTGACGGAACGGTATGCCGAGGCCGTGCCCGCGGTCGCGCTCGCGCTTCTGTCTCTCCTGGTCGGATTTGTCCCCTGGGATGTCCATCTCCTAGGTCCAGTAGATGGAACTCATTTCGCCACCTCATCGAGCGCGCTGGTGAAGTCAATAGGGACACTGATTGCGGGCGCGCTGCTGGCGATTGTGCTGCGCCGCGTGAGTTCTCCAACAGACGGCACCGGTCGTCAGGGCGGGCCAGTGTCAAGAAACTGGAAAGCGGTAAGACACGCATTCGGTGCGATCGAGTGGCTGAATTCGCAGTCGCAGCGTTGGCCGACCGCCATGCTTTTCCTGCTGGCACTGGGTATCATTTTTCTTCTGGCGCTCTTTGGGAACGGAGGATCTGCAGGATTGTCCTGAGGCGTATCAGGACCTGCGGCGGCTGTCCTTCCCGAAAA
>JBFXEX010000231.1:0-5321 GCA_050179645.1 Xanthobacteraceae bacterium | reverse complement strand
CGGCCACCCCCGACGCCATCACGGCGGCGATCGGCAAGGAGGTTGCGGCCTTTGCCAAGTCGCCGGCGATCTCCAAGCGTCTGTCCGACCTCGGCATCGTTCCGGGCGGACTGACGAAGGCACAATCGGAAGAGGTCTTTCGCAAGGATTACGAGTCGTTCGCCGCCGCGCTCAAGGCCGCGGGCATCACACCCGTCAAGTAGCTCATTGAACGGGCGGCCGCGCGTCGACGGCCCGGCAGGAGCGACGACAGACCGCAAGAAAAGCGAATTGGATCGAGTGCGAGAGGATTTTACATGAGACGGCGTGACTTCATGCGTCTGGCTGCGGGCGCAGCCTTGGCCGTGCCGGCGACGGCGCAGGCTCAGTTGAATGCATCGCGGCCGATCACGATGATCGTGCCGTTTCCCGCCGGTGGCGGAGCCGACATCCTGGTCCGGATTCTCACCAAGTATATGAGCGAGAATCTTAGCCACAGCTTCCTCGTGCAGAACATGCCGGGGGCGGGAGGCGGTCTCGCTTTCGGCCAAGTCGCGCGCGCCGCGCCCGACGGCCACACGCTCGGCTGGGCGTCGACCGGATTTCCGGTCATGGCCGCGACGCTCACAAATCTATCGTTCAAGCCCGAGAGCGACTTCGTTCACATCTGCAATGTGTGCGAGAACCCGTTCGTTCTGGTCGTCAACCCGAAGGTCCCGGTCAATTCTGTAAAGGAACTGGTCGAGTACGCGAAGGCGCATCCCAACGGCCTGAATTTCGCGCACAACGGCGCGGCGACGTTGACCAATCTGGTGGTCGAACTCCTCAAGATGCAGGCCGGCATCGAGGTGATGCAGGTCGGGTATCGCGGCGACAATTTCTCCATCACCGACGTGATCGCCGGTCACGTCCAGGCGATGTTCTCGAACAGTCCTGTCGCCCTGCCGCACGTCGCTGCCGGGCGCTTGCGCGGCCTTGCGGTCACGACGCCGAAGCGCTCGCCGGCCGCGCCAAATCTGCCGACCATGGCCGAAACGGGATATCCCGATTTCAAGGCCGTGGTCTGGCAGGGTTTCAGCGCACCGGCCGGCACGCCTCGTGCCGTGGTCGATCGTCTTAACGCTTCGGCGCGCGATGCGCTTCAGGCTCCGGAGGTCGTGAAGCGCTTTCAGGAACTCGGGGCGGAGCGCGTCGGTTCGACGCCGGATGAGTTCGCCCAGCTTGTGGCGCGAGAACTTACAGTATGGAGCGACGTCGTCCGTCGCTCCGGCGTCAAGCCGGGGTAATTGTCAAGGGCGACAAATTCTCAGGCGTCATGCCGGCGCTTGTCGCGGGCATCCACGTCTTACGTCTTTCAAATGTATCAAAGACGTGGATGGCCGGACAAGACCGGCCATGACGGCATGGCGACCCGTCGTCAGCGCCATTGTTATGCAAATCTGCTTACCGCACCTTGGCGGGCATGATCAGATTGAGGATGGCGCTCTTGCCCGACGCGATAGCCTCGAGCGCTTCCTTGATGGCACCCTTCAACCCGGCGGGGGTTTCGACGCGGCGGCCGTATCCGCCGATCATCGCCGCCGCCTGCTCGTAGTTCACGCCTTTCAGGTTGACGCCATAATAGTCCTTCGTCGCAATCGACGTGCCCGACGGATAGAACTTGTCATGATAGAACTGCATCGCGGCGTACTTGGCGTTGTTGAACACCAGGATGAGAAGCGGGAGCTTGTGCTCATCGGCGAACGCCAGCACCGCCCCGATGGGATTATAGAGAAACGTGCCGTCGCCGATCGTGACCACGACAGTGCGTTCGGACAGGGCGAGCTTGACGCCAAGCGCATAGCCGAGCCCCTGTCCGAGCCCGCTCGGCGCCCGATAGAAGCCGAACGGCTCGTCCCACATCATGTGTTCGCGCACCAAGCGCGCATGGACGATGGTTTCGTCGACATAGATGGCGTCCGGCGCGGCTTCGCGCAGCAGCCTTGCGATCAGCGGAACCGTGATGGTGGATTCAGTCTCCGCTTTCTGCTCGGCGGCAACGAGACGTTGACGAAGCTTCTCGTGCTCGGCCTTCCAGTGGGCCCGGCGCGCCGCGACCGCGGCGGCATCCAGATTCTGCTGGCGCAACGCTTCGGTGAGCAGGCGGAGCGTCACGGCCGTGTCGCCTTCCAGGTAGCGTTCGGCGCCGATGACTTGATAGACCATCGTGTCTCTGAGTGGGTCGGTGCCAATGGCGACGATCTTCGCGTTCTTCGGAATGTTGCTCGGCGGATACCATGGCGCCTCGTTATCGACGAGAAGGACAAAATCCATCTCATCCAGGTATGGGTTCGTATCCAGGCCGAGGTAGAGATCGTGCGACTTCGGGAAATTCGACAGGCTGGCGCCCGGCGCATCGATCACCGGGATGGCGAGCAGTTCCGCGAGTTCGACAAGTGCGTCGAATGTCTCCCGGTTCGACCCTGCTCTCTCGACCAGGATGAACGGCGATCGCGATTTTACCAGGTCTGCCGCGACCCGGGCAATGTCTTCTGCCGCAGGCCGGGACGCCGGTGGCGGCACAGCGGTGGGCATCGCTTCGGGCCTCGGCCACTCGGCGATCATCGCCTCCATCGATACGCACAGATAGGTCGGGCCACGTGGTGTGCGCTGGGCGATTTCGCCGGCGCGAACGACGCCGTGGTAAAGCGTTTCGACCGAGGTCGACTGCAGCGCCATCTTGACGACAGGCTCGACCAGTCGCTGCGGGCCGCCGACGATGCTCAGGTTGCGATACCACTGCGGTCCGGGGTCGAAATTGCCCTCGCCGTAGGCGGCCGATTCGCCCGACATCACCAGCATGGGCGTGGCCTGCGCCCGCGCGCCGTAGATCGCCATGCTGCCTTGCAGGAGGCCGGCCCCGGCATGAAGCAGCACCGCCTGCATGCGGCCGGTCACCTGCGTGTAGCCCGTCGCCATGGCGACCGCCAGGGTCTCGTGGCCGCAATCCAGGTAGGTCGGACCCGATGAGCCGCTCTGCTTCTGCCGGGCCAGCGCCTCCCACAGCGAGGGCCATTCCGATCCGGGAGACGAAATGACGTATTCGACGTTCAAGCTGCGAAACCCCTCGAGTATTGCCTCGCCGCCATCCTGGATGTTCTTCAAGTCGTGACCTCTGATCGTTTGGTGACGCGGGTGTCACTCCCGACAATCATATCCGTACATGGTGGTGGCGTAACCCTGTAGAAGCGCAAGAAGTCTGGATTCAGCGATGAGATTTTGATCTGGTCAAGCACCGGAGCATGATGCGTCATGGCGAGGCGGATGAAGGTTGCGCGATTCTGCCATAGCGGTCGAAATCGCGCGCAAGGCGACGGCAATGGCTGATCCAGGCGCATTCGACGACCCATGGGTTCAAAAATTTTGAAAGCGTAGAATGAACGGGATTGTGTGTCCTCGTTGTGGCCGCGCCGGAACTCATCCGCTACAGTTTCAGCCGCAACCAAAAGAGCGATGGCCTGGGGTGACTGATGGATTGGGCGCATATCCTGGCCTTCGCAACGTGGTCGATGCACGAGAAACCTTGGCCCGGAACGAATATCTCGCCGCCGAAAACCGCATTTTGAAGCGCACTTAGGGCGGCCGAGCTCTCGGTGTAAATCGCGTGGGTCCGGACGTCGGTCGGCGTCGCTTATTTATTGATCCGCCTTCGATTGGCGGGGTCAAAACTTGGACGCTTATGGCGCTACGATGTCGACCCTGGAAAATTGGTGTCCGTTCCGAGGGCTTTCCGAGCCGCACGCTATAGGCTGCCGCAGCGCGACCGGCCTTCCCATCTCCGTCCTGGTCCAGGACGGAGCTTCCAGCCACGATTGCAAGTTGTCCCAAGTTTACCGGGCGAACTGGTGGCGACCCCGGGTGGATTCGAACCACCGACCTTCAGCTTAGAAGGCTGTTGCGGGGCATTGAGACTATAGGCGAATTCGGCCCGACGTTGCATCCGCGTTGCATTCACGCCCGTCCGAGTAACGGCGCAGCCATCACCGCCGCTCCAGGTAGTGTCGGAAGATCAGACGGACGGTTTCGCGGATCAGGACGGTGCCGGGTTTGAGCCGGCGACTGAGTTCGCTCGGTTTCTCACCCCGCGCCATCCGGTCCAGGAGCCTCGCGGTCTTGCCTCTCGAACAACGCCGCCGAGCGAGGGCTGCGCGGCATCGCACTTGGCAGAAAGTCGTGGTTATTCGCCGGCTCCGACCGCGGCGGTCGACGCGCTCGCCGTGACCTTCTGCCTGATCGTTGGCGAGGCAGGCCGGTTGCTGCGACGCCGACAGGCTGACGATGTTCGAGCGGCTGCGCGGCCGCTGCCAGGACAGTCTTTCTGTACGCCTTCAACCTGATGGAGCTTACCCGCGGCTACGACCGCGCCTGCGACGCTTGGTGCCTCGGTTCAAATCAATCCACGCAGACATCGCGGCCCAGTTGGCCTTGGCCTCGTCGGGAATGACGAGGCCTTTCCCTTGCGCGATCTTCTTGGCGTACAGCAACTGGGCCGGACTGACCGGTTTGGGTTCGAGCTTCCCGGCTGCTTCACCCTCAGCTTTCTTGGGCGCGTATTCGTTGAGGAACTTGCGGCAGATCGAGATCGACGTTTTGTAGCCGGGCGGAGGCTTGATGCTCTTCTGGCGGACGAGACTATCGGCAAAACGCTCATCGCAGGCGTTGGCGGATATGCGACTGCGCCGGTGCCGGATGCGGCACCAAGCAACGGAGCCCCGCCGGCGGCAGCGCCTTCCTTGAGCCTGCCGATGATGCGCTGCGCGACATCGCACACGGCGTCGATCGCGCTCGCCATCTCCTGCTTGCCGACAACCACGTCGTCGAGCAGGCATTCAAGTTGAGCCGTCACGCCCGGATCGACCAGCGCTGGATCGGCTTGCTTGAGAATGCCGAACAGCGAGAGTCCGGTCTCGGTCGGCACGATGTGCTTGCTTTGGGCGATCAGGAAACCTTGTTTCTTGAGACCGCCGATGATCTCGGCTCGCGTCGCTGGCGTGCCGATGCCCTTGGCTTCCTTCAGGCGCTCCCGCAGAACCTCGTCATCAACAAAGCGCCATGCATTCTGCATCGCTTCGATTAGGGTGCCTTCATTGTAGCGCGGCGGTGGCCGGGTCTCCTTGTCCTCTATCTTGGGATCCTGCAGTTGCGCGGTCTCACCATCGCGTAGCGGCGGCAGCAACTGCGCCTCGTCGCTCTTTTCATCGGCGGGCTGCCACTCCGGAAACGCGGCGCGCCAGCCAAGATCGATCGGCTGGCGACCGAAGGCGCGGAATTCAAAACCACGCACGTCGAGCGTTGCGGTCGTC
>JBFXEX010000230.1:0-5419 GCA_050179645.1 Xanthobacteraceae bacterium | reverse complement strand
CACGATCGCGACCGGGATTGCCGCCAAGGCACCGCCCGACGGCCACAGCCTGCTGGTGACGACGATCGGTTTTGCCATCACCCCTGCCCTGCACAAACTACCTTACGATCCGATCAAGGACTTCGCGCCGATCACCGAGCTTGCCTCCTTGCCGCTGATGCTGGTGGTGAACGCCTCGCTGCCGGTGAACAACTTCAAGGAATTCGTCGCGCTCGCCCGCAGCAAGCCAGGCGCGCTCGACTATGCCTCGGCGGGGGTCGGCACGTCGCCGCATCTGGCCGGCGAGATGTTCAAGACCATGGCAGGGGTCGACCTTGTCCATGTGCCGTACAAGGGCAACGCGGAAGTGACGAACGCCATCATCGGCGGCCATGTGAAGGTCTATTTCAGCCTGGTGCCGGCATCGCTGCCCCACGTCAAGAGCGGAAAGATGCGCGTACTTGCGGTCACCACGGCGCAGCGGCTGCCCTATCTGCCGGACGTGCCGACCATCGCCGAACTGGGCTTCCCGGCCTATGAAATTAGCTCGTGGCAAGGGATGTTCGCGCCGGCCGGCACACCCAAGGAGGTTATCGGCAAGATCAACGGCGAGGTGGTGCAGATGCTCAACGCGCCCGAGGTGCGCGCGCGCATCTCGCGGGAGGGCGCGGATCCGGTCGGCAGCACGCCGGAGCAGTTCGCCGAGCGCGTCAAAAGCGAAATCGAGAAATGGTCAAAGGTGGCGAAGGCCGCCGGCCTGCCGACGCCGAAATGACTTGGCCGTCATGCCTCGGACGTCCCGGAGTGGCGGAAGACGGCCCACAGGCCGCCGACCAGCAGGACGTTGAGCAGCGCCAGCCAGAGCAGCACCTGCAACGTCGTCATCGGTCCGGAATGCTCGATCAGTAATGCGCCGGCCGAAGGCGCCAGCGCCTGGGTGATCAGGCTCGGAAACGCCAGCCGTCCCATCAGGGTGGCATAGCGATCCGGGCCGAACAGCGCGAGCGGAACGGTGCCGCGCGCGATCCACATGATGCCGTAGCCGCCGGCATAGATCAGGATCGCGACGACAAGGAGCGGCAACGTCAGCAGCACGCCGAGCCCCACAGCCATCAGGACGCATGAGGCCACCATGGTCCAGAGCGGATGGTACCGCATCCCGAACAGGCGCTCGACGAACCGGGCGCCGACCTGGGCCGGCCCGAACAAGGTGCCGAGCGCGACCGCTGTTGCGAAGTCGACACCCTTGGCTTGCAGGAAGGTCAGCAGCGACACCACCACGACCGAACCGATGCCGGACGAGATCGTCAGGACAAGCGCCAGCAGCAGGAAGACGGCAAGGTCCGGCCGTGCGGGTGAGGCTGACAGGCGCGCCGCGCGTGTCGCCTCGGCGTGGCGGGCCGGTAGGCGCGATTGCGCCGGCATCACCGCCATCTGCAATGGCAGCGACACCGCCAGATGGAGGCCGGCATAGATGAGACAGGTTGCGCGCCAACCATACATCTCGGCAAGGAACGCACTGAGCGGCCAGCAAACCGTGCTGGCGAAGCCGCCGAACAAGGTCAGGTTGGTGATCGGCGCCCGCGCATCGCGGCCGTAGAGCTTGCCGAGCGCGGCGAACACCGCGTCGTAGAGCCCGGTGCCCATGCCGCCACCCAGCACGACCCAGGACAGCAGATAGACCGGTAGCGATGGTGCGAGGCCGATACCGGTGAGGCCTGCGGCAAAGAGCAGCGAACTTGCCGCCAGCACGGGGCGGCCGCCGCGCCGGTCGATGATCCTGCCAACCTGTGGAGCAATAAGCCCCGCGGTCAGAAGCCCGATCGAGACGCCGCCGACCACCCAGGCGAGCGACCAGCCGGTGTCGGCGACGATCGGTTCTGCCAGCACGGCTGGAAAATAAAACGACGTGCCCCAGCCGAGAATCTGCGCAATGCCGAGCGCCGTGATGACGACCGGCCGCGACGCAATGGTCATGCGCCGAGCTTTGCGGCCAATTCATCGAGACTGCCGGCAGAAACGTCGACCGGCACCTTGGGTGCCGGCTCGCCCTTGCCCGGGCCATGCTCGTTCGGCCGCGCGATGTGCGCGGTCTTGAGACCCAACTTCGCCGCATGGGCAAGATCGTTACTGTGCGCCGCGACCATCATGCAGTCGCCGGGCGGCAGGTCGAAGGCCTCGCAGGCGGCGAGATAGACTTGCGGCTTGGGCTTGAAATCATGCGCCACCTCCGAGCCGAGGATGGCGTCCCAAGGCAAGCCATTTCGGCGAGCCAGGTCGACCATCAGCGAGATGTTGCCGTTCGACACTGGGGCAAGCCAGAAGCGTTGCTTGAGCCGCGCCAGCCCGCCAGGTACGTCCGGCCAGGCATCGAGGCGATGCCAGGCGAGATTGAGATTCTGCATCACCGGTTCGGCGAGGCCGGAAATGCCGAAGCGCGGCAGGATCCGTTCAAGATTATGCCGGTGCAGCACATCGAGCTTGCAGAATGGAATGCGGCCCGAGCGCACCTCGTCCATCGCCGGCTGATATTCGGCGCGCCAGGCGTCGGCGAAGGCGTGCCAGTCGAGAGAATGTCCGAGCGGCGCGAGAATGGCTTCCGCCTCGCGCGCGATGCTGGCGCGCCAGTCCACCAGCGTGCCGAACACGTCGAAGAACAGGGCTTTCACCGCGACGGGCATCGCCGGCTCACGACTGCGCAGGTTCCATGCCCTTGGACTTGAGCACGTCGGCAGCGGCCGGACCGGTCAATGCCTTGAGCAGCGCCTTGGCGGCCTCCGCCTGCTTGGCATTGGCGCCGATACCGGCAGCATAGACGGTGTAATTCTGGATATCGGCAGGCAGCGGGCCGACCAGGACGATGCCCTTCACGGGCAGGATTTCGCTGATCTGATGGATGCCAACCTCGGCCTCACCCTTGGCGATATGGTCGGCGACCGCGCCGCCGTGAATGAGCTTGGCTTTCGGCTTCACTTCACCCGCGATGCCGAGCCGATCGAGCAGAGCGGACACATAGATGCCGCTCGAACCGCCGGCCGCCGGATCGATGTAGGCCACGGACTTGGCGGCAAGGAGCGCCTTCTTGAAGGCATCGACCGAGCTGATGTCGGGCTTGGGCGTGCCGTCCTTGACGACCACGCCGACGCCGACGCGTGCGAGATTCTGCCGGCTGCCGGCAACGAACTTGCCCTGGCTGGTGAGTTCGTCAACGGCCCGCGGCGTCAAGACCGCAAGATCAAATGTTTCGCCGCCGCCGATGCGTTTGGTCAACGCGCCGACCGTCGCGTTCTCGACGATGACCTTGTGGCCGGTCTGCCTCTCGAATTCCGGCACCAGCGCGAGCAGCACCTGCTTGAACGCGCCGGCCGTCAGCACCTTGATCTCGACGGCGGCGGCTTCTCGCACGCTTCCCATCGCGGCGATGGACAGGACCACCAGCCCCAGCAATGTCATGCGCATGGTCGCCCTTCCTGATTGCGTCTTTTCGATCGGGGCCGTGCCTGACTGCCGGCCCTAGACGCCCTAACGGCGCAGACTCAGCACTTTTTCAATGCCAGGACAACGACCCCCGCACGCACCGTATTGCTGCATTGCAATAATTTTTGTTTTGCAATGCAAAATCATTGGTTTATCCTGACATATCAGAAGGTTGATTCGGTTCGATTCCGCGAAAGTTCCCCGCAACTGGGCTTTCCGGGAGCAGTCCGTCCCCAACCCAAGAGACCCAAGGAGAACAGCGCCGACCCATTGAACGAACGCTTTGCCGGGACAATCGAAAGGGACCTTTGCCCATGTTCGGATGCCTAGCCAGGCTTTTGCTCGCACTCGCTGCGCTCGTTGTCGTTACGCCAAGTCTCCTCGCTCACGACTCCTGGATTTCCCGCGGCGGCCACCGCAACCCGGCCGGCGAATGGTGCTGCGGTGCGGGCGATTGCGCCCTGCTCGACCCGAAGTCGGTCACGCTCACATCGCACGGCTACACGGTGAGCGGATGGGGGACAATCGAGGGCGACGGCCGCCGGGAATTCTACCACGAGGGCGTCCCCGAGCAGGAAGCGCAGCCTTCTCCTGACGGAGCCTTCTGGCGCTGCAAGCGGCCGGATGGATCGCGGCGCTGCTTTTTTGCTCCGCCGCCGAACACCTGACGTTCGGCAGGCGTGCTTCCCGTCGACGGTGCTCGCCGTCCGCGCCGGCGCGTGCTAGCCGTCGGGGATGCCGGCTCCTGTCCTACCATTGGTCGAAGCGGCCGAGCGCCTGCCCGCCCGCGGTGCGTTGATCGGCCTCGATCTCGGCACCAAGACCATCGGGGTCGCCGCCAGCGATCCCGACCGCAGGCTGGCCACCGGCGTCGAAACCATCACCCGGACCAATTTCACCGCCGACGCCAGGCGCCTCATTGCGCTGGCCGATGAACGCAACGCGGTGGCTTTCGTTCTCGGCCTGCCGATCAACATGGACGGCAGCGAAGGCCCCCGCGCCCAGTCGACCCGCGCTTTCGCCCGCAATCTTGCGCGGCTGACCGAACGGCCGATCGCGCTATGGGACGAGCGGCTTTCCACCGCCGCGGTCGAGCGCGAACTGATCGCCGCCGACATGTCGCGGGCGCGGCGTGCCGAGGTGATCGACCAACACGCGGCGACGTTCATTCTGCAAGGCGCCCTCGACCGGCTGCGCCACCTCGACGCTGCCGGCACGAACAGATAAAAGGCCCGGTCGCCGGGTCTTTCATGCTGACTGCTTTTGCCGCTCTCGTACCGGTCATTCTGCTGATCGTGGCCGGATTCTGGCTGCGCCGGACGATCCTGCCGGACGAGATGCAATGGAATGGCATCGAGCGGCTCACCTTTTACGTTCTGTTCCCCGCGCTGATCATCAACACGCTGGCCCACGCCGACCTCTCGCGTGTGCCGGTTTTCGGCGTCGGCGGAGCGCTGTTTCTGGCCATCCTGATCATGGCCGCGCTCTGTCTCGCCATGCGGCCCTGGCTTGCCGCACGTTTCGCTATCGGCGGTCCGGCCTTCACGTCGATCCTGCAAGGCGCGACGCGCTGGAACACGTTCGTTGCCCTCGTTCTGGCCGCGAGCCTGTTCGAGACACTTGGTGTCGCGCTCGCTTCGGTCGCGATCGTCGCGATGATTCCGGTGCTCAACGTCATCAATGTCTGGGCGCTTGCCCGGTTCGCGTCGCAGAATCCGCGTACTGGCTCAGCCATATTCGGTGCGCTGATGGCCAATCCACTGATCTGGTCGTGCGTGGTCGGCCTGGCGCTCAACGTGCTCGGCCTGCCGCTTGTTGGACCGCTCCGCGCGTTCGCCGATGCGCTGGGACGCGCGTCGCTGGCTTGCGGCCTGCTCAGCGTCGGTGCCGGCTTGCAGATTGCCGGGCTGATCCGCCCCTCCCCGGCGATCCTTCTCACGACCGCGCTTAAGCTTGTCCTCAT
>JBFXEX010000229.1:0-5442 GCA_050179645.1 Xanthobacteraceae bacterium | reverse complement strand
GGCACAGGCGACACGTCGAATCTGCGCTTCTAGCGGTAGGTCTCGAGGGCCACGTCAGTTCGTCTCGGTCTGGACCGGAGGGCCCAAAGAAAACATCCAGATAACATGCCGGCTCGCAGGCCGGGACCGCGGATCGGTTTGTGGCCGATATACAGGCCGAAACGCCCGCAAGCGGACCGAGTTCCGCTCGCGGGTGGGCGCCGTCCCCCGTTCTTGATTTGTTGCTCCGGCCGCTTCGATCTGGTTAAAGGAGCGGCAATCCGATAACGTGCCGCGCCTTTGAACGGGGAGCTTCCATTTGCCACAAGCCTCCAAGACCCCCCTGCTCGACCAAGTCAAAATTCCCGCCGACCTGCGCGGCCTCGAAGAGGGGCAACTGCGGCAGGTGGCCGACGAATTGCGGCAGGAGACGATCGACGCGGTCTCGGCCACCGGCGGCCACCTCGGCGCCGGCCTCGGCGTGATCGAGTTGACGGTGGCGCTGCACTACGTCTTCGACACCCCCGCCGACCGGCTGATCTGGGACGTCGGTCATCAGGCTTATCCACACAAGATTCTGACCGGGCGGCGCGACCGTATCCGGACGCTCCGCACGGGCGGCGGCCTGTCCGGTTTCACCAAGCGTGCCGAAAGCGAATACGACCCGTTCGGTGCCGCGCATTCCTCGACATCAATCTCGGCCGGGCTCGGCATGGCGGTCGCGCGCGACCTCGGCGGCGGCAACAACAACGTGATCGCGGTGATCGGCGACGGTGCGATGTCGGCCGGCATGGCGTACGAGGCGATGAACAACGCCGGCGCGATGAATTCGCGGCTCATCGTCATCCTCAACGACAACGACATGTCGATAGCACCGCCGGTCGGCGCGCTGTCGGCCTACCTGGCGCGCCGCGTCTCCGGCCGCGCCTATCGTTCGCTGCGTCATTTCGTGCGCAAGGTGGCGAAGAACCTGCCGCCGTTCCTCGAACAGCGCGCGGTGGCGATGGAGGAGTATGCCCGCGGCCTGGTCAACGGCGGCACGCTGTTCGACGAGCTTGGATTCTTCTACGTCGGCCCGATCGACGGCCATAACCTCGAGCACCTGCTACCGGTGCTGCGCAACGTACGCGACGCCCAGAACGGTCCGTTCCTGGTTCATGTCGTGACCAAGAAGGGTAAAGGCTACCCGCCGGCCGAGGCCTCCGACGACAAGTATCATGGCGTCGTGAAGTTCGACGTCGCCACCGGGGCGCAGGCGAAATCGAAGTCGGCTGCACCGGCCTACACCAAGGTCTACGCCGAGAGCCTGATCAAAGAGGCGCGCAAGGACGACAAGATCGTCGCCATCACGGCGGCGATGCCGTCGGGCACCGGCCTCGACCTGTTCGGCAAGGAATTCCCCAAGCGCACCTTCGACGTCGGCATCGCCGAGCAGCACGGCATCACCTTCGCGGCCGGGCTTGCGACCGAAGGCCTGAAGCCGTTCGCCACCATCTATTCGACCTTCCTGCAACGCGCCTACGACCAGGTGGTACACGACGTCGCCATCCAGCGGCTGCCGGTGCGCTTCGCGATGGATCGCGCCGGGCTCGTGGGCGCCGACGGCCCGACGCACGCGGGCTCGTTCGACGTCGCCTATCTCGGCTGCCTGCCGGGCTTCGTCGTCATGGCGGCGGGCGATGAGGCCGAACTCGTCCACATGGTCGCCACGCAGGTCGCGATCGACGACCGGCCGTCGGCGCTGCGTTATCCCCGCGGCGAAGGCCTCGGCGTGCCGATGCCGGCCGAAGGCATACCGCTCGAAATCGGCAAGGGCCGCGTGCTTCGCGAGGGCACCAAGGTGGCGCTGTTCTCATTCGGTGCAAGGCTCGGCGAATGTTTCAAGGCGGCGGACGAACTCAATTCGCTTGGCCTTTCGACCACCGTCGCGGACGCGCGTTTCGCCAAGCCGCTCGATGTCGACCTGCTGCTGCGGCTGGCGCGCGAGCATGAGGTGCTGATCACCATCGAGGAGGGCTCGATCGGCGGTTTCGGCACCTACGTTCTGCAAACGCTCGCCGAGCAGGGCATGCTCGACGGCGGCCTCAAGGTGCGCTGCATGGTGCTGCCCGACGTGTTCATCGATCAGGATACGCCGGCCGCGATGTACGCGTTCGCCGGGCTCGACGCCAAGGGCATCACCGCCAAGGCGTTCGAAGCGCTCGGCCAGAACCTGCGTGGCGAGACCGTCAAGCTGATCCGGCATTGACCGCCGCGCGGTTGCGGCTGCAGTGCTCTCTCCTGCATGGTGGATTTGACGTTCCTGCCGGAAATTCCGCCCGCACTTAATAGGAACATCCAGGGCGATACGAGACACAGCGTCGATGCCGAGGAAACCTAAGGTTGCCATAGTGGGCGCCGGGATCGGCGGACTGACCGCTGCAATTGCGATGCATCGGCGCAATGTCGACGTCGTTGTTTACGAACAATCGCCGCAGATCGCCGAAATCGGTGCCGGCGTCTCACTCTCTCCCAATGCGATCAAGGCCGTTCGCGCGCTCGGCCTCGACGAAGAAATCGCGGCCATCGGCTTTGAATCGGACAATCAGATCGTCCGGGCCTGGGATACCGGCGACATCCTCTCCAAGGTCTTCCGCAAGGGCGTCTACCAGAAGGAATTCGGCGCTCCGTACTTGTCCGTGCATCGCGCCGACCTGGTCGAGGTATTGCGCCAGCAGTTGCCCGACAACGTCATTCATCTCGACGCGCGCTGCACCGAGGTTGAGACCGGGGACAACGGCGCCCGCGCGTGCTTTGCGGGAGGCGAAAAGGTCGAAGCGGATCTGGTGGTCGGCGCCGACGGCATTCGCTCCGTTGTGCGACAGAGCCTGTTCGGTCGAGACGCGCCGCGATTTACCGGGTCGGTCTGCTGGCGCGGACTGGTTCCGCTCGATGCCTTTCCGCCTGGCCTGATCAGCACCGACCTCACGTTGTACATGGGGCCCCGCAGCCACGTCATTCACTTCATGGTTCGTCGCGGCACGCTCATCAATTTCGTCGCCCACGTCGAGACCGATTCATGGACGCAAGAATCCTGGACCCAGGAATGCGAGCGCTCCGAAGTCATGGAGACCTTCGCGGGTTGGCATGAGCCGCTGCTGCGACTGCTCGGGTCTTCCGACCGCTATTACAAATGGGCGCTCTACGATCGCGACCCGCTCGAGAGCTGGAGCAAGGGGCGGGTCACGCTCCTTGGCGATGCCGCGCACGCGATGCTGCCGCATATCGGTCAAGGCGCCTGCATGGCCATCGAAGACGGCTACGTCCTGGCCGATCTGGTGTCCCAGCACCCGGACAATCTCAACGAGGCGCTGCGGCTGTACGAACGGCTTCGCGTCCCGCGCACGCGGCGGGCGGTGCTGGAGGCGCGGGCGCGCGGCAAGGAAATGCATCTGACCTCCAGGTGGGCGCAGATCAAGCGAAATGTCCGGATGGCGCTGCAGCATCGGCTGGGCGGCGACAAGACCGGCCTGAAGTTGAGCGAGTTCTACGATTATGACGTTGCGGCAGCTTCGCGATCGGCTTCGCCGCGAGTCAGTTGACGCGCAGGAAGCGGTCATGCCGCGCTGCATCCGGTATGTCTCGGCACGATTCGACACGTCGGCAATGACGCGTCGCAATGAAAAAACACAGCGGAGGAACCCAGAATGAAGAACCTTGGAGTTGGACTTCTGGCGGCAGCTTTTTGCACGCTCGTCTCGGCCGTCGCCTGCGCCCAGGACTTTCCGCGCCGCGCCATAACAATCGTATTGCCGTACTCAGCGGGTGGCGTCACGGATCAAATGACCCGCCTGGTGGCCGCGAAGGTCGCCGAGAACGTGGGCCAGCCGGTCGTCATCGAGAACCGGCCCGGAGGAGGCGGTCAGGTCGCGGCGGGGTACGTGAAGCAGGCTGCGCCGGACGGCTATACCCTGTTGGTTGGCGACATCGGCACGCACGCGATCAACGTCTCGCTCTACAGCAAGCTGACTTACGACCCGTTGAAAGACTTCGTACCGGTCATCGAGCTTGTCGAAATACCGCACGTCCTTGTCGTGCCGCTCGACCGGCCATTCAAGACGATGGCCGACCTCGTCGCCTGGGCTCGGACCAACCCCGGGGCGCTGACCTATGGCTCCGTCGGCGTCGGCAGCGGCGCTCATCTGCTCGGCGAACTGCTGAAGTCTGAATACAAGGTCAACGTCGTCCACGCACCCTATCGCGGGTCGTCGCAGATCGTTCCGGACTTGATGTCGAACCGCATTGGATTGTTTTTCGGTGCGATCGGGAGCATGGCGCCGCTCATTCAGGAGGGCAAGCTTCGCGGCCTGATGGTGACGGATCGGCAGCGATCGCCGTTGCTTCCGGACATCGCTTCGGCCGTTGAGGTCAACGCTCCGTTCCTGGACCTCAAGGTCTGGTTCGGCATTCTGGCTCCCGCCGCGACGCCTGGAAACGTGGTCGAGAAACTGAACGCGGAATTTGCCAAGGCGTTGGCCGACCCGGACGTGCGGCAGCGCCTGGCCAAACTCGGGGCGAGTGTCGTTGCCAACAGTCCAAAGGAATTTGCCGCGGTTATCGCCGCCGAAACTGAACGGCTGAGCAAGGTCGTCAAGAATTCCGGTGCGCGCGTCGATTGATTTACGCTGTTTCGTTCGGCTTGGCGAAGGCGGCTTCCATCTCGCGGCGGGTCGTCACGGCGATGTCGGCCGCGTCGTACGTCACGTCACTCCAGCGCAGCGCCTCGTCTTGCGCGACGTCGCGGGTGAGCCGGACCTCGCTGGCAAGGCCAAGCGGCAGCAGGCCCTGCGCCAGCGAAACATCGGCCGGCACCTGCCGGCCCCAGACGCAGTAGCCGCCCTCGCCGTCGAGTACCTCGCCGGCCTTGAGCGCGCGCTTGGCGGTGGCGACGACGTCGGAGCGGAAGCCGGTCGGGGCACCGGTCGGCTCGCCGCGCAGCGCCGCGCTGGCGACCGACACGCCGAGTTCGAGCCCGATCATGTGGATCGGCCGATAGAGCGCGGCGAACCGCCCGCTCGAATCCGGCAGCATGGCGTATTCGGTGAAGCAGCGGCGCGCATAGTCGCTCTCGCCCTCGAACACCACATAGGTGCCGAGCGCGAGATGATGCGGGACGTCGCGGCCGTCGCGATAAACCGACGACACCACCTCGGTGACGCCTGCCTTCTCCAGTGTGCCGCCCGCCGCCTTGGGCTTGCAGACGTCGGCCAGTTCGAACCGCGTCGCCGGCGGAAAGCCAAGGCCCGTGCTCTGCGGCACGAGGCCGGTGGCGTTGCAGACCGCCGTCATCTCGATGCCGGACTTGGTGCCGTCGACGAAGCTGTTGAACATCTTCGGATTGATCGAATTCCGATCGTCGATCTTCAGGTACTTGTCGAGGATGTCCCACACCGTGTCGGGCGTCGATTGTTGATAATGCGGCTC
>JBFXEX010000228.1:0-5485 GCA_050179645.1 Xanthobacteraceae bacterium | reverse complement strand
CAGAAGATCAAGGCCGGCGATATCGTCGACGAAGACCCGATGAAGCTCACCGCCGCCGCGCTGGCCGAAGAGGCATGGCTGCTCTGCTTCGACGAATTCCACGTCACCGATATCGCGGATGCCATGATCCTCGGCCGGCTTTTCACCAATCTGTTCGAGCGCGGCGTCGTGGTCGTCGCCACCTCGAACGTGGCGCCGGACGATCTTTACAAGGACGGCCTCAACCGCGCGCTGTTTCTGCCGTTCATCACGCTGCTCAAGGAACGCACGCAGGTCGTTCGCCTCGACGCGCGCACCGACTTCCGGCTGGAGAAGTTCGCCGGCTCGAAGGTCTGGCATGTCCCGGCCGACGCCGCCGCGGATGCGGCGCTCGACGAGGCCTGGCGGCGGCTCTCCGGCGGCCACAAGGCCGTCGAATTGACGCTCACGGTGAAAGGGCGCAGCCTGAAGGTTCCTCGCGCCGCCATGGGCGTGGCGCGATTCACATTCCACGATTTGTGTGCTCAGCCGCTCGCCGCTGCGGACTACCTCAAGATCGCGCACGAGTTTCACACCATCATCCTCGACCGAATCCCGGTCATGGACTACGCGCAGCGCAACGAGGCCAAGCGCTTCATCATTCTGATCGACACGCTCTATGACAACGCCGTCAAGCTGGTGGCTTCCGCCGAGGCCGAGCCGGAATCGCTCTATCGGGCGGGCGATGGTTTCGAAGCGCTGGAATTCGCCCGCACCGCGTCGCGATTGATCGAGATGCGATCGGAAACGTATCTCGCCTTGCCGCACGGACACGGTCATCAGATCGAGCGCGGCTCGGCGACGGGCATTGTGGAGACGTGATGCGGTGCTTTTTACTCCGCAGGTGGCGCAGTGTAGGCTGCGGTCACGGGAGCGTCACGGCGGCGCTTTCGATGCGGCCGGTTGGGTAGAAGGGGAGCGGTTGATGCGGTCCGACCCGATCCGTATAGGCACCTTGTCGGCGATGGCCGCGATCGCGCTCGCCGTTACCGGCTGCGGCGAGGCCGAGCAGTCCGCCTCTGGGCCCGCGGTCGTCCCGGCTGTCACCGTCGCGCGGGCGGTGATCGAGGATTACCGCCCCACCGCCACCTTCACCGGACGGGTGGAAGCCATCCACAAGGTCGAGTTGCGCGCGCGGATCGACGGCTTTCTGGAGAAGCGGCTGTTCGATGAGGGCTCGGACGTCAAGGAAGGCGCGCTGCTGTTCGTGATCGAGAAGGGGCTCTATAAGGCGGCCGTTGACGAAGCGCAGGCGCAGGTGGCGAAGGCCGAGGCGACGCTGCAGCTTGCCGAGATCGAGGTGAAGCGGCAGACCGAACTGGTGCAGAAGGCCGCCTCGCCGCAGGCGAGGCTCGACGAGACGATCGCGCGGCGCGGCGAGGCTCAGGGTGCGCTGCTCGCCGCCAAGGCCAACCTGGAGAAGGCTCAGCTTCAACTCGGCTATACCGACATTACGGCGCCGATCGCCGGCCGGATCAGCCGGACAAATGTATCGGTCGGCAATTACGTCACGCCCTCGACCGGGACTTTGGCGACAATCGTGAGCCAGGACCCGATCTACGTCAGCTTTCCGGTGACCCAGCGCGAGCTGCTTGAGCTGCGCAAGGAGGAAAGCGACAACCGCGGCGACTATTCGGTGTTCCTGCAGCTCGCCGACGGCAGCCGCTACGACAAGGCCGGCAAGGTCGACTATCTGGGTGTTACGGTGAACCAGGGGACCGATACCGTCCAGGCCCGAGCGGTCTTTCCCAATCCCAATCGAACCCTGATCGACGGCGCCCTGGTCAACGTGGTCGCCGAAGTCGGCAAGAGCGACAAGGCGCTGCTGGTTCCGCAGCAGGCCCTGCAGGCCGATCAGGCCGGCGTCTTTGTTCTGGTCGTCGACAAGGACAACAAGGTTGAGGTGCGCCGCGTCGAGGTCGGCGAAAGCCGTGGTGCGCGCATCGTCGTCACCAAGGGGCTGAGCGAGGGCGAACGCGTCATCACCGAGGGCATCCAGAGGGTGCGGCCGGGACAGGTGGTGCAGCCGACCGAAATCAAGCCGGTGGGATAAGGGATGCTGTCGGGAATCTTCATCGCCCGCCCGCGGCTGGCGGTCGTCATTTCGGTCATCATCACGCTCGCCGGCGCCATCGCGCTGACGCAGATCCCGATCGCGCAGTTCCCGGACATCGTGCCGCCGCAGATCGCCGTCACCGCCAACTATGCGGGCGCCAGCGCCGAGGTGGTCGAAGCCACCGTGGCGCAGCCGATCGAGTCGCGCGTCATCGGCGTCGACCGCATGCTTTATATGAAGTCGACCAGCGGAAACGACGGCAGCTACACGCTCACCGTTACGTTCGCGGTCGGCACCGATCCCGATCTCAACACCGTCAAGACCCAGAACCGGGTCGGACTGGCCGAACCGCAACTGCCCCTGGAGGTGCGCAACCAGGGCATCAGTGTGACCAAGAAGTCCTCGGCGTTGCTGCAGATCGTGGCGATGACGTCGCCGGACGGGCGTTATGACCAGCTGTTTCTCGCCAACTACGCGACCATCAACGTCATCGACAGCCTCAAGCGCGTGCCGGGCGTCGGCGATGTCTCGATGCTGACGCCGGCCGACTACAGCATGAAAATCTGGCTCAACACCGATCGGATGACGAGCCTCGGCCTCACCCCGAACGACGTCGCTAATGCGATCAAGCGTCAGAACGTCCAGGCTGCCGTCGGCCGCATCGGCGCGC
The DNA here is from genome assembly GCA_050179645.1 of Xanthobacteraceae bacterium. Classification (GTDB taxonomy): domain Bacteria; phylum Pseudomonadota; class Alphaproteobacteria; order Rhizobiales; family Xanthobacteraceae; genus VAZQ01. Next base: position 2,741 of record JBFXEX010000228.1, on the reverse strand, counting down.
AGCCGGCGCTGCCCGATCAGCAATTCCAGCTCACCATTCAGACCAAGGGCCGGCTGTCGAGCGTCGACGAGTTCGGCAGTATCGTCCTGCGCGCCAATCCGGACGGGTCGTTCGTTCGGGTTCGCGACGTGGCGCGGGTCGAGCTTGCCGCGAAGGCGCTGGAATCGTTCGGCCGGCTCGACGGCGCTCCGGCCGCGGTGATCGGCATCTACCAGACGCCCGGCGGCAACGCGATCAACAGCGCCGACAACGTACGAGCAACACTGGAACGGCTCAAAGCCACATTCCCGCCAGGCATCGACTACAAAGTCACCTACGACACCACGATCTTCGTCAAGGAGAGCATCAGCAGCGTCCTGCATACGCTGTTCGAGGCGTTCGCCCTGGTAGTGGTCGTTGTCTTCCTCTTCCTCGGCAACTTTCGCGCCACGCTGATTCCGTTGATCGCCGTCCCGGTGTCGCTGATCGGCACGTTCGCCGTGATGCTGGCGCTTGGCTTCTCGGCCAACACGGTGTCGCTGCTGGCGCTGGTGCTGGCGATCGGCATCGTCGTGGACGACGCGATCGTCGTGGTGGAGGCCGTCGAGGCGCAGCTCGAAAAGGACCCTACCGTCACGCCGGCGGAAGCGGCGCGCCGTGCGATGAACGAGATCACGGCGCCGATCATCGCCATCACGCTGGTGCTGCTGTCGGTCTTTGTGCCGGTTGCGTTCATTCCCGGCATCTCGGGTGAATTGTTCCGGCAGTTCGCGGTCGCGGTTTCGGTCTCGATGATCATTTCGGCGATCAACGCGCTGACCTTGTCGCCGGCGCTGTGCGCCGTGTTTTTGTCGCCGAGCCATGGGCCCAGGCGCGGTCCCATCGGCTATGTATTGCGCGGCATTGACCGGGCGCGCGACGGCTACGCGCTGATCGTCCGCAAGATCGTCCGGCTGTCGCTCCTCGGTCTGGTCGTGCTTGCTGTCGTCATGGTGGGCGCCGGCTGGCTGTTCAAGATCACGCCAACCGGCTTCCTGCCGTCCGAGGACCAGGGCGCGGTGTTCAGCGAGGTCCAATTGCCCGAGGGCGCATCGGTCAACCGCACCGATGCGGTCACCAGGCGCATCGAGGAGATTGTCCGCAACACGCCGGGCGTCGCCAACGTCACGTCGGTGGTGGGCTACAGCATGATCGACGGGCTGGTGAAGTCGAACAGCGCGCTGCTGGTCCTGACGCTCAAGCCGTTCGACGAACGAAAGGGCGAGGCGCTGTCGGCCGACGGCATCATCAATCGCCTGACGCGTCAGTTCGCCACGATCCCGGAAGCAATCGTCTTTGCCTACAACCTTCCGCCGATCATCGGCCTCGGGACTGGCAGCGGCTTCGAATATCAGCTGTTAAGTCTCGAAGGCGCGAGTCCTGCCGAAATGGCGGCAACCGCGCGCGGGCTGGTTTTCGCCGCGAACCAGAATCCGGCACTCGAGCGGGTGTTCACCACTTACAGCGCGAGCACACCGCAGCTCTACCTCAACATCGACCGCGAAAAGGTGCAGACCCTCGGCATCGACCTGTCGGACGTGTTCAATGCCCTGCAGTCCGTGCTCGGCAGCGCCTATGTCAACGACTTCAACCTGTTCGGACGGACCTGGCAGGTCAATATGCAGGGCGAAGCGTCCGAGCGCGCCCGTATCAACGACATCTACCGTATCAATGTCCGAAACCGGAACGGCGAGATGGTGTCGGTCCGGGCATTTGCCGACGTCGACCTTATCCTCGGGCCGCAGTCAATCATCCGCTACAATAACTTCCGCAGCGTGACGGTGAACGGCGGGCCGGCACCGGGATTTTCGTCGGGCGACGCGCTCGCCGCCATGGAGAAGGTATCCGCCGCGACATTGCCGCGCGGCTTCAGCTTCGAATGGACCGGAACGGCGCTGCAGGAGAAGGAGGCGGCCGGCAAGACCACCCTCATCCTCGCGCTCGCCGTGCTGTTCGCCTATCTGTTTTTGGTCGCCCTCTACGAGAGCACCGCGATCCCGGTTCCCGTCCTGCTGTCGGTGTCGGTGGCCCTGCTCGGTGCAATGATTGCGCTGCTGCTTTCGGGCCTCGACAACAATCTTTATGCCCAGATCGGCATCGTCGTGCTGATCGCGCTCGCCGCCAAGAACGGCATCCTGATCGTGGAGTTTGCCAAGGAGCGCCGCGAGCACGGACTGTCCATCGAGGAGGCCGCCATCGATGGCGCGCGCGAGCGTTTCCGCGCCGTCATGATGACGAGCTTTGCCTTCATTGCCGGCCTCGTGCCGCTGGTCATCGCCACCGGCGCCGGCATGATGAGCCGCCGCGGCGTCGCCACCGGCGTCTTTGGCGGCATGATCGCGGCGTCGGCGGTCGGCATATTCATGATTCCGGTGCTGTATGTCGCTTTCCAGCGATTGCGGGAAGCCGTGAAGCGACGGGCGGGCGGCGCGCCCTCTGCGCCCGCACAGCCGGCCGCGTCCGAGCCAGGCCATTGACGGTGGCTTGAACCGCGGGGCCGAAAGGGGCTATGACGCGGTGCAGCGCTAGTGTGGCGGTTCAGAAGTCCGCATCATTTCTTGCGGCGCGTCCGATATGCGGATTTCTGAACCAAAGCCACACTAGATCAATAACTTGCTAGTGTCGTTCGATTCCGAAGTTCGCAAATGAGGGTGCCGCAGAACAATGCGAACTTCGGAATCGAGACACTAGGCCGTTGCACCCCACCTGACTCGAGGATTTCT
>JBFXEX010000227.1:0-5631 GCA_050179645.1 Xanthobacteraceae bacterium | reverse complement strand
ACGCGGATGTCACACCGGGTCGGGCCGGTCCGCCCACCGGCCGATGGAGTTGGGATGGGTCATTAGAAGCTCTCGCGAAGCCATCGTCCGACCCGTGCGATATAGCTGCCCGTTCCTGTCGCCGAGTGCCGCGTTCGCCGCGGTTCGAAATGCTCAAGATGCGCCGCCTGCGGGTAATTCAAGAGACCCGTCGCGACGGCAAATGCCGGTCCCTTGGCTTCCTCCGGCAACCCCGCAATGCCGAGCGGCCGGCCGATCCGAACCGGACGGCCGAGAATCTGTGCGGCAAGGTCCGGCAAGCCGGTGAGCTGACAGGCACCGCCGGTGAGGATCACGCGTCCGCGCGGCTCGGCGGCAAACGGCGAAGCTGCCAGCTTGTCGCGGACGATCTCCAGGATCTCTTCGATGCGCGGCTTGATGATGCGCACCAGACTCGCGCGCGAGACGAACTGCGGCACATCGCCGTCATCCACGGACGGCACCGCGAACATGTCGCGTTCGTCCGATGCCCCGACCAGCACGCTGCCATAGAGCGTCTTGATGCGCTCGGCGTCGGCAATGCGGGCATTGAGACCGCGGGCGATGTCCATCGTCACGTGCATGCCGCCGAGCGCGAAGCCGTCGGCGTGGATGAAGCACTCGCCGCTGAACACCGCGATCGTGGTGGTGCCAGCCCCCATGTCGACAACCGCAGCGCCGAGGTCGCTCTCGTCGTCCGCCAGCACCGAGAGCCCTGCCACGTAGGGGCTCGCCACCATCGCCTCGACGTTGAGGTGACAGCGCTCAACCGCCAGCATCAGGTTGCGGGCAACCGACACGTCGGTGGTGACGACGTGCATGTCGATGCCGAACTTGCGGGCGAGCATGCCGCGCGGATCGCGGATGCCGGAGGCGTTGTCGACCACGTAACCGATCGGCAGCGAGTGCAGCACTGCGCGCGCTTCGCGCACCGAGTAGCGGCTGCCGGCGGACAGAACCCGGGCGATCTCACGGTCGGAGATTGCCGAGCTTGCAACCTCGATCGAGGCCGAGATCAGTTCGCTGCCGAGCCGGCCGGCGGACACCGACACGATCGCCGATTGGAGTTGCAGCTTGGCAGAGCGCTCGGCGAGATCGACGGCCTGCCGGACCGCGGTTTCCGCAGCAGTCAGGTCGATCACGGTGCCGGCCTTCATGCCGAGCGCGAGCGTGTGGCCGAAACCGATGACGTCGATCGAATGGCTGCGACCGCGCAGCACGTCCTGCGGCGGACATGGTCGCAACCGACCGATCAGGCAGGCGACCTTGCTGGTGCCGACATCAAGCACGGCGACCCGCCCCGAGCGGTTGACGGAAATCGGCTTCATCTTCGGCGTCAGGCCGTACTGGAGCGTGCTCATGTGTCACGCCCCTTCTTCGCCGCCTTCTTCTCCTTGAGCGCCGAGGCGCGCGCCTCGGCGGCGGGGTCGGACAGCCGCACCGTGACGCGGTCGGCAAGGCGAAGGTCGATGGTGACGATGTCGCGGGCGATCAGGTTCTTCTGCCGGTCGAGTTCGACCAACCGGTCGAGCGCGGCGGCGATGCCGGTTTCCGGCAATTGCACGTCGAGGCCGTTCTTCAGCCGCAGATTCCACCGCCGCTCGCCGACCATCACGCTGGCGCGAACCTGTTCGCGCAGCGCGGAATGGCGATCGAGCAGCGACAGAAATGCCTTCGCTTGCGTCTGCGCGCCGGCTCCGACCACCAGCGGCAACCGCGTCATGCCCGGCGCGACGAACGCGTCGAGCACCGTACCGTCCTGGGCGATGACCGACACCTGGCCGTCCTTCTGCCACAGCGCAAAGGCTTCGCGTTCCTTGATGCCGATCTGCAGCTCCCCGGGATAAAGCTTGAGGACGCTGGCGTCGGCGACCCACGGACTGGTCTTGAGGCGCTCGCGGGTGTCCTCGACATCCAGGAACAGCAACGAGGTCGAGCCGGTGATGCCCGCGACGGAGAGAACCTGTTCCCGGCTCATGTGCGTGCTGCCGGAGATTGCGATCGACTTGATGCGGAAGCCCACCTGGTTGCCGAGACCGTCGCGCGCGCTCTTGAGCGCGTTCGTCAATTCCGGCACGTGCTCGCCCTTGACGATGCCGTAAGCGACGCTTGCCGCGACCAGCAACGCAAACGCCACCGTGCCCGCGCCGCGCGGCAGCCGCGTGCGCAGCAGCCACGACCATCGGTCCATCAGCCGGCCGAGGCGGCTTACCGAGTTGGCGGTGTCATTGCGCGTGCGCAAATTCGAATTCCAGTTCAACGGTTGAGCGATGCGTCCTCGACCATCCACCGCACGAGTTCATCGAAGGAGATGCCCGCGTGCGCCGCCAGTTCCGGAACGAGCGACGTTTCGGTCATGCCCGGCTGGGTGTTGACTTCGAGACAGACCAATCCCCCTTCGACGTTTTCGTCGTAGCGGAAGTCCGCCCGGCTCACACCCCGACAGCCGAGCGCGCCATGTGCCGCCAAAGACAATTTGCGGACCTCTTGGTAAACAATCGGTGAAATTGGCGCAGGAAGTAGATGTTTTGAGCCGCCCGGAGCGTATTTTGCTTCGTAATCGTAAAAGCTGGTGGCGGCGACGATCTCGATCACGCCGAGCGCCAGATCGCCCATGACGGCGCAGGTCAACTCCTTGCCGGGGATGTATTTTTCGACGATCAACCGTTCGCCATAAGCCCAATCCTCGCGGGTCAGTTCCTGCGGCGGATGGGAATGTTCGATGCTGACAATAAAAATCCCGACGCTCGAGCCTTCGGCGATCGGCTTGATGACATAGGGCGGCGCCATCAGATGCGTTTTCGCTACATCGAAGCGCGACGCCACCAGTCCCGCCGGGACCGGAACCCCGGCCGCTCCCAAGAGCACTTTGGCGGTATCCTTCTGCATGGCGACCGCCGAGGCCATGACGCCGGAGTGCGAATACGGGATCGCCAGGATTTCCAGCAGGCCCTGCAGCGTGCCGTCTTCGCCTGGGCAGCCGTGCAGAACGTTGAGCGCAACATCGGGTTTGAGCGCCGTCAGCACCGTCGCGACATCGCGTCCCACATCGACCCGGCTGACCCGGTAGCCCTGCCGCTCCAGCGCGTCCGCGCAGGCGTTGCCGGATCTCAGCGACACTTCACGTTCGGCCGACCACCCTCCCATCAGTACGGCGACGTGCTTTGTCATGATGCAGCCTCATCCCCACTAGCCCGCGCACTGATTCGCTTCAGCACCACTAGAATCGAGATTGTGCAGGGCGTCGAGAGTCCTCGTCGCCAGGAAGTGCCCGCCTGTGGCGCATTTCCCACACCCGCGGCCAAGGGAAGCATCTGGGGTCAACTGCTGCGTCCGGCAGTGCGCTCAATCGGGACCTATCGGAAGGCCCGATCGCCGTCGGCTCCGACGCCGTCATAGAGCCAGGCCAGGCATTGGAAGGTGTCGGCTTCGCTGCGCTCGCCCAGCATCTGGAAGTAGACGTCGCGGGCGATTCCCCCAGCGTGATAAACCTCCCAGAGGTAGCGGGATTCAAGCGTGACGCGCGCGGTGCGCAAGCCACGCGCCGTCTCATAACGGCGGAACGCGCCTTCGGTGTCGTCGCCCGCACCGTCGAGACACTGGGCCAGACAATAACCGTCCTCGATCGCCATGCAGGCGCCCTGTGCCAGCGACTGCAAGGTGGGATGCGCCGCGTCGCCGAGCAGCACCACCCGTCCCTTGTGCCAGCGCCGGACCGGATCCCGGTCGCCGACCGCCTGGCGGCGGCTGAGGTCGAACATCGCGAGCAACCGCTTCATCGTCGGATGCGCGTCGCGGTAGACGTGCTCCAGCTCGGCGCGATATGCCGCCACGTCGCCGCGCTCGGAGTTTGCCGTCCGCCGGAACACCGCCACCAGGTTGAACAGCGTGCCGTGGCGAAGCGGATAGTGCACCATGTGGAAGCCCGGCCCCGCCCACAGCACCACCACATCGCGCGGCACATCGGCGGCGAGCTCGGCCATCGGCACTATGGTGCGAAACGCCATGAAGCCATTGGGCAGCGGGTCGCCGTCGTCGAGCAACTGCGCACGCGTGCGCGAGCGGATGCCGTCGGCGCCGATCAGCAGCTGGCCATGGAAGGAACGGCCGTCCTCGGTCGTAAGCGTGACGCCGTCGCCGCAGTCGGTGAACTGGGTCATCATGGCTTCAGGCACCAGCGTGATCCGCGGATCGCGCCGGCAGGCGTCGAGCAACACATTATGCAGGTCGATGCGGTGTACGATGATGTAGGGGTACTTGAAGCGCGCGCGGAACGACGGCCCGGTCGGCACACGGGTGACCTCCCGGCCGTCAAGCGCGTCGAACATCAGCACGGCAGGAGGTGAATCGGCCGCCTCGATCACCGCATCGGCGATGCCGAGACGGTCTAGCGCATGGAACACGTTGGGGCCGAACTGAATGCCGTAGCCGATGGCGCCAAATTGCGGAGCGCCCTCGAGCACGCGCACCGCGCGGCCGCGCTGCGCCAGCGCCAAGGCGGTCGCGAGACCGCCGAGGCCGCCGCCGACAATCAGAACCGAACGATCTTCGCTCATGATAAGGCCAGCACCAGTGCCGCGTCATTCCGGAGCGGCGCGCCGCTCCTATTTTGCCACGCCGATCCGCTTGATCTCCCATTCCAGATCGACGCCGGAATTCTCCTTCACGCGCCGGCGCACCGTCTCGCCAAGCATTTCGATATCGGTAGCCGTGGCGTTGCCAAGGTTGATGAGAAAGTTGCAATGCATTTCCGAAACCTGCGCGTCGCCGACCTTGAGACCGCGGCAGCCCGCGGCGTCGATCAATTGCCAGGCCTTGTGACCGAGCGGGTTCTTGAAGGTCGAGCCGCCGGTGCGGCTCTTGATCGGCTGCGTGGCTTCGCGTGACTCGGTAATCTTGTCCATTTCGGCCGCGATCGCCTTGGCGTCGCCGGGCGCGCCCTGGAACAGCGCCTCGGTGAAGATGACGTCGTCGGGCGCGCCGCAATGGCGATAGGTGTAGTGCAAATCGGCATTGCCGAACACCTGCACGTTGCCCTGCCGGTCGACGCCGCGCGCCTCGATCAACGCGTCCTTGGTCTCGCGCCCGTAAGCGCCGCCGTTCATCCGCAGCGCGCCGCCGATCGCGCCCGGAATGCCGCGGAAGAACGCCAGTCCGGCGATGGATGCCTCTTGCGCGGTACGGCTCACCTTCACATCCGGCACCGCCGTGCCGGCGCGGACACGCTCGCCTGGCTCGACCTTGACGTCGCCGAACCCGCGGCCGAGCCGGATCACCACCCCCGGCACGCCGCCGTCGCGCACGATCAGGTTGGAGCCAAGCCCGACCACCATGACAGGGATGTCGACCGGCAACTGGCCCAGGAAGTAGGCGAGATCGGCCTCGTTCTCCGGCATGAACAGCACCTGCGCCGGCCCGCCGACGCGGAACCAAGTGAGCGGCGCCAGCGGCTCGTTCGCGAGCAGGCGCCCGCGCAATGCGGGCATCTTCGCTTTCAGTTCGGGAGCGATGTCCGGAAAGCTCATGGGCTGGCTGAGTCTCACGCCACCGCGCCGAGCGCCGCGAGTTCGCCAGGCAGGGCGTAGGCCCACTGCGTGATGTTGCCGGCGCCGA
>JBFXEX010000226.1:0-5640 GCA_050179645.1 Xanthobacteraceae bacterium | reverse complement strand
CGCGCTCGCACCGTCTCCGCAACCCCGGCCAGCTCCGACGGAGCGAGCGCTACGGTCCGAACCCGCCGTTCAAAGGGGTCCCTTTTGGAAGCCGATACGGGGGCCCGATCTAACGCCGATTGACAGCATGTAGTTGCCGCTGGTGGTGTCCTGCGCTGTGGCTGCATCGTTTGCGGACACAACCGTGCTCAATGCGATAACGAAAAGGGTCTTGTTCATAACTGAACGCGGCATTCTTCTGCGGGCCTGGCGTATGATAGCGCGCGCCACGTGCACATGTCGAAGCTGGGAACAGCACAGGCTTTCCCCCCCTATTTTGCCATTGACAGACTGACATGCTGATGGTCGGCCCACCGGGCTCGGGCAAATCGATGCTGGCGGCGCGGCTGCCGACCATCCTGCCGCCCCTCACGCCCGCTGAGCTATTGGAAGTCTCGATGATTGCCTCGGTCGCGGGCGAGATCGAGGGCGGCGCGCTGACCAACCGGCGGCCGTTTCGCAGTCCACACCATTCAGCCAGCATGCCGGCGCTGGTCGGCGGCGGTCTTCGCGCGCGACCCGGCGAGGTGTCGCTCTCCCATCACGGCGTCCTTTTCCTTGACGAGTTTCCCGAGTTCTCGCCGCAAGCGCTCGATTCGCTGCGTCAACCCCTTGAGACCGGCGAGGTCGCAATCGCGCGCGCCAACCACCGCGTCACCTATCCGGCGCGCTTCATGCTGGTCGCCGCCATGAACCCGTGCCGCTGCGGTCGCGCCAGCGAACCGGGCTTTGCCTGCAAGCGCGGACCCAACGTGCGCTGCGCCGCAGACTACCAGGCACGACTGTCCGGCCCGTTGCTGGACCGAGTCGATCTGCACATCGAGGTGCCGGCCGTCACCGCCGCCGATCTCATCCTGCCAGCGCCGGCGGAAGGCAGCCGCGAGGTCGCCGATCGCGTGGCGCGGGCCCGCGAGATTCAAGCCGAACGCTACGCGGCGATCGGCCTGCCGCATGTGCGCACCAACGCGACAGCGCAAGGATCGGTGCTGGAGGAAATAGCGCGTCCGGACGCGGCGGGGCTCACGCTGCTGCGCGATGCCGCCGAAGCGATGCGGCTCTCGGCAAGGGGCTATCATCGCGTGCTGCGGGTCGCGCGCACGCTCGCCGACCTTGACGGCGCCGACAAAATCGGTCGTGTGCATCTCGCCGAAGCCCTGTCCTACCGCGCGCTCGCCGATGAGGTGCGCCGCGCTGCGTGACAACCGCAGCGTCACGGTCGAACCCGCCTGCGCGCGGCTGCCATCTTGCGGCTGGCGCCGGCAATCTCCATTTAGCGCACGTCATTCTTGAACTGGAGCCGATCATGTCGTTCCAACGCGCCGCTGCCTGGGGACGGCCAGGCTTCGACGATCGCGCCCGCCGCAACGAGGATCGCGTGCGCCGCGGCTTCTGGGATAAGGCGAAGCGCGTCGCCGCGCGCTTCCCGTTCGCCGAGGATCTGCTGGCCGCGTACTACTGTGCGCTCGACCAAAGCACGCCGGTGCATGTCAGGGCCATGCTGTTCGCGGCGCTCGCCTATTTTGTGCTGCCGTTCGACTTCTTCCCCGACCTGTTGCCGCTGATCGGCTTCACCGACGATGTCGCCGTGCTGCTGACCGCGTTGCGCCTGATCTCCAGCAACATGCGCCCGGAGCATCGCGACGCCGCGCGCGCCGCGCTTCGGCGGTTCCGCACCGAGCGGGACTAGGGGCAACCCTCGCGCCCTACGTCGCAATCGGCGATGCCGGCCGAGCATTGCAGGGCCGCGTTATGGGTGAACGAGGAGCTTACCCATGACCTTCCGCTCGGCCAGCGCCTTGATGGCCTGCGGCGTCTCGGCGAGTGGATAGATCTTCTGCACGTGGCACGAGAGCTTGCCCTCGACGCACCAGCGGGCGAGCTGGTCGAGCGCTTCGCGATACTCCTGATTGTTGTGGCGCACCCAAGCGCCCCAGAAGACGCCGAGGATGTCGCAACCCTTGAGCAGCACCAGGTTGAGCGGCAGCTTCGGGATGTCGCCGGCCGCAAAGCCGATCACCAGCAGCCGCCCTTCCCAGGCAAGTGAGCGCACCGCCTGCTCGCTGTACGGCCCGCCGACCGGGTCGTACACCACGTCGATGCCGTGCTCGCCGCCGCGCTGCTTGAGGGCCTCCCGCAGATTGTCCTTGCCGTAGTTGATGCCCTCGTGCGCACCATGGGCGAGAGCGAATGCCACCTTGTCGTCGGTCGAAGCGCACGCAATAACCCGCGCACCCATCAGCCGCCCGAGTTCGACGGCGGCTAGTCCGACGCCGCCCGAGGCGCCTAGGATGGCGAGCGTCTCGCCGGACTTCAGCTTGGCTCGATAGCGCAGCGCCAGGTAGCTGGTGCCGTACGTAATGGTGAGAGCGGCCGCACGGTCGAAATCGAGTTCGGCCGGGAGCTTGCCGATCTGGCTGGCGTTCACCGCCACGCGCTCGGCCGCGGCGCCGAAATTGGTGTAGCCCATCACGCGGTCGCCGGGCGCAAAGTCGGTCACGCCCGGCCCGACCGTCTCGACCACGCCGGCGAACTCACCGCCCGGCGAGAACGGAAATGGCGGTTTGAGTTGGTACTTGCCGGCGACGATCAGCGTGTCGAAGAAATTAAGCCCGACCGACGAGACCTTTGCGACGATCTCGCCGAGCCGGGGCACCGGGTCGGGGACCTCGGCCAATACGAGGTCGCCAGCGGGGCCGAATCGTCGGCAGAGAATTGCTTTCACGTGGGAGACTTGCGGTCGATGGAGGTCGGCATATCCATAACACGGCGCGTCCGGACGTGCGACCATGGCGCGCACCGGATTGCGGTCGGTCGGCTGGAGCCAATTCCTCAACAGCTGCCGTCGGATAGCCGCAACAAACGGCCCCGGCGCCACGCTCCATCGCCTTCACATTGCCGAATTCACCAGCTATTCCATGCCATTGGTGGATTTCCCGCTTCACACAAGAACTGATTGCCATGAGGAGGGGCCGATGAAGGCATTTTGGATCATCTCGCGGGCGTTGCCGGTTGTGCTGACGGTCTGTCTGGCGACCGGCGCCTTGGCACAAAAGCCCGGGACCACCGCGGCGGTGGGCGGCTCGCAGCCGACACTGCTCGGCCAGTTCGGCGACTGGGGCGCCTACACGGCCGCGCCGAACGGCGCGAAGGTCTGCTTCGCGCTCGGCAAGCCCAAGACCTCGCAGACCAATCCGCCCGGACGCAATCGCGATCCGGCCTACATCTTCGTTTCGACGCGCCCATCCGAGAACGTCAAGAACGAAGTGTCGGTGATCATCGGCTATCCGTTCAAGCCGTCATCCGACGCGACCGCCGAGATCGGCCCGGCGACGTTCGCGATGTATACCCAGAACGACGGCGCCTGGATCAAGAACGTCGCCGAAGAGACCCGGATGATCGAGGCGATGCGCAAGGGCGCCGATCTCACCGTCAAGGGCACGTCGAGCCGCGGTACGCTGTCGACCGACACCTACTCGCTCAAGGGGGTCACTCAGGCGCTCGAACGCGCCGAGCAGGAGTGCAAGTGACGGCCTCTCTCTGGCGGGAGAGGATAAGGATGGCCGGCACCATTCGGGTCGGGATCGGCGGCTGGGTGTTCAAGCCGTGGCGGGGAACGTTCTTCCCCAAGGGGCTGCCGCAGCCGCGCGAACTCGAATACGCCAGCCGGGCGCTGACGAGCATCGAGATTAACGGCACCTTCTATCGTACCCAGAAGCCGGATACGTTCCGCAAGTGGGCGGCCGAGGTGCCGGACGATTTCGTGTTCGCCGTCAAGGGGCCGCAATTCGCGACCAACCGCAGAGTGCTGGCGGAGGCCGGCCCCTCGATCGAACGCTTCTTCGCGAGTGGCGTGCTGGAGCTGAAATCGAAGCTCGGCCCGATCATGTGGCAGTTGGCCCCGGCCAAGAAGTTCGATCCTGACGACCTGGCCGCCTTTCTGGCCCTGCTGCCGCCGCGGGTGGATGGCACGGCGATCCGGCACGCCCTCGAGGTGCGGCACGCGAGCTTCGTCGACCCGGCGTTCATCGAGCTGCTGCGCAAGCATTCGATCTCGGCCGTGCTGGTCGATTCGAGCAAGCATTTGCCGATCGCCGACATCACCGGCGACTTCGTTTACCTGCGGCTGCAGGGCACCGCCGTCGAGGAAGCGACCGGGTATCCGCCGGCCGCGCTGGACGCCTGGGCCAAACGGGCGCAGGTCTGGGCCGATGGCGGTACACCGGCAGACGTGGCAACGATCGGGGGCGAGACGCCGGCCAAAAAGCCGCGAGACGTGTTCGTCTACATGATCGCCGGCGCCAAGGTTCGCGCCCCGGCGGCCGCCCTGGCGATGCTCGATCGGCTGCGACGCACATAGACGGTTCCATCGGCTGGTCCGGCCTGCCGGGCGTTCCTATCTGTGCTAGAGAGCCCCAATGTCGCCCGATCATCCCGCCACCACCGTAGCGCCCGCGCCTTTGGACCGCGAGCCGGCCCTTCCCGGCTTCGTCGAGAAGGCGCCGCTCGAGCGTTACGTACCACCCACGAAGCCCTCGCTGGTCGGTCTGACGCGGGCTGGACTGGCCGAAGCACTCGGCGGCATCGGCGTGCCGGCAGCGCAGCGCAAGATGCGGGTGCAGCAGATCTGGCACTGGCTCTATGTGCGCGGCGCCACGCAATTCGATCAGATGACCAACGTGTCGAAGGACCTGCACGTGACGCTCGACGCGCACTTCACCTTGGCGCGCCCTGAGGTCGTGGCCGAGCAGGTGTCGGTCGACGGCACGCGCAAGTGGCTCATCCGCCTTCCCGGCGAGCATGCGGGAGAGCAGCCGCACGAGGTCGAGTGCGTCTACATCCCGGAGACCGACCGCGGCACGCTGTGCCTGTCGAGCCAGGTCGGCTGCACGCTCACCTGCTCGTTCTGCCACACCGGCACGCAGCGGCTGGTGCGCAACCTCACCGCCGGCGAGATCGTCGGCCAGGTGATGGTGGCGCGCGACCGGCTGCGCGACTGGCCCGGCATGGAGCGTGTCACCGGTCCCGGCCTTCCCACCGAAGGCGATCGCTTCGTGTCGAACATCGTGATGATGGGCATGGGCGAGCCGCTCTACAATTTCGAGGCGGTGCGCGACGCGATAGGCGTGATCGCCGACGGCGAGGGCCTGAGCATTTCCAAGCGCCGTATCACGCTGTCGACGTCGGGCGTGGTGCCGATGATCGCGCGCGCGGGAGCGGAGATCGGCTCGATGCTGGCGGTGTCGCTGCACGCCGTGCGGGACGACTTGCGCAACGAGCTGGTGCCGCTCAACCGCAAATATCCGATCAAGGAATTGCTCGACGCCTGCAGAAACTATCCGGGCCTGTCGAACGCGCGGCGTATCACCTTCGAATACGTGATGCTCAAAGGCGTGAACGACCAGCTCGCCGACGCGCGGGCGCTAGTCAGCCTGCTCAAGGGCATCCCGGCGAAGATCAATCTGATCCCGTTCAATGCCTGGCCGGGCAGCCGCTACGAGTGCTCGGATTGGGAGCAGATCGAGAAGTTCTCCGAGGTGGTGTTCAACGCCGGCTACGCGTCGCCGGTGCGCACGCCCCGCGGGCGCGACATCCTGGCGGCCT
>JBFXEX010000225.1:0-5645 GCA_050179645.1 Xanthobacteraceae bacterium | reverse complement strand
CCGGGAAAACGAAGTTCAGCGGCCCGGACGGCTCGACCCGCAAGGTGGCAAACACCGGCCCCTCCTGCTACACCACGTGACCGGCCTGCTGCTCGAAATTGCCGAGCTGCGCAAAATCGTAGGCATGCGCGTAACCGGCCGCCTTGGCCATGGCGGCAAAGTCCACCACGTCCTTGCTGGGAATCGGATGGCCGCCGTTGGCCTCGTAGGTGCCGTTCTCCACCACGAGATGGACGAGATTCTTCGGCGCCGCCGCCGCTATGGTGACGAGGCAGCCGAGGTTCATCAGGAAGCTGCCGTCGCCCTGCAGGCAGATGATGCGCTTGTCGGGCCGGCCGAGCGCGAGGCCGAGCGCATGCGACGAGTCGAGGCCCATCGCGCCGATCGAAAAATAGTTGAAGGTACGCTCGCCGAGTTCCAGCCAGTCGACCGCCGAGCTGTAGGTCGCGACCACGATCTCGTCGTCCGCGATATGCCGCTTGAGGATGCGGAAGCACTCGTCTCGTTTCATCATGACAGCGACGGCCTCCGGCCGACCAGCATCGCAACGGGAAAGGATTTCTCGTAAGCCTCGTCGATCGCCGGCTTGATCTTGGCGACGTCCGACTCCTCGCCGAGGTAGTGATACGGGATGCCCATGGCCTCCAGGATCGGCTCGGTGATGCGCACGCCGAAGCTGTTGGAGGTGCGCGGCGTCAGGTCGGGATTGTGTTGCAGCAGCCCGATCATCATGCAGATCGGCTGCCGGAACTCGACCCCGGCGCCGCGAATGGCGTTGACCGAATCGAGAAAGCCGGTGTGCTGGATCAGGCTGAGCGCGCGCTTGTCGCAATACGCCAGGCCGGACGCGATGCCGACACACTCGTCCTCCTTGCAGACACGGATCAGCTTGAAGTCGGGATCGCGCGCGATCGGCCGCAGCAGGCCGCCGCTGGTGGTGATGTCGGGTACCGACAGGATGTATTCAACGCCGCTCGCCTTGATCGCCTTGAGGATGCTCGAGCCCTTGAGCAAATCCTTGGCGCCCGGCTCCGCGACCAGATCCGCGTCCATCTGGGAGGTCTCCGGCATATGAAATCGCCGGCGCAGTGACGCACCGGCGGTTGGCAGCTAAGCGGAAATGCCGAGGCCCCGCAACGGCCGCGGCGTGATGCCAGCCCTGCGGCTATTTCAGCCGGATGTTGGCCTGGCGGATCACCGCGCCCCACTTGATCTGCTCGGCCGCAATGTGGGCAGCGAACTCGGCCGGCGTCCCGAGCGGCAGCAATGTGCCTTGCGCAAGGTAGCGCTGGCGCACCGACTCGGCATCGAAGGCCCGCCGGGCTTCGGCATTCACCCAGGCGATTGCCGCGGGCGGCGTACCGGCGGGCGCAAACAGCCCAAACCAGGTGCCGCTCTGCATCTTCGAAATGCCCGCCTCCTCCATCGTCGGTACGTCAGGGATCGACGCGACGCGCTTCGGCGTGAGCACAGCAAGCCCGCGGGTCTTGCCGTCGTTGATCAGCGGCGTCTGCAGCGTCACGCTGTCGAACATGACCTGCACGTGGCCGGCGATCAGGTCCTGAATCGCCGGCGCTGCGCCGCGATACGGCACGTGCACCATGTCGATGCCGGCGACCTGCTTGAACTGCTCGCCGACCAGGTGGCCGGACGCCGCGTTGCCCTGCGAGGCGTAGCTCAGCTTGCCGGGGTTCGCCTTGGCGTAGGCCACGAGTTCCTTCACCGACGTTGCCGGCAGCTTGGGGTTGACCACCAGCACGTTCGGAAAGGTCGCAACGTGGGTGATCGGGACGAGGTCCTTGTTGGGATCGAAGTTGAGCTTGGTCAGGTGGGCGATCACAGCGTTGGTTGCCAGGCTGCCCATGAAGATGGTGTAGCCGTCGGCCGGCGAGCGCGCTGCCGCCTCGGCGCCGACCGCACCTGCCCCGCCCGGCCGGTTCTCGACCACCACCGACTGGCCGGACGCCTCCGCCAGCCGCTGCGACACGATCCGCGCCAGCGTGTCAGCGAGGCCGCCCGGCGCCAGCGGCACGATGATCTTGATCGGTCTCGATGGATAATCCTGGCTTGACGCCGGACCGGCCGTGATCCCAGCGATGCAGGACACGACCACGAGCCAAAGCGGCACGGCGCGCGTCATCATCATGATTGCTTCGCTCCCACATTCGTGTTTTGCCGAAAGCACCGCCCGAACGCTGTGCGTGGCGGCGCCGACGGTAGTTCGCCGCTTACTCGATTCCCGCCACACCCGCCTGCGTCAGGACCTTGCCCCAGCGCGTCGCCTCACTCTTGACGAAGCGGTCGAGTTCCTCCGGCGTGCCTTTGCCGACCGGGATGAATTGCAGGCTGCTGAGTTGCTTGGTGACGTCGGGCTGCGCGATCGCCGCGTTGATCGCCACGTTGAGCTTGTCGGTGATGTCCTTCGGAGTCGCGCTCGGAACCGCGACCGACTGCCAGGCCGCCCAGTCGAAGCCCGGAACCCCGACTTCGGCGAGCGGCGACAGTTCGGGCGCCGAGGCGGCGCGTTGCGCGGTGGTGATGCCGAGCGCACGCAGCTTGCCGGCCTTGATCAGCGGGTAGGCCGGCGCCAGGTCGCTGAACATGAGCTGGATGTGGCCGGCGATGACGTCGTTCAGCGCCGGCAGCGTGCCGCGGTACGGCACGTGCGTCATCGGGATGCCGAACTGCGACTTGAACAGCTCGCCCAGCAGATGATGGAAGGCGCCTGCGCCGCCCGAGCCGTAGCTGAGCTTGCGCTCCTTGGCGAGCTTGAGCAGATCGGCGACCGACTTCACCGGCAGATCGTTGTTCACCACCAGCACGAACGGCACGTGGCTGACGAGCGCCGCGAGCTTCAGATCCTTCGGCGGGTCGTACGGCAGCTTCTTGTGGATGATGGCGTTGTGAACCATCGTGCCACTGGTCGCCATCATGATGGTATGGCCGTCGGGCGCGGCCTTGGCGACTTGCGCGGCTGCCGTTGCGGTGCCGGCGCCGGGTCGGTTCTCCACCACGAACGGTTTGCCGAAGCGGTCGGTGAGCTTCTGCCCGACCAGCCGGCCCAGAATATCGGTACCGCCACCGGGGGCGAACGGCACCACGAAGGTGACCTGATGGTTGGGATAATCCTGCGCCGAAGCCGGCACCGCGGTTCCGGCCGCGAGCGCGCAGCCGATCAGCATCGAACCCAAAGCCTTCATGGCATTCCTCCGTTTTCGAACTCTTGTGCACCCGTCCTGTCGGGGGACGGTTGACCTTGAGCCTAACGGAAGAGCGCCAGGACCGTAAGCGGCAACGGGCCGCACGGCCGCCATGAATGTCCCACGCCGGAACCGGCGCATCGCGCTTCCCCGGGCGATGCTGGCCGATCCACAACGATGGAAAACCCTGAGCCGTCCGCACGTCTGCGCGGCGGCTCATTTCACCCGTCGTCTTATTGCGATCCGGCGATTCCGGCCGTTTGAACGACCTTGCCCCAGCGGACAAGCTCCGACTGCACGAACTTCTGCAGTTCCGGTACCGACGGCGTAACGGTGGGGGTCTGGCCGTTCTTCACGATCTGCGCCTGGACATCGGGGAGTTGCGAGATCGTCTTCAGTTCGGCGTGCAGCCGGCTGACGATGCCGGGCGGAGTTTTGGCGGGCGCGACCACCATGATCCAGGCGGCGGCGTCGAAGCCGGACAGTCCTTGCTCGGCGATCGTCGGCACGTCCGGCGCCTGCAACAGGCGCTTGGCAGTCGACGCGCCGATTGCCCGCACCTTGCCGTCGCGAATGATCGGCAAGCCCGAAGGATCGGAGAACATCACCGGGACATGGCCGGCGATGACGTCGGTGATCGCCGGTACGTTGCCCCGGTAGGGAACGTGGGTCGCCTGGATACCGGTTGTCGCTTTCAGCAGTTCGAAAAACAGGTGATGAGGCGATCCGGGCCCCGCCGACGCGTACGAGAGTTGGCCGGGCTTGTCCTTCGCCAGCTTGACCAGCTCCGGGACCGATTTGACCGGCAGCGAGGGATTGACGATCAGCGTGAACGGACTGTTGGCGATCAGCGCAATCGGAACGAAGTCCTCGACCGGATCATACGGCAGCTTCTTGTGTATCGCGGCGTTGATTGCGAGCGGGGTGCTGGTTGCAACCAGCAGCGTGTAGCCATCGGGGGCGCCCCGCGCGACCGACGATGTGCCGGTGATCATGCCGGCGCCGGTGCGGTTCTCCACCACGACGGGCTTGCCCAGGCGGCTCGCCAGTTGTTGTGCAAAGAGCCGTCCGAGCACGTCGACCGCGCCGCCCGCCGCCACCGGAACCACCATGGTGATCTGCTTGTCCGGATAGTCTTCCGCACGGACAGCCGTGGTTTCAAATAACGCCAAGCTGACGCTGATGAGAAATGCAAGGAGAGCGACGGGCACGACAGGTTTCATGACATCCCTTGTCTGAGAATAATGGCCCGGCGTCCGGGACACTAAAGCAAGGGCCGTGAGGGCAAAGCCGGAATGGTGTGCGACCGCTGCCCCATAATTGGGCTGCCACCGCCGGCGTGCCGCGCTGTCGTATGCCGTGCGACTTTGCTCTAAATCTGGAGCCGTGAGGCGATGCGGTCCGTGATGTCCCGCGGATGGGCGCCAATGGCGGCGATGCACGCACGCAGTCCCGCCGCGGCCGTCTCGACCGACATGCTCGGCGCGCCGAGGTTGTACTCCAGGGCGGCGACCTCAGGCAGGTGGGGCAAGTGAACCCAGCCCGCGGACAGGTTCAGCCCTTCGACGGCGATGTGGTGCAAGACACCGTACATCAGGTGATTGCAGCAAAAGGTGGCGGCGGTGTCGGAGATGTCCGAGGGAACCCCGGCGTCGCGCATGGCGCGCACCATGGCCCTGATGGGCAGGGTCGCGCGGTAGGCGGCGGGGCCATCGGGAACCGTCAGCACGTCCTGCAGCAACTCGCCGTCGTTGTCGCGAAGACCGTAGCGCGCGCCGTCGTTCAGATTCTGCGCAATCCGTTCCACCGTGATCATGGCGCGCCCGCCATACTCGCCCATCATGACGACGACATCGGGCCGGAGTTCGGAAATGGCGGCTTTCACCACCTCAATGCAGGTGAAAAAGGTATTCGGAACGATGCGCGAGACGATCTTGGCGCCGCCCACGATCTCGCCGTCGAGATGTCGCGCCACCTGCTCGGCGGGATTGACGGGCGTGGTGCCGAAGGCCTCGAAACCGGTCACCAAAACGCTGCGCATGGCAGGCCACCTCCGACTTGTCGCTCTCTCGCTTCTGACGTTAGCGTCCTCATTCAATACCTAAGCGCTTCGGACAGCAGCTCGATACCGCGATTTGGTCACCCATCCGTTTCAAGAGCGGACCACTTCTTTCCGAGGTTCTCCGATAGGCTTGTTCAGCCAATGGCTTAACCCTGCCGATCGGCAATTCTTGGCCCAGTTTCCTTGACTTCCCGGGCCCTCCACCCTACGTTCCGGCCGCTCTCGCAAGAGCCAGAATTGCAATGCGCCGACCGGTCCCCCGAGGCCGGAGGCTCCCGCCCGACAGCGCGATGCGCCCTCGGGCGCCATAGGTGTTTGGAAATGTTCGACAACCTGTCGGATCGGCTTGGTGGAATTCTCGAACGCCTGACGCGACGCGGCGC
>JBFXEX010000224.1:0-5711 GCA_050179645.1 Xanthobacteraceae bacterium | reverse complement strand
GTCGATGGCACCACGGCCTCAGCTGACGGCACGACTACAATATCCCCGGCACGATGCGAGCGGTCCGCGCCACGTAGCGGCGGAAACAGGAGCGGCTTCCATTCAGTCAAATGGAAGCCGCTCTGGTTTTGGGGGCCATAATCGCAGGCTTAGGCGCCGGCCGACGCTACGCTTCGAGAACACTCAAGAGAGGGGTCGCCAGAGGCAACCTCAGGCCGGGGCATGTGACGCAAGACCATACGCCATATCGACGTCGAACACCTCACGGAATGCGCGACGGCCAGCCGTGGTGATCGAAATTGCACGCGTGCCCGAGATGCGCGTGACCCATCCGCGCTCGAAGGCCGTCCGGCACAAGCAGGCGCCGACGATCCCGGCGATGTGATAACGCCGCTCGCTCCAATCCAGACACGGACGACAGAACACGCGTTTCGATCTGCCCGCGCCCAACTCGACCTTCTGATCGCGAAAGAACGCAACGCCGGCAGGCGTAACTTCGCCTCCGCAATCATTGAGCCTAATGAAATCACGCGCCAGAAGGGCATCAGAGAGCGCGACGCCCAAGCGCCCAGCGAAATGGTCGTAGCACGTGCGCGCCGTTGCGAGCGCGTCATGCTTCACCGACTTCGGTTGATATCTCGGCGGACAATCGATCGCGGCGACGACCGTGATGCTCTCCATCATTGCAGCGACCCGCGGTGAGGCGATCCGGTAGTACTTGAACTGCCGATGCACTGTCGACGCGACGAGACCTGCGCGTTCAAGGCGAGTGAGATGCTCGGACATGGTCGACTTTGCCACTCTGGCTATTGCAGCCAACTCACTCGTGGTGAGGGCTTGACCGCCCATCAGCGCAGCAAGCACCGTCGCCCGCGCTGTGTCTCCGACGAGAGCAGCGATTTCAACGAAATTTGCGGCAGCGACCATTGCATCATTAGACACGACGCTGAAAAGCCGAACAAGCACCTTGAGTTCGGTCGCGGCCGAACCGGCGAACGGACAGTCAGGGGTAGCGTGTGTCCAACTCAGTGCCGTGGGAAAAGCGCAACGTTTCGATGGATGCGCACAAATCCAATGACATCTCTTCCGCTTGATCCAGTCGCGCTGGCGGCCATCGCTTTTGCGATTTTCCTGATCACCTTCATGAAGGGGATGTTCGGCGGCGGTTTTGCAATTATCGGCATCCCGTTGATGGCGCTGGTGATGGACCCGATCGCCGCGGGTGCGCTGCTGGCACCCGTGTTGTGTCTCTCCGACATCGTTGCACTGCGCTATTGGCGGCCGTCGACGTGGTCGAAGCCCGATCTCAAAATCCTGATTCCGGGCCAATTGCTCGGCATCGGCGCAGGCTACCTCTTCATGCGCGTTGTTGACCGGCACCTTGTTGCAGTCGTCATGGCGCTCGTCACGCTTTGGTTTGCAGGTCTCTGGTTCAAAGGCGGTGGCCAGATCAGCTCTCAGCCGCGATCGAGCGTAAAGGGCGTGGCGGCTGGCGCGGCCTCGGGGATCGGCTCGATGATTGCCCACTCCGGCGGCCCGCCCGTCGCCATGTACCTGCTGCCACTCGGATTGTCGAAGAGCGAGTATGCCGGCACGACCTTTATGTTCTTCATCATCGGAAACCTGCTGAAAGCGGGGCCTTGGCTCGCGCTCGTTGAGCTCAATTGGCAATTTTCGACGCTGCTCACGATCAATCTGCCTGTGATCGTGTTCGGTGTGTGGAGCGGATGGCGGCTGCACGATCGGCTCGATCAGGTACAGCTCTACCGCGCTTGCTACGCTCTGCTCATCGTCGTGGCGCTGAAGCTGTTGTGGGATGGCGCAAGGGGCTATTCACTGCTCTGACACCCATCGACTGCGCTCATCGAAAATTCTGCTCACCGCCACCCATCGCCTCGTCTGATTCGGTTGAGAACCACCCATTCCCAAATCGAGCAGCCGTCAATTCTTCGGCTGCTCCCAGCCGTGTTCGGAAACGTCGAATACGATGCCGTAGACGTCCTTGAATTTCATTTCAGCGTCGACGCCCGGATATTGCGGCAGCTTCATGAAGAATTCGCCGCCGTGCTGCTTGATCTTCTGCTCTGTCGCGCTTTCGCTCTCGACCACGAAACCGAAGTGATGCAATCCCGCGAAATCCGGCCCGCCTTTGCTGCCTGCGGCTCCTTCCGGGAATTGCAGCAGGGTAAGGTTCATCACGCCGTCCGACAGCGAAATGGCATTGCCGATAGGTGCTTCGACCTTCTTGACTCGCTTGAGTTCGAACACGCCCTCGTAAAAAGCCGCGGCCTTCTCGAGGTCCGGGACCTGGATGGCGATATGTCTGATCTTGGCCATGGTACGCTCCGCTCTTTGACTGGTGCAAGTCTGGCGCCATCTCGATAGCATCCCACCATGTGCGATGGAACGCGCCCCGGCGGCTGCGCAAGCACGCCGGCCTTGCCTGCCGCCGACGGGTGATCGAGCAGGCGCGTTAATTTCGTGACAGTGTGAGATGGCTCACACAGCAGAACGTACGCGCAGTGCACGATAGCCATTGTTCGGAAAACCGGGAGGCTCCGATGGCTGGAAACGAGCTGGCGGCTTCATTCACTTGGACCGACAATCAACTTGCATATCTGGGATTTTCAAGGAATGGCCAACCGATTGCCTTTACGCAACACGAGATTGATCTGACCTTCAAGGACCCGCGGGGAAACGGAGAAATCAAGAAGATTCTTTTAGACCCGCAATACCATCCAGGTGATGCATCCAATGCCGACTTCTGGGTCCAAACAACTATCACCTCACCAGCATCCAACAAGAAAGTTAGCGAAACCGCCCTGTGCTACTGGAACAATGACAAGAGTTTAGCAGTAGGCAGCATTGAGGATGACGGCGGCCGGCTTGTCATCGTGGCGGAAAGCGTCACCGAGGAACTCAAGACTTCCAGGTTTTCGTTTCTTGTTGTCCCCATGTCGGGGTATTCCGGCTTCCGAATCGCGCAGGACGTTCCTGTCGGGAGCGAGTCGCCAGGACTCATCAGCATTGACGTAAAGCTGAAGAGCCCCACGCCGGCTTTGTCAGCGATCTCGTTCCCACCGGTGCTGGCACGCGGATCAAAGGGCAGTGTTGTATCTGCGCTGCAGGACGCTCTGAAGAGATTTGACGCTGCCACCGATCCCGGTCCCATCGATGGCGACTTTGGCCCGCGGACTGAAACGGGCGTGCGCGCCTATCAATCGCACCAAAGCATTACCGTCGACGGGATCGTTGGGCATCAGACGTGGTGGGTTCCGGCAGGAGCAGCCGGTGCCACGCTGGCGTCGTTGGCAGGCCTTGCTTAACGCCTATCCCGTTCGAGTTGACGCAGACTCTGTCCCCCCTCGTTGCCGCGCAGCGGGAACCCAGGGCAAAGCATTCGATATTTGTGATACTGGGCCCTCGCTTCCGCGGGGACGAGCGGAGAGTTTTTCGATTCGACCGAACGAAGCCTGCCTCAGAATATCCCCGGCACGATGCGCGCGGTCCGCGCCACATAGCGGCGGTATTCCTCGCCAAACGTCTCGTACATCATCCGTTCTTCGCGCCCCACCCGCAGGAAGAACAGCGTGCCGAAGCCGACGAGGCCCGCCGGCCCGGCGATCCAGTTCGGCAGCAGCAGCGCCTGCGCGATTGCCCACAGCCAGAACGCCGAATACATCGGATGCCGCACGTGGCGGTAGACGCCGTGCGTGATCAGCGCGTGCTGCTCGCGCACTTCGAGCGTGACCGACCAGTTGCGGCCGAGGTCCTTGTGGGTGCGGTAGAACAACCAGAGGGCGGCCGCGAACACCAGCGCACCGATCGAGGCCTGCCACGGCCGGAACGAAGTATCGGCGAATGCTGGAATTCCCGTTGCCACGTAGAGCGCCGGGACGATGCCGAGCCCGGTGCTCGAAATCGTCATCAGGATGAGTTCGCGGACGCGGTCGCTACGCACACGTTTCGGCGTTCGTCGTGAACGCCGCTGGTGCGGATAGCGGATGACGAACCAGCCGACCACGCCGATCGCCCAGATCACCTTGGCGATGAGCGGCGTCATGCGGCGCCCGCGCCTAGCGCCGCGCGATCGTGGTTGCAGCCGGCCAGGGCGCCCGTTTCCGTCACAACATCCAGGAATCCCAGCGGCGCCATCGTCCAGTCGGCAAACGCCACCGGCCCGCAGACCATCAGGTAGTAGTCGTAGGGCGCGCGCCGCTCGTTGGCCATCACGGACTGGTAGTGCAGCCGCAGCACGTTGCGGCGGTAGCGGGCAAACGATTCGGGGCTCAGCATGTCGTGGATCTGCACCCTGCGGATCACCGGCTTGCCGTCGAGCCGGTCGCCGGCGATTCGCTTCAGCGCCACCGGGTCGAAGCGGTAGAAGCTGATGGTGTCGGCGCGCGACTGGTACTCGACCCAGGCGACCGCCGGCTCAGCCACCACCCGCGCGATAGTCTCGCGGATGCGGCGCGCGCTTGGGTGCAGCGCGAACTTCGGGATCGTCGCGCCGATCGTCAGCACGCACACCGACACGTCACGGCGGCCGAGGTCCGGATCGCGCGCCAGTGCCCGGACGATCACGTCGAGCGCGAACATCGCGCCCAGGCTGTGGCCGGCAATCACGATCTCGTCAACCCCGCCGGTGCGCACCCGCGCCACCAGCGCGTCGGCGAACTCGTCAAGCCGCGCTTCCGCATCGGGCCTGCGGCCGTAGAGATAGTCGCGGGCGAATATCCAGTCGTCGAGCAGCTGCTGCACCCGCCAGCGGCCGCCCGGCCAACGTAGCAGGAGGAGAAAGACCCCGAGCCCGCAGGCGATACCGGCCAGAGCGGCGGCAAGTCCGGAGAGGTCGAGCGCGCCAATCAGCAGGCTCGCAGCCAGCCAGCCGCCCACTGCGAACAGCACCAGCGCGAGAAGGGGAAAGAGAAAGAAGATCGCGTAGCGCTGGTTCGCCATCACGTAGCGGAACATGGTGCCGGTCGCGATGAAGTCGGCGTAGGCGACGGCCGCCTTGGCGAGCCGGAGGGGCAACGGCCGCAGAAAGTCGGCGCGCACGATGTCGTCCCAGCGCCAGACTTCGTGAACCGCATCGACCTGCCAGTCCGGCCCCTGCGTGGTGACGCTCCAGCGCGCGACGTGTTGGCCGTCCGGCTTTTCGAGCGGGCCGAGCGAGGCGGTCACGTTCCAGGTCCGGCGGAAAATGTCGAGCTGCCGGCCGAAGCGGCGATGCAGCGCCTCAGCGTCGACCGGGTCGTATCCCGCAAGGTGATAGACGTGCCGCCGCGCAATCATGGGCGCAACTAGCGAGAAATCGCCGCAAGCGTCAACCGCCGGCGAGCTCGGCTCGGTTTCGAGGCGAGTGAACCATCCCGTTGTGGATCAGCGTTGCCGCAGCCGCAGTCCGGCGAGCGCCGCCAGGGTCAGGAGCACGATCAGTCCGGCGGGAATATCGCCGACGCGGGCATAGAGCGGCGGCGACACCGGCTGCGGCAACGGCGCGTCGAGCACGCCTTCGGCGCCGAGCGGCAGCGATTCGATGGTACGGCCCAGCGGATCGATCACCGCCGAGATGCCGGTGTTGGCGGCACGCACCAACGGCAGTCCGGTCTCGATGGCGCGCAGCCGTGCCTGCTCCAGATGCTGATAGGGGCCGGTGCTGACCCCAAACCAACCATCATTGGTGAGATTGACGAGCCAGCCGGGCCGCT
>JBFXEX010000223.1:0-5796 GCA_050179645.1 Xanthobacteraceae bacterium | reverse complement strand
TTGTGATCGGCTACGGCTACGGCGACTATCGCGCGGCCGACTGGATCAACGTCTGGTCGCCGCCGCGCTGGACCCACTACGTCACCCAGCTGCTGATGTGGCCGGCGAGCATCTTCGTGGTCGCGGCCTATATCCGCGGCGACATCTACCGCAAGCTCAAGCACCCGATGCTGGTCGGCGTGAAGACCTGGGCGGTGGCGCATCTCATTTCCAACGGCGACCTCGGCTCGATCATCCTGTTCGGCTCGTTCCTCGCCTGGGCGGTGTTTGACCGGATCACGCTCAAGCGCCGCACCGATCCGGGTGCGCCGGAAATACCGGTGCGCGGCCGGCGCAACGACATCATCGCCGTCGTGGTCGGGACGTTGCTCTATCTCGCGCTCGGGCTGCTGTTCCATCCCCTGGTTGTGGGCGTGCCGGTGTTCGGCCGCCCGGCGTATTGATCATCCGACGTCAAGCCGCAGGCGCGAAGGCAGTTATTGTGCCCTCTCCCCTTGTGGGAGAGGGCGTCTCGGTTTATCGGCGTCGAAGGATGGGAGAGGGGCCTTGCGGATAGGCGCGTCTTTGCGCAGCGACCCCCTCTCCCAATAGTATTCGTCGCGCTACCTTTGAGCCCTCTCCCGCGAGGGGAGAGGGCGCAATCGCAACCACCGCGAGCGTCGCTTGTGAGTTTCGAACCATGTCCGTGCAAGACGATATCCGGCGGCTGACCGCGCCCGACATCCGCGCCCGCAAGGGCGGCGAGCCGATCGTCTCGCTCACGTCCTACCATGCGCACACCGCGCGCCTGCTCGATGCGCATTGCGACTTCATCCTGGTCGGCGATTCGCTCGGCATGGTGATGCACGGGCTGGAATCGACCGTGCCGGTCACCCTCGACATGATGATCCTGCAGGGCCACGCGGTGATGCGGGGGAGCAAGCGCGCGCTGGTCGTCATCGACATGCCGTTCGGCTCCTACGAGGCGTCGAAGGAGCAGGCGTTCATGTCGGCGGCGCGGGTGATGAAGGAGACCGGCTGCGGCGCCATCAAGCTCGAGGGCGGCCGGCGCATGGCCGAGACGATTCGCTTCCTGGTCGAGCGCGGCGTGCCGGTGATGGGCCATATCGGCCTGACGCCGCAATCGATCAACACCATCGGCTCGTTCCGGGCTCAGGGCCGCGACGAGGCCGATTGGGCGCCGATCGAGGACGATGCCCGGGCGGTCAGTGACGCCGGCGCGTTCTCGGTGGTGATCGAAGCGGTGGCCGAGCCGCTGGCCCGCAAGATCACCGCCGACGTGCCCATCCCGACCATCGGCATCGGCGGCAGCGTCGCTTGCGACGGCCAGATCCTGGTGCTGGAGGACATGCTCGGGTTGACGCCGCGGGTGCCGAGATTCGTCCGCCGCTATGGCGAGCTCGGGCCTTCGATCGGCCAGGCGGTGGCCGCCTACGCGGCGGACGTGCGGGCCCGCGCGTTCCCCGGGCCTGAGCACGTTTACCCGATGAGAACAAAAGGGAAATCCGGCGGACCCAAAGCGGGTTAGCCACAGATCGTTAATCTTTGCCTTGGCTCCGCCACATCGCTAGGGTACCCGCCATGTCAGCCTAGGCCGGTTGGGGGGCCTGGAGCAGGGGAATTTCGTGTCCGACGCATCCGACGTTTTTCGCGAAGTCGACGAGGAAGTCCGCCGCGAACAGCTCAAGAAGCTGTGGGATCGCTATGGCATCTATTTCGTCATACTGGCGGTTCTGATCGTCGCGGCGGTCGCCGCCTGGCGTGGCTACAGCTGGTGGGAAGCCAAGAAGGCGGCGGAAGCCGGTGACGCGTTCGAGGCCGCGATTACGCTCAGCGATGGCGGCAAGCATGCCGAGGCCGAGGCGGCGTTCGCCAAGATCGCGGCCGACAGTACGTCCGGCTACGAGCAGCTCGCGCGCATCCGTGAAGCCGCCGAGCTTGCCTTTCAGGATCCCAAGGCCGCGGTGGCGGCGTTCGAGAAGGTCGCCAACGATGGCGCCGCCAACCCGGCGCTGCGCGAACTCGCTGCGTTGCGCGCCGGCGCGCTCTCGATCGATGCCGGCAACTATCCCGATGCAACGCGGCTGCTGGAGCCGCTCGCCCAGCCGGACCGCACCTTCCGCCACACCGCGCGCGAGCTGCTCGCGCTTGCCGCCTGGCGGCAGGGCGACGGCGCCGGAACCAAGCGCTGGTTCGACACGCTCACGACCGATCCGTTGACCCCCGCCGCAACCCGCTCGCGCGCCGAGATGCTGATGGCTCTCGTCGCTGCCGAGGCCAAGAGCTGAGAGGCGAAACCATGAACCGCTTCGCTCGTGCCACCCTCGCCGTATCGGCGCTCTCGCTGGGCCTGATGCTCGGGGCCTGCGGATCGATGGATACCTTCGATCCGACCGACCTCTTCAGTTCGGAAATCTTCTCGACCAAGAAGAAGCTGCCGGGCGAGCGCAAGGCTGTATTCCCGGACGGCACGCCGGGCGTGCCGCAGGGCGTGCCGGCAGAACTGGTCAAGGGGCATCAGGCGGTGCCCGAGCCGGAGATCACCGCGGCCATTCCGGAAGAAAAGAAAGAGGCGGCCGCCGAGCCCGAGAAGCCCAAGGCAAAGCCCAAGCCGAAGCCGAAGGTGGCCGCGAAGCCCGCGGAAACCGGAAAGCCGGCCTCCGTCACCGTCAACCGGTCCGAATCGCCGTGGCCCGAACCGCCGCAAGCTTCGCCCCAGCCGCAGGCCTCCGCTCAGCCGCAGGCCGGTTGGCCGGCCGCGCAGCGGGGCGGGTCGATCTGGCCCGATCCACCGCGCTGACAACTCTTTCTCGCTCGTCGCCGGTTCGCAGGCGCGAGGTTCGCGCCCGGCATTTCACATGAGCTTCACGGTCGCCATCGTCGGACGGCCGAACGTCGGCAAGTCGACCTTGTTCAACCGGCTGGTCGGCCGGCGGCTCGCGCTGGTCGACGACCAGCCGGGCGTCACCCGCGACCGCCGCGAGGGTCGCGCGCAACTCGGCGATCTCTCCTTCACGGCGATCGATACCGCAGGTCTCGACGAGGCCGCGCCGGCGAGCCTCACCGGCCGCATGCAGGCGCAGACTGCCGCCGCGGTCGCGGGCGCCGATGCGGTGATGTTCGTGATCGACGTACGCGCCGGACTGCTGCCGGGCGATCAGGCCTTTGCCGAACTGGTGCGCCGCGCCGGCAAGCCGGTGATCGTTGTCGCCAACAAGAGCGAAGGCCGGGCGGCGCACCCCGGCATCAACGAAGCCTATGCGCTCGGTCTCGGCGAGCCGGTCGCGATCTCGGCCGAGCACGGCGAGGGGCTTTCCGACCTCTACGACGCGTTGCGCGCGGCGTTGCCGGAGTTAGAGGCCGATGGTGCGGAGACGGAGGTGGAGGCGGGCGCTGCCGCGTCCGCCGAACCGGCGCCGATCCGCATTGCGGTGGTCGGCCGGCCGAATTCCGGCAAGTCGACCTTGATCAACCGGCTGCTCGGCGAGGAGCGCCTGCTCACCGGGCCGGAGGCCGGCATCACCCGAGATGCGATCGCGGTCGATCTCGCCTGGCAGGGCACGCGCTTCCGCGTCCACGACACCGCCGGCATGCGCAAGCGCGCCCGTATCGACGAGAAGCTGGAGAAGCTCTCGGTCGCCGACGCGCTCAACGCCATCCGCTTTGCCGAGGTGGTGATCCTGTTGCTCGACGCGGAGCGTCCGTTCGAGGAGCAGGACCTGCGCATCGCCGACCTGATCGAGCGCGAGGGCCGTGCGCTGGTCATCGGCATGAACAAGTGGGACCGCAAGGAGAACGTACCCGGCGCTATGACGAGGTTGCGAGAGGAAACCGACCATTGGCTGCCGCAGGTCAAGGGCGTCCCGGTGGTCGCGGTATCCGGCCTCACCGGCTACGGCCTCGACCGGCTGATGCAGGCGGTGCTCGATGCCCATGCGGTGTGGAACAAGCGGGTGCCGACGGCTGCCCTCAACCGCTGGCTCGGCGAGGTTATTTCGGCGCATCCGCCGCCGGCGGTATCGGGCCGGCGAGTCCGGATCGATTACCTCACGCAGCCGAAGGCGCGCCCGCCGAGCTTCGTGCTGTTCATGAGCCGCACCGACGCACTGCCCGACGCCTACCGGCGTTATCTGGTGAACGCGCTGCGCGAGGCATTCGACTTGCCCGGCACGCCGATCAGGCTGACGCTGCGCGAGAAGCGCAATCCCTATCGCAAGAAGGCGTAGGTCGCGTTCGGCGATAAGGGTGTGGAGGCCCAGCCTGGATTTGAACCAGGATGTATGAACGGTGCCCCGTTCATTGCGTGTCCATTCCGCCACCGGGCCGAACTGAGGTGACTTCTTAACCCGATGCTAAGTATACGGGTCACGGCGTGATCTCCTAATCGTGATACACATAGGCTTAACGCTCGAAGCTCCGTCGTTGCACAAATTTGACGCGGTTCCATCCCGCGCCGCCGTCGTGTGATCAGGCTTGCGAAGCATTCCATTCGCGCCGCCGCGCGCGTACGCGCACTTGCTCTTGAGCGTCAGGCGCGGACGCTCTGCGATCGGGTCATATCTGCGTGCAGGCGTCGCGAATGTTTTGTCGCGCCGATCGCGTGTGCAGGATCATCGACGATAGCCGCAAGGATGCGTCCGATGCACGGAGAGCGCCTGTGTCGGCAGGTATTTCGATTACGGATCAACGACACCCGTGACGATCGCGGTGTTGGCCGCCGCGCCCGATGCCAGGTTCTTCACCGTGTATGCGTTCACCGCAGCCATCAGAGGATCGTTGACGGTGGCGGTGATCAGACGCAGGTACGTCAAGGGCTTGGTTGTTTCGACCGTCTTCGCGTTGGACGCAAAGATGACGTCCTTGTTCCTCATCTCGAATTTTGTCGCCAGGAAATAGCCGGCCGGGTCCCTCAGATTGAGATAATAGATGATCGGAATGACCGGGCCGGCAACAGGCGAGCAATCGACGCCGAGCTGCTCGGCGATATGCCGGGGCTCGCCGCGATAGACGAATACCGAGGCCGGATCGGCCTGGTCGTCTTTCAGACCTTGAGCCTTCGCCATCGCCTCGGCAAGCGATAGGCGCCACGCGCCGAATGCAAACTGCCCCACTCGGCATTGTAGAGTTCGAAGAACTTCCGCACGGCAGCGCGGACGTCGTCGATGGTCTGTTAGATGCGGCCGTGGACGACCTGTTCCTTGAAGGTTCGGAAGAACCGTTCGGCCACGCCGTTGATTTCGGGCTCGCCGACGAAGGCGAAGCTCGGAACCATGCCCCAGAATTTGATCTGGTTCTGGAAGTGGTCGGCCATGAACGCGCTGCCAAGGTCGTGACGGAGTGAAGCCGATACTCTGGCTTCAGAGTTAGAATGAATTTGCGAAGGAGCTTCCGGCTTGGATCGGAGGCTTGGATGGGATTGGACAGCAAAAAGGACGACCATTTGGACGGCTCACCGTTAGGGTCGGTGAGCCGGCTGGAGTTCTCGAAGGCCCGTCGGGGCGCCGTGTGCGTTCGGAGGCTGAGAGAGCCCGGATCGTGGCCGAGAGTCTGCTACCTGGTGCCCAGGTGTCCGAGGTGGCGCACAAGCACGGCGCGACGCGTTGGCAGATTACGATTGGCGACGCCGCCTCGACAGCGAGGCATGATGGCGCCGTGCGAGGCATCGCAGTCGACATTCGCACCGCTGGTTGTGGAAAGCGCGTTGGAGGAGCGTCACGTTGCGGCGATCAAGCTTGAGATCGCGATCGGTGATGTCGTGCTGCGGACGGACACAGCCATAGATGGCGAGCATCTGTC
>JBFXEX010000222.1:0-5991 GCA_050179645.1 Xanthobacteraceae bacterium | reverse complement strand
GGGCGTCCACTTGCCGCTCTTCTTGAGGCAGTCCGGCGTGTTCTTCGGCTGACTGCTGCCGGAGTAGTTCTTGCACTTGCCGTTGTTCTCGTCCCAGGTATCGTCCGAGCCCGACCACTTGATCCAGTCCTTATTGTAGTTGTCCGGGTCGACGTTGACGTCCTTGCTGAATGGGATGATCGAGACATAGACGTCGCCGGACTTTGAGCTGGCGTCCTTCAACTGGTTCAACAGCGACTTGCTGGCGGTCTTCAGCGCGGTCATCTTGTTCGCGCTCGACTAGTAGGTCTTGGTGTTGACGCCGGTGGGCGGATCGTCCTGGGTGTCGAACGGATAGGTGCGGTCGCGCACGCAGCCTTCCCAGTGATCCTTCCAATTGCTGCTGTCGCAGCCTTTTCCTGAACTCGAGCCGTTGCAGTCCAGGCTGTCGTAGTCGAACCAGTCGTTGTCCTTGTAATCGGTGCCGAGATTGACGGTGGTGTCGAACGGGACCACGGCAATCTTGACGTCGCCGGCCGTCTTGGCGGCGTCCTTCAGCGTGGTGAGCAGGTTGTGCGCGGCCGTCTTCAGGTGCGTCATCTTGTTGCTCGACGACATCGAGCCGGTGTTGTCGAGCGCGAGCGCGACTTCGAGCTTGCGGATGCCCCAGACGACCTCGGAGTTGACGTTGACATCGAGGCTGGGCTGCCCGACCAACTTGGTGAAGGTGGTCGGGACCACGCCGCTGACCGCGATTTGCAGCTTGAAGCTGCCAGGCTGCGGACTGCTGAAGGTCGGCGTCACGGCGACGCCCGTCGTCTCGGGGCTGATGAACAAGGCCGTGAAATATTCGTTGGCCTTCACCGTGAACTGGTCCGACGAAATGTCCTGCGCGTACTTCGACAGCATCAGTGCCGTCGAATCGGATGCCGCCTGCATTGCAGCCTTCACCGAATTGGCACGGCTGTAGTCGACGGCGGCCCCGACAAAGCCGACGATGGGAACGACGGCAAGCGCGAAGGTCATCGTCACATTGCCGCCGGCGGCGGTGCGGAGGCGATTGGCCCGGTCGGCCAGCCGGGGAGCGATGCGCGCAGATATCATATGCGTTTCCGATCCCGGTTGAACGGCGGGCGGGACGGAAAATCTATGCGGAGGTGGGAGAACCCCGTAAAGTGCGGCGCGGTCGCTGCTTGGCGAAGCACCTAACATGCGGTCAACGCGCCGGCGCATTTTGCGCGGCAAGATTAATGAGCTCTCAAGCTTGGACGCGGCGATGGCAATTTCAGCCGGATTCCCGCGGCCTTGGCGAGCTTGATTTAGCGAGAAGATTCGGCGGCAAGGTGTTGCCGGCATGCCGCCTGGCTCGATCCAGGCGGGTGTGTGCCGGTCGGCATTGGGCTGACGGTTCACGGCCGGGTTCGTCGAAAACCTCCGCCGCGCTGCTGCCGGCGTTGCGGCCGTCCCGAATACCCGGCCCGGGCCCGCCGGAGGGGCATTTTTTGCGTGCGCCGGTGAAAATTGGCGTATATAAGGCGCCGCCCGGCCTCCATGGGGTAAGCCGGTTCCGCGACGGCTTGCACATCCTCCGCCATGTGGATATCGGCTACAATTATCGGGGTCTGATGCGGAGGGTGCCCTTGCGGGCGTGGCGGAACTGGTAGACGCGCGGGATTTAGGTTCCCGTGGCGAAAGTCGTGGGGGTTCGAGTCCCTCCGCCCGCACCACGCCGGGGAGCATCGACGGCTCAGCAGGCCGAGTTCAGGACCACCGTCGCAGGCTGCGGCGGGAAAACATGTAGATCGTCATCATGGAAGTCACAGAAACCCTTTCCGACGGCCTCAAGCGCGAATTTCAGGTCAAAATCACGGCGCCCGATCTTGAGGCCCGGGTGAGCCGGCGCCTCGATGAGATCAAGGGACAGGTGCAGCTGCGCGGCTTCAGGCCGGGCAAGGTGCCGGTCTCGCACCTCAAGAAGCTCTACGGCCGCTCCGTCATGGCCGAGACAATCGAGGCGGTCATCCGCGAGATCAACTCCAAGATCGTGGAGGAGCGCGGCCTGAAGCTCGCCATGGAGCCAAAGGTTACGCTGCCCGAGGCTGAAGCGGAGGTTGAGAAGGTGATCGGCGGAGAGTCCGATCTCGCCTATACGGTGGCGCTTGAGGTTCTGCCCAAGATCGAGCTCGCCGATTTCAAGGGCATCGCCCTGGATCGGATGGTGGCGGACGTTACCGACGCCGAGGTCGAGGAGGCGCTTGGCAAGATCGCCGAACAGAACCGACCGTTCGCGCCGAAAGGCGAGGGGGCCAAGGTCGAGAGCGGCGACCGCGTCGTGATCGACTTCACCGGGAAGCTCGAAGGCCGCCCATTCGAGGGCGGAACTGGCGGCGACATCGGGGTCAATGTCGGTTCCAATACCTTCATTCCAGGTTTCGAGGACCAGCTCATCGGCATGACCGCCGGCGAGAACCGTCTGGTCAAGGTCACCTTCCCGGTGAACTACATGAATGCCGAACTGGCCGGCAAAGCCGCCGAGTTCGACGTCACGGCCAAGTCGGTCGAGGCGCCGGGGACGGTCACGGTCGACGATGCGTTCGCCAAGTCGCTCGGCCTTGAGTCGCTCGACAAGCTCAAAGAGGCCGTCCGCGGCCGCCTGCAGCAGGAGCATGCCGCCCGCAGCCGTCAGAAGCTCAAGCGCAAGCTGCTTGACCAGCTCGACGCCATGCACCAGTTCGCTCTGCCGCCGACGCTTGCCGAGGAGGAGTTCAAGAACGTCTGGAGCGCGGTCGAAAGCGATCTCAAGTCGCAGAACCGGACGTTCGAGGAGGAAGGTACGACCGAGGAGAAGGCGCGAGAGGAGTACCGCACCATCGCCGAACGGCGGGTTCGCCTCGGGCTGGTGCTTGCGGAAATCGGTGAGCGCAACAATATCACGGTAACCGACGACGAACTCTCGCGCGCCATCGTCGAACAGGCTCGGCAGTTCCCTGGCCGCGAGCAGGAAATCTGGGATCACTACCGCAACAACCCGCAGGCGGTTGCCGGCGTGCGCGCGCCGCTGTTCGAAGAGAAGGTCGTGAATTTTCTGGTCGAGCTTGCCAAAGTGACCGATAAGCCGGTCACGCGCGAAGATCTCTACCGGGACGAGGAAGATGCGGGCGTTGCCGCGTGACGGTGCGATTGCGCGCTGCCCTGCCGGCGCGAATCGTGGAATATGCGACGGGACTACCCGATTCTTGCGGAAAGGCTTTCGCTGCGGTGCTCGTTCGGTCGGCGAAAACGTAGCGGCAGCCGATCGTCTTGTCGCAGGCGCTTGCGCCTATATCTGTGACGCGTGATCTGTGTGACGCGGGCGTAGCCAGTGCGTAGCGGTCTTGGACCGGCACGAGAACCGGCCGCGACCGTCGTTGCTCCCACCGAGGTAGAATGAACAATGCGGGATCCACTTCAAACTTATAGCAGCTTCTTCATCCCCAGCGTCGAGGAGGTGACCGCTCGCGGCTCGATCCGCTACGACATCTTCTCGCGGCTTTTGAAGGAGCGCATCGTGTTCATTCCGGGCGCGATCGACGACACGATGTCGACACTGATCGTCGCGCAGCTCCTGTTCCTTGAGGCTGAGAATCCCAAGAAAGAGATCTCGATGTACATCAACTCGCCGGGCGGGGTGGTGACATCGGGCCTGGCGATCTACGACACCATGCAGTTCATCCGTTCGCCGATCTCGACGTTGTGCGTCGGGCAGGCGGCGTCGATGGGATCGCTGCTGCTGGCGGCCGGCAAGAAGGACATGCGCTTTGCGCTGCCCAACGCCCGGATCATGCTGCACCAGCCGTCCGGAGGGTTTCAGGGGCAGGCAACCGACATCATGCTGCACGCCCAGGAGATCCTGAATATCAAGAAGCGGCTCAACGACATCTACGTCAAGCATACCGGCCAGCCCCTCAAGAAGATCGAGGAAGCGCTTGAGCGCGACTATTTTCTGACGGCAGAGATGGGAGTGGAGTGGGGTGTGGTCGACAAGGTGCTGGAACGTCGCCCCGAGGACCCGGCCAAGCCCTGATGGGACAGTTCTGGAGGGTTCCAACTGCGGCTATCCTGTGGCCGGGCCGGTCAAAAAGTCGCCATCAGCTTGAATTTTCATCATTAATGAAATCTTGATGAAGGCTAGACTAGCCTCGCTTGCTTTAGCCGACGGCGCCGGGGAAGGTCTGGGGCAACCGCGAAGATATGTGGCAACGATGCTACGGACTCTTAGGACGGTCACTGCTATCTTTGGCCCTTATGCGGCCGGTTTGCCCGCTCAGCAGCGGGCCGACGGAGAACTGGAATGAGCAAGGTCGGCGGTAGCGAATCGAAGAATACTCTGTACTGCTCGTTCTGCGGCAAGAGCCAGCACGAAGTGCGCAAGCTCATCGCCGGGCCGACGGTGTTCATCTGCGATGAATGCGTTGAGCTGTGCATGGACATCATTCGCGAGGAGAACAAATCCTCGCTGGTGAAGTCGCGCGACGGTATCCCGACGCCAAAGGAAATCCGCAAGGTTCTCGACGACTATGTGATCGGCCAGGACCACGCCAAGAAGGTGCTCTCGGTCGCGGTTCACAATCATTACAAGCGGCTCAATCATCAGACCAAGCATAACGACGTCGAACTGGCGAAGTCGAACATCCTGCTGATCGGTCCGACCGGCTCCGGCAAGACGCTGCTGGCGCAGACGCTGGCGCGCATCCTCGACGTGCCGTTCACGATGGCGGATGCGACGACGCTGACCGAAGCCGGATATGTCGGCGAGGACGTCGAGAACATCATCCTCAAGCTTCTGCAGTCGGCCGACTACAACGTTGAGCGCGCCCAGCGCGGCATCGTCTATATCGACGAGATCGACAAGATCAGCCGCAAGTCCGACAACCCGTCGATCACCCGCGACGTGTCGGGCGAGGGCGTCCAGCAGGCGCTGCTCAAGATCATGGAAGGCACCGTCGCGTCGGTGCCGCCGCAGGGCGGCCGCAAGCACCCGCAGCAGGAATTCCTTCAGGTCGACACCACCAACATTCTGTTCGTCTGCGGCGGGGCATTCGCGGGCCTGGAGAAGATCATCTCGGCGCGCGGCCGGTCGACCTCGATCGGCTTCGGCGCCAACGTGATGGCGCCCGAGGATCGCAAGTCCGGCGAAATCTTCCGCGAGGTAGAGCCTGAGGATTTGCTCAAGTACGGGCTGATCCCGGAGTTCGTCGGCCGCCTGCCGGTTGTTGCCACGCTCGGCGACCTCGACGAGGAGTCGCTCAAGCTGATCCTGACCCAACCCAAGAACGCGTTGGTGAAACAGTACCAGCGGCTGTTCGAAATGGAATCGATCGACCTGACGCTCGCCGAAGAGGCGCTCGGCGCCATTGCCCGCAAGGCTATCGAGCGCAAGACCGGTGCGCGCGGGCTGCGCTCGATCATGGAAGGCATCCTGCTCGACACCATGTTCGACCTTCCCAGCCTGGAGGGGGTCGAAGAGGTCGTGATCTCGCGGGAAGTCGTCGAGGGAACGGCACGCCCGCTTTACATCTACGCCGACCGGGCCGACCGGGCTGGCGAAGCGAGTGCCTGAGCACCCACGAGGGTGGGCCGTGCCGGCTGCGCGATTCGCCGGAACTTGCCGGCGTGGGACCGCTTCGGCCCGCTATTTGCTTGAATTTCCGACGTTACTTGACTCCACCCCGGGCCGTCGCCACCTATCAAGGGCGAACGAAAAAGCGTACGAAGGATCGCGTCGAAAACCTCCCGGGGAGGGTTTCGTATCCAGCCTCGTCGGCGCACGGAGCCTCGAAAGCGGTCCCCGTGTTTCCTTCCCCGCCCACCGTCTGCACTCGATCGGGATGCCGCAGCCGCGGGTCGCGAGCGAGGGGCACAACAATAAGGAATTCGGGCTATGACCAGCGCCAAGCCAAAGCCGCCGCTTGTTCCCGGTGAGACCAGGGCCTATCCGGTCCTGCCGCTGCGTGACATCGTCGTCTTCCCGCA
>JBFXEX010000221.1:0-6113 GCA_050179645.1 Xanthobacteraceae bacterium | reverse complement strand
CGGTCCAGTGATTGTAGCGCTGGTCCTGCTTGCCGACCCGCGCCTCTTCCTTGTTGTCGCGCGCGATCAATGCAGGGTCGAAGGCCGCGATCGAGTTCTTGATCGCGGCCCATTTCTTCTGGCCGTTCTTATCTTCCGCCACGCCGGTCTGCAGGCTTCCTTTGTATTTGTTCGAGCGCGCGTTGCCCATGTTCTGATTGCCGTTGGTCTCGGCAAAGAACAGTCCGAGGCTGATGCGGCCGGCGGCGTCGGCGGTTGCGGCGTCGAGGCCCTTGGCGCGCGCGATGGCGGTGGCCAGGTCGACGATGTCCTTGAACGGCGTGTCCGAATCCTGCGCATTAGCGGGCGGTGCCTGGATGACGGTGAAAATCCGCAGATATTCGTCGATCAGCGGCTCATTGGCGGCATCGAAATACGCCGGCGGAATACCGTACTTGTTGGGCTTTCCGATCCGGGACGGAACCGCGTCGGTGAGGTCCTTGTACGTGCTGATGGTCTTGTTGCGGGCAAGGTAGAGCGCCTGACCCGGCCGCTCCGGCAGCGGCTGCTTCGAGGCGATCTGCGCGCGACGCTGGTTCAGGACTGCCTTGAAATCGCTGAGCGCGCTGTTGTAAGCGGCGAGCGCCTCGGCCGGCGACTTCGTGGTCTGAGCTTGCGCGGAAGTCGCGAATTCGAGATGCCCGATGCCGGGCGAAACCGGCGCGACAATGGCGAATGCGAGGGCAATTGCCGCCGCGCGCACCGCCCGGGGCGCGGACACGGCGCGTATGCCTGCGCGAAGCGGGGTCGAGGACGCGGCGGTCCGGTCTGCTGTCGCCATGGCGGTCGCAATGCCTCCGTTTCTCAAGACGTACAATGATTTGAGTCGTCGGCAAAATTGTGGAGCGCCGAGGCAGCGCGCTACCTCCCCGCCTGTCCCCCTCCAGGGCGGTGAGGAGAGGCCGCCGTGCGGCGGGCCGTCGCTACGCGTAGGTCTTCAGCACGTGGCGGGCGATCACCATCTTCATCACTTCGGTCGCGCCTTCGGTGATGCGGAAGCTGCGCTGTTGCCGCCACAGCTTCTCGATGACCAGATCGGTGGTGAGCGCAATGCCGCCGTGAATCTGCATGCACTTGTCGGCGGTGCGGAACGCCATCTCGTCGGCATAGTACTTGGCCACATAGGCGTCCTCGCGCGCTTCCTCGCCCTGGTCGAGGCGCCAGGCGGTCTTGTAGACCATCAGCCGCGCCAATTGCAGTTCGACGTACATGTCGGCCAGCATCCATTGCACGCCCTGACGGCTGGCCAGCGGCTGGCCGAAGGTCGAGCGCTGCTTGGCGTAGGACGACGACATTTCGAGGCAGCGCTCGGCGACGCCGAGGGCGTGCGCACCATGCTTGACGCGGCCGATGTTGAGCCACTCCTGGCCGAACGCCATGCCCTGGCCTTCCTGGCCGACCAGGTTCGAGGCCGGCACCCGGACGTTGTCGAACACGACTTCCCAGGGCTTGTCGCCCATCATCGTTTCGTACTGCGCGCCGAGCTTCACGCCGGGCGTGTCCATGTCGACCAGGAACATCGAGATGCCGCCGCGCGAGCCCTTGCTGCGGTCGGTCGCGGCGAGGAGCTGGCAGAAGTCCGCTTTCCCGGCGCCGGTGATGAACCGCTTCACGCCGTTGATGACGTAGTGGTTGCCGTCCTTGACGGCGGTGGTGCGCATGCCGCCGGGATCGGAGCCCGCGTCGGGCTCGGTTTGCGCGAAGCAGCTCTTCTTCTCGCCGCGCAGCACCGGCAGCAGATACTTCTCCTTCAACTCGCCTTCGAGCGAGTAGAGCGCCCGGCGTGGCGAAGGACCGGTAATGCCTTCGCCGCGCGCCGGCAGCGCCGTGGTGCGCGAGAACTCCTCCCACAGCACCACGCGGGCCAGCACCGACATGCCGCCGCCGCCGTATTCCTCCGGCACGTCGCACTGCCAGATGCCGAGCTCCTTGGCGCGGTTCTCGAAACGTTCCTGATAGTGCGGCTTCATCTCCTCGAGGATGCAGGTGTCCTTCTCGACGGGAATGAGCTCGGTGTCGACGAAGCGGCGCACCGTCGCCTTGAGCATCCGCAGCTCTTCGGGCAGCTCGAAATCCATGTGCCTACGCTCCTGGTGTTCTGAACTCGAAGTTGGGAATGACGATATGGTGCGCCGGATGAGACGCGCAGGGTTGCCGCAACCAAGCTTCACCCCACCCCGTCTCGCCGCTCGCGTGCGCTCGCGCCTCGCCGACCCTCCCCCTCCAGGGGAGGGTGGCGCGGAACTCGCGACTGTCACCCTCCCCTGGAGGGGGAGGGTCGACGCGAGGCGGCGGGGTGGGGTGAGTATTCGTGCAAGACTCCCAATGAGAGAAGAAGTCACTCGCGCCACAGCACGCGCACATCGACGGCGACGGCGCCATTCTCGCGCACCATCAGCGGATTGATCTCGATGTCGGAGATCTTGGCGCGGTGGTCGAGGAAGAACCGGCCGAGCGCCAGCACCGTTTTCTCGAGCGCTGCGCGGTCGGCGGCCGGGCGGCCGCGATAGCCGGCGACGAGCTTCGAGAGCTTCAGGCCATCGACCATCGCGGTGACGTCCGCTGCGCTCACCGGCAGCATGCGCAGCGCCGCGTCCTTGGCGAGCTCGACCAGGATGCCGCCGGCGCCGACAAGCAGCATCGGGCCGTAGAGCGCATCGCTGCGCGCGCCGACGATCGCCTCGATGCCCGAGGCCATCTCCTGTACCAGGAAGCCGTCGATGCGGGCGTCGGGCTGCACTTTCCTGGCCGAAGCGATCAGCCGCTCGGCGGCGGCTGCAACGTCGGCCGCATCGCGCAGGTTGAGTGCGACGCCGCCGGCCTCGGTCTTGTGCAGGATGTCGGGCGAGCGGATCTTCAGCACCACCGGGAAGCCGATCTCGCGCGCGGCATCGGCCGCCTCGGCGGCGGTGGTCATCTCGCGGGATTTCGGCAGCGCGATGCCGTAGCGCGCGAGCGTCGCGTCGAGGTTCTCCGGCGTGAGGTCGCTCGGCGGTGCCGGCGGCACCGGCTCCGGCACACGGCCGCGTCGCGCGGCGTGGAACCACAGCGCGTTGAGGGCGCGCAGGGTCGCTTCCTGGCCTTGCAGGAATGGGAATCCCGAAGCCTTCTGCGCCTCGACGTGCTGTTCGCTAATCTGATGGATCATCCGGCCGAAAGCGACCAGCGGCTTGTCGGTGGCCTTCAGATAGAGCTGGAACGGCGACATGTCGCCCCAGGCTTTGCTGCGCAGCGGCATCGGCGAGGCCCACGCCACCATGTCGATGCCGGGATCGTTGGCGGCGGCGAGACAGACCTTGGCGGCCACCTCGGTCGGCGGCGGGATGCCGATGTCGAGCGGGTTCTTCGGCGCGATGCCGTCCTGCATCATCGGCTTCATCGCCGCCTTAGTGGCGTCGCTGAAATCCGGAATCGCGGCGCCTTCCTGTTCGGCATAGTCGTAGAGCAGATCGACGGTACCGCCCGACGTGGTGATAAAGCCGATGCGCGGGCCCTTGGGCAGCCGGCCGCCCTCGAAGGCGAGCGCGGTCTCCACCATGTCATCAAGCGAGCGGCAGTTGACGACGCCGTAGCGCTCGCACATCGCCAGGTAGGACGCATAGTCGCCGGCGATCGCGCCGGTGTGCGACTGCGAGGCGGCCTGCGACTTCGCCGTGATGCCGGTCTTGATGGCGAGGATCGGCTTGCCGAGCTCGAGCGCGCGGGCAGCCGCTTGCATGAAGGCTTCGGGGCGGCGGATGCCCTCGATGAACAGCACGACCATTTTGGTGTGCGGATCGTCGAGCACAAAGTTGAGGTAGTCCTCGAGCCCGAGGTCGGGCTCGTTGCCGGAGGTGACGCAGTACGAATAGCGCAGGCCGCGCTCGGCGGCGGAGCGCATCCAGAACATGATCGTCCCGCCGGACTGGAACAGGCAGGCGACCGAGCCCGGCTCGAGCGAGCACAGGTCGGTGTTCGGATAGCCCATCAGCCGTTCGCGATAGGAGTACGCGCCCATGCAGTTCGGGCCGGCGACCCGCAACCGGCTCTTGGCGACGAAATCCTTGAGCCACTTGCCGCGCTCGATCGACTCCGGCTCGTCGCCGTCGCCCATCATCGCCGAATAGACGGTGGCGGACTTCACCCCGATGGCCTCGCCGTCGGTGAGCACGTCCGGCACGCCCGTCGCCGGCACGATCACCAGTGCATGATCGACCGGCTTGGGCAGGTCGCGCAGCGACGGGTAGCAGCGCTGGCCGAACACCTCCTTCTGCCGCGGATTGACGAACTCGACGCGGCCCGGATAGCCGAAGTTCTTCAGGTTGGTATAGATCTCGCTCGGCCACTTGGCGCGCTCGGACGCCCCGACGATGGCCAGCGATTTGGCCTGCAGCGTGCTGACTGCCGAGCGGAACAGATTGCTGGTATCGGTCACCCGTGTCCCCTGGACGCCCTTGGTTGCGGCGGCTTCGGTGGCCGCTTGGCGATGTGTTTAGGGCCTCGCCGCGTAGCGGTCAAAGGGCCGCGGATGCAGGGCAGGCAACCCAGATGCGCGGGTGCGATGACCGCCTCGCGTGTCCCGAGCGCAGCGCACCGCGCGGTGGTGCGCTGCGGCGGGGACACGCGTTCGATGCTTCCGGGGTGCTACTTGCCCTGGATGTTGGCGTCGCGAATGATCTGGCCGAACTTGGCGTATTGATCGCGGATCAGTGCCGCGAAATCCGCGCCGCAGCGCGCCACCGGGAACAGCCCGTGGGTCAGCAGCTTCGGCCTGATCTCGTCGGCTTTGACGGCCTCGGTGAACCAGTCCGCGAGTTGCGAGGCGGTAGCGTCCGGCGTCTTGCCGGGGGCAAACAGCCCGAACCAGTTGTCGACCTCGAAGTCCTTGTAGCCGGCCTCG
Organism: Xanthobacteraceae bacterium; assembly: GCA_050179645.1. GTDB lineage: Bacteria > Pseudomonadota > Alphaproteobacteria > Rhizobiales > Xanthobacteraceae > VAZQ01. The sequence continues at coordinate 1,195 of JBFXEX010000221.1, read as the reverse complement.
GCAACCGTCGGCGTGTCCGGCAGCGGCTGGATTCGTGCCTGTGAGGCGACCGCGAGTGCGCGGACCTTTCCGGCCTTGATCAACTCGGCGACGTTGGCATAGCCGGCGAAGACCGAGGCGACGTGCTGGCCTAGCAGGGCATTGATGGCCGGCGCCGAGCCGGGAAACGGCACGTAGGTGATGTCGACCTTGGCGGCGCGCTTGAGAGCCTCCAGTCCCAGTTGATACGCCGACGCCGGGCCGATGCTTCCCATCGTCACCTCGCCGGGCTTGGCACGCGCCGCCGCGATGAGATCGTTCATCGTATGATAGGGGGATGCGCCGTGGACCACGAACACCGTCGGCGAACTGACGAGCTGGCATATCGGCTCGAAGCTGGTCCGTGGATCGAAGGTCGCCTTCTGCAGGTAGGGGCTGATGAGCAGGCCGGTGGTGTTGATGAGCAGCGTGTTGCCGTCGGGCGCGGCGCGCGCCACCGCGTCGCTGCCGATCACCGTCCCGGCGCCGGGCCGGTTCTCGACCACCACGCTGACGCCGGGCCGGCGCCCGACCTGATCGGCAAGCAACCGCGCCAGGATGTCGGTGGTGCCGCCGGGTGGCACCGGCGTGACGATCCGGATGGTTCGTGTTTCGGCCGAGGCCGGACGATCGAATGTTGATGTCCCGATGGCTGAGAGGATCGCGAGCATACCGGCGCCCGCGATCGAGCGCAGAAGATGACGACGCAGAAATTGCATTGAGTTCTCCAGACCTCCCGGCGCGTCACCATAGCAAGCATGACCGTGGATGACCTGACGCAATTCGCATCGGAGCGTTGCACGAATAATCGGCACGCCTTGCTCCGATGCGTGATCGTCACTGCGCCGGGGAGGGGAGAGTCGTGCAGGCTTAGACTCTGATCCGCTCAGATTGAAGTGCCCTCTCCGTTCGTGCCCGCGAAAGCGGGCACCCAGGCCTTCTTGTGTGCGTTTCGCGCGCTGGTTCCCCGCTTTCGCGGGCACGAACGGAAGAAAGGACGCGATTCAATCGGAGCGAAACTGGCTCTATCCGCCGTCGCCGATGATGGTGGAGGGCGCCCAGAACAGCGGATGCGCGTAGGAAAACACCGTGGTTCCGGCAGCGTCGGTAAAGCCCTTGCCGTCGAGCAACGCCAGCATCGCCTGGCGCAGCGCCTCGCTGCGAGACAGGTTCGAAT
>JBFXEX010000220.1:0-6269 GCA_050179645.1 Xanthobacteraceae bacterium | reverse complement strand
GGGCCGCCGCGCATGACTCGGGGCCGATGTCGTTCGCTACTCGTTCACCGTTTGGGACTTTCACCCTAACTCCCTGCCGGTCTCCCGGCGCACCAGCAATAACATTATCCAGAAATGACTGGCATTCGTCCGCCAACAGAGCGTCACTGTTGGCACACCGAGCGCCATGAGCGCTCAAAAGGTCCCGCCCCGCTGACCGTGTTGCCGTTGCGGGGCTTCGGTGGTGACGGCGCTGACGCCGTCGCAACCGAAAGGATCGCAAGATGTCAAAAGGCAAAACCGGCACCAAGGCCAAGCGAGCGCGGACCAAGGGTGCCGCGAAACGACTCACCAAGCGTGGAAGTGTTCCTTCGTCGACCAGCCGTGACGCGACCAAGCAGGAAGCGGTTCTCGCGCTGCTGCGACAGCGCGAAGGCACCACAATCGCCGCGATCATGAAGACGACCGGCTGGCAGCAGCACTCGGTCCGCGGCTTCTTTGCCGGGGTCGTTCGCAAGAAGCTGGGATTGACGCTGACATCCGAGAAGGTCGATGGGGAGCGCACTTATCGTGTGCCCGCCGAAAAGCCACCGAAATCGAAATCGGCCTCGAACTCCCCTGCTCTGTCGTCCGTCTAGCTATGTCCAGTCCAAACAAGGATGCGATCGAGCGCAAGCTCGATCGCATTCGCTCGCTGAGCGTCGAAGATTTGCGCCTTGAATGGAAGCAGGCGCACGGCGATGACGCGCCCAGGATCAGTCGCGACCTCCTGGCTCTGGGAGTGGGCTATTGTCTCCAGGAGATCGAGCACGGTGCGCTCGGCAAGGCGACCCGTCGCAAACTCAGGACGATCGCAAAATCCCTGCGAACCAACGGTCGGGTTGGTCCTACGCCGAGCCTCTCTCCAAAATCCGGTGCCCGGCTGATCCGCGAGTGGCACGGCGTCACGCACACCGTCACGGTCACCGAAGATGGCTTCGAATACGCCGGGACGAGCTATGCGTCGCTGAGCAAGATCGCCAAGAAGATAACCGGCACACACTGGTCGGGCCCACGCTTCTTTGGGCTGCTCGCGGTGCGAAAGGAACGTCTGACCAAGGGGGAACGCGATGCCTGAGCCCGAAAAGCTGCAGCAGCGGTCCCGCAAACGGATTCGTTGTGCGATCTATACCCGAAAATCGTCCGAGGAGGGTCTGGAGCAGGCGTTTAATTCGCTGGACGCCCAGCGCGAGGCTTGCGCGGCCTTCGTCCTGTCCCAGCGTCACGAAGGCTGGGCGGCGTTGCCGACGCTGTATGATGACGGCGGGTATTCGGGTGGCACGATTGAGCGGCCCGCCTTGCAGAGGCTCATCGCCGACATCGAGGCCGGCCAGATCGACGTTGTCGTCGTCTATAAGGTTGATCGGCTGACGCGGGCACTGTCCGATTTTGCCAAGCTCGTGGAGGTCTTCGACCGCCTCGGCGTCTCGTTCGTGTCGATCACGCAACAGTTCAACACGACGACCAGCATGGGACGGCTGACGCTGAATGTGCTGCTGTCCTTCGCCCAGTTCGAGCGAGAGGTCATCGGCGAGCGGGTGCGCGACAAGATCGCGGCGTCCAAGAAAAAGGGCATGTGGATGGGCGGCAATCCGCCGCTCGGATATGACGTCAAAGACCGGAAGCTGGTGGTCAACAAAGTAGAGTCCCGTACGGTTGTGCATATTTTCCGGCGCTATTTGGAGCTCAAGTCGGTACGCGACCTCAAGGAAGACCTCGCCACCACAGGCATCAGAAGCAAACGGCGCCTTCGGCCTGATGGCACAGAGTTCGGCCAACGGGAACTGGCCCGAGGCGCGCTCTACGGGATGCTGCAGAATCGCATCTATCGGGGTGAAATCACCCACAAGGGCAATTCATATCCCGGAGAACATCCGGCGATCATCGACCAGCAGCTTTGGGATGAGGTCCAGGAATTGGTGGCCAAGAACCGCGTGGAGCGGGCCACTGGCGCACGCGCCAAGTATCCGAGTTTGCTCGGCGGCCTCGTATTCGACACGACGGGCGAGCGCCTGACGCCGACATACGCAATGAAGAAGGGAACTCGCTATCGCTACTACATCTCAGCGCCTTTGATGCGGCAGGCCAAAGCCCGCCGCTCACATGGCTGGCGTATTCCTGCCGCCGATCTGGAGAGCCTCGTCATCACCAGGCTTCGCGCGTTCTTTACCGATCCCACTGCCCTCCTCGAGGCCATTGACGGCGAACCGCAGAGCGGCCCCGGAAATAGCCAGTTGATCAAGCTCGGCTCTCAGATTGCAGCCGAGTTCGGAACCCAACCGCCGCAGGCAATTAAAGCAACCCTTATGAGTCTGCAATGCAGGGTCGTGGTCGATTCGACTCACGTTCAGGTCAATTTCTGTCGGCACCGGCTCGCAAGGATGTTAGCCGGACAACCGCACGATCCGGTGGCGCAAGATCCGACATCGAAGCCCAATGCCGACGACACCGTATCGTTGTCGACGCCGGCGCGTCTCCGGCGGGTCGGCCGCGAAATGAGGATGCTGGTCGACGGTTCCGATAACGAGGAGGAGCCAGATCCGAGCTTGCTCAGGCTCCTTGCTCGCGCGCACGACATCCAGGACCGACTTTGCCAGGATACCAATCTCACCGTCCGCGATGTTGCGCGCGAGGAAGGTATCACGTCCGCTTACATCTATACGCTGCTGCGACTTCGTTGGCTCGCGCCAGACATCACCACGGCGATCGTCAATGGTCGACAACCGCTGCAGTTGAGCGCCAAGTTCCTAATGCTGCGGGCGTCGCGGTTGCCTATTGATTGGGCTGAACAGCGTACGCTGCTCGGATTCTGAAAATATCCGCTACGCAAGCCGCGGCGACTGCAGCAAAATAGTAAACCACGAAATGCCCGCCGAGAGATTTTCGTCGCTACGCGCGCCAAGAGAACGCGCATATTTGTCTCTGCTGGATTCGGTGCGCAGAAAAGGCCCGCCAATTCGGCGCGAAACGCGTCGAGACAAAAACTAGTGTAATATCAATAACTTAGCTGGCTGGGGCGCCAGGACTCGAACCTGGGAATGGCGGAATCAAAATCCGCTGCCTTACCACTTGGCTACGCCCCATCCGACGGCCTTCGCCGCAGGCCGGGACCATATAGCGACGCACGCGCGGCCAAGCAACGTCCGCTCATTCCGGCCAAGAGGAGCATCGGCTTGCCGCCCGGGCGTAATCGCTTTCGCGTTCTTCGAGCGTCGAACTCGGCCGGTTCACCCCCGCGGCGGCATCGTCCCGTTGGATTGACCCCCCAACCACCGCGGCTACATTAGCCGGCAGGAGCGCCCCTGCTCCGTTTGCCCGTTCCAAGCCTTTCGGCACCGGACCGGGCTTCGGTAGCCCGGAGATGACGTCATGACCTATCGGGCGCCGGTGAGCGACATCAAATCCGCACTCGATCACGGCGCCGGATTCGCCTCGGCGATGCGCGAGGGGCTGTTCGGCGATTTGGCCGAGGACGTCGTCGACGCTGTGTTCGAGGAGGCCGGCCGCTTCGCCGGCGAGGTGATTGCCCCGCTCAACGTCGTCGGCGACCGCGATGGCGCCCACCTCAAGGATGGCGCCGTCACCATGCCGCCCGGCTGGAAGGACGCCTACCGGGCCTGGACGCAGGCCGGCTGGAACGGCCTTGCCTCGCCGGCGGAATTCGGCGGCCAGGACCTGCCCTACGCGGTCAACGCCGCCTGCATCGAAATGTGGAACTCGGCCGCCATGGCGTTCGGCCTCGGCCCGCTCCTGACCATGGCCGGCGTGGATGCGCTCGCGGCTCACGGCAGCGACGAACTCAAACAGCGCTATCTCGCCAAGCTCGTCTCCGGCGAGTGGATGGGGACGATGCAACTCACCGAGCCGCAGGCCGGCTCCGACGTGGGCGCGCTGCGCACCCGTGCGGAGCGCGCCGCCGACGGCAGCTACCGCATCAGCGGCCAGAAGATCTTCATCACCTACGGCGAGCACGATCTCACCGACAACATCATCCATTTCGTGCTGGCGCGGCTGCCCGATGCCCCCGCCGGGACGAAGGGCGTGTCGCTGTTCGTGGTGCCGAAATTCCTGCCCAACCCGGACGGCTCGCCGGGGACACGCAACGACGTGCGCGCGCACTCGGTCGAACACAAGCTCGGCATTCACGCCTCGCCGACCTGCACCATGGTGTTCGGCGACCGGGGCGGCGCTGTCGGCTACCTCATCGGCGAGGAAAACCGCGGCATGGCCTGCATGTTCACGATGATGAACCAGGCCCGCCTTGCCGTGGCGCTGCAGGGCGTCGCCATCGCCGAGCGCGCCACCCAGCAGGCGCTGGCCTACGCCAGGGAGCGCCGGCAGGGCCACGCGGTCGGCGCACCGCCGGGGCCGAGCCCGATCGTCGATCATCCCGACGTCAAGCGCATGCTGCTCACCATGCGGGCGCTGACCCAGGCGGCGCGCGCCATCTGCTACACCACCGCGCTGGCGCTCGACCGCGCCAAGCGCAGCACCGATGCCGGCGAACGCAGGGCGGCGCACGACCGCGCCTCGCTGCTCACCCCGGTGGCCAAGGCATTCGCCACCGATATCGGCATCGAGGTCGCGTCGCTCGGTATCCAGGTGCACGGCGGCATGGGCTACATCGAAGAAACCGGCGCGGCGCAGCACTATCGCGATTCACGGATCGCCGCGATCTACGAAGGCACCAACGGCATTCAGGCCATCGATCTCGTCACGCGGAAATTGCCGCTGTCGGGCGGCGCCACCGTCAAGGCCTACATCGCGGAGTTACGGCATTCGGTGGAGGCGATCAACGTCAGCAACGATCCTGGCTTCGGCTGGACCAGCGTGCGGCTCGAGGACGCGGTGGACAGCCTGGAGCGCACCACGCAGTGGCTGATGAGCCGGCAGCAGAACGATCCGGACACGTTGCTCGCGGGCGCCACGCCGTATCTCAGGCTGTTCGCCCTGGCGGCCGGCTGCGCCATGCTGGCCGAACAGGCGCTCGCGGCGAAGCGGGCCAACGGCAGCGGCGCGGACGCCGCCGCCCGCATTGCGCTCGCGCGCTTCTTCGCCGAGAACATCGCGGTCTGCGCCGGCGGACTCGAACGCATCGTGTTCGAAGGCGCCGATAGCGTGACCCATGCGGACGCCGCGCTCGTTTGAAACTCCGAAGGCCGCTGGACATCGGCCTTTCGATCGACGAAGAAGGACCATGTCGCTCAAGGGCAAGACACTCTTCATCACCGGCGCATCGCGCGGCATCGGGCTGGCGATTGCGCTGCGGGCGGCGCGCGACGGCGCCAACATCGCCATCGCCGCCAAGACCGAAACGCCCCATCCCAAGCTGGCCGGCACGATCTACACCGCAGCCGAGGAAATTGCCCAGGCCGGCGGCCAGGCGCTGCCGCTGGTCGTGGACGTGCGCGACGAGGCGCAAGTGAAGACCGCGATCGAACGCGCCGTGGCGGCATTCGGCGGCCTCGATATCGTGGTCAACAATGCGAGCGCGGTGTCGCGCACGCCGCTGGTCGAGACGGACGTCCGCCGCTTCGACCTCATGCATCAGATCAACACCCGCGGCACGTTCCTGGTGTCCAAATACGCCGTTCCGCATCTCGCCAGGAGCAGCAATCCGCACATCCTGATGAATTCGCCGCCGCTCGACATGCAGGAAAAGTGGTTTGCCGGCTCGACCGCCTATTCGATCGCCAAATACGGCATGAGCCTCATCGTGCTCGGCCTTGCCGGCGAATTGCGGGCGCAAGGCATCGCGGTGAATGCGCTCTGGCCGCGGACTACCATTGCGACCGCCGCGATCAAGAATCTGCTCGGCGGCGAGCGGGTGATGCGCATGTCGCGCACCCCAGACATTATGGCCGACGCCGCCTACCTGATCTTCCAGAAGCCGGCCCGGAGCTTCACCGGCCATTTCCTGATCGACGACAGCTTCCTCGCCGGCGAGGGCGTAACCGACTTCGAGAAGTATCATGCGGTGCCAGGGGCCGCACTCGCGCCGACCTTCTTTGTCCCGGATTTTCCGCCGCCGCCGCCGGGCGTCACCGTCAGCGGAAGCCGGTGGGAAGAATAAACCACACGCTGACCCATGCCGATGCCACGTGACTGTTGGATCGATTGATGACGACCTTGTTGATTACCCACCCGGCCTGCATCGAGCACTTCAACGGGCCCGGCCATCCGGAACGGCCCGACCGGCTGCGCGCGATCGCCCGCGCCCTCGAGCAGGAACGCTTCCAGGACCTCGCCCG
>JBFXEX010000219.1:0-6318 GCA_050179645.1 Xanthobacteraceae bacterium | reverse complement strand
GATCGTTCAGTGTTTGAAGCGTCGGTAACCGAACACGGCCTTGGCGATGCCGTCCGGTTCGTCGGCGCCATGCCGGCACGCGCCGCATTCGCGCTGGGGCGTCTTCTGGTCGTTCCGTCGCGAGCGGAATCGCTGCCCTACATCGTGCTGGAAGCTGCGGCCGCCGGGCTGCCGATGGTGGCGACCCGCGTGGGCGGCATTCCGGAGATCTTCGGCGACGAGGCCGGCGCATTGATCCCGCCGGGGAATGTCACCGCTCTCGCTCGCGCCATTCAGCTCTCGTTGGAAAAGCCCGACGAAAAGCATGCCGCTGCGCTGCGGCTACGTGACCGCGTGCGCGAGGCGTTTTCAACCGACGCGATGACCGACGCTGTGCTCGCGGCCTATCGCAAAGTGTTAACGTCAAAGCGCGGTTAAAGTCTCGATCTTTACTATCACCCTAAGCATTCCTTGAATCTTTTCAGTTACGTACCGATGTTGACCTCGTCGCCGGACGGCGCCCGGCTCGATTAACTTTTGGACAGGTTTATGCTCGAGTTGGACACGCGCAAGCTGTTGAGCGCCGCCGCAGCAACAAGCGCCATTGCCGATCCGATCGTCGGCGGCAAGAAGACCAGGCCGCTCTCGCCGGCCGCTCTCAGTGTCGCCGCCCAGCCGATCACAACGGCGTGGTCGCCGATCGTGGTTGCCGGCCTGGTCCGGATGCTGGAATTCCTCATGACGGTGGCGGTCGGTTTCGCAGTCTATTTCGCTTACGTGGTCCCGATCGACGGCTTCGAATGGCATTACGTTGCTGCGATCTTTGGTATCGCCACGCTGGCACTGCTGGCGTTCCAGACTGCGGACATCTATCAAGTTCAGGCCTTCCGCGGTTACGAAAAGCAGTATTTCCGTCTCGCCGCGGCATGGTCGCTGGTGTTCCTGCTGGCGATCGGCGCAACCTTCTTTGCCAAGCTCGGCGCGGAATTCTCCCGCGTGTGGCTCGGCACGTTTTACGTCGTCGGCCTGATCGTGCTGGTCGGGTTCCGGCGCGCGTTGTTCCTGCTCGTGCGCCGCTGGACGCGCGAAGGCCGGCTCGAGCGGCGCACGGTGGTGGTCGGGGCCGACGAGCGCGGCAACATGTTGATCCAGGCGCTGGCGGGACAGAAGGACTCGGACATCCGCATTGTCGGCGTGTTCGACGATCGCGGCGACGAGCGCACCGCGCCGGCGGTTGCCGGCCGCCCGAAGCTCGGGACGGTGGACGACCTGGTAGAGCTCGCGCGGCGGACCCGTATCGATCTCGTGCTCTTTTCGCTGCCGATCTCGGCCGAAGGCCGCATCCTGCAAATGCTCAAGAAGCTGTGGGTGTTGCCAGTCGACATCCGGCTGGCGGCCCACTCCAACAAGCTGCGCTTCCGGCCGCGTGCCTATTCCTACATCGGCGGCGTGCCGGTGCTCGACATCATGGACAAGCCTATTACCGACTGGGACGTGGTGATGAAATGGTTGTTCGACCGGATCGTCGGCAGCCTGCTGTTGCTTGCGGTGTCGCCGGTCATGCTGCTCACCGCCATCGCCATCAAGCTCGACAGCCGTGGGCCGGTGCTGTTCAAGCAGAAACGCTACGGCTTCAACAACGAGCTGATCGAGGTCTACAAATTCCGCTCGATGTACGTCGATCAGTGCGACGCTACCGCCTCCAAGCTGGTGCAGAAGGACGATCCGCGCGTGACCAGGGTCGGCGCTTTCATCCGCAAGACCTCGATCGACGAACTGCCGCAGCTCTTCAATGTGGCGTTCAAGGGAAATCTCTCATTGGTCGGGCCGCGCCCACACGCGGTCCACGCCAAGGCCGCGGACCGGCTCTATGACGAAGCGGTCGACGGCTACTTCGCCCGTCACCGGGTCAAGCCCGGCATCACCGGCTGGGCGCAGATCAACGGCTGGCGCGGCGAAACCGATACCGACGAGAAGATCCAGCGGCGCGTCGAGCACGACCTGTACTACATCGAGAACTGGTCGGTGCTGTTCGATCTCTACATCCTTGCCAGGACGCCGTTCGCGCTCGCCAAGACCGAGAACGCTTACTGATGCCGTTCGCGGCCGCAGCGCCTGCGACGACGTTCGCCGGGCCGCGGATCGCCATCGAGTCGTTACGACTAGCGCTCCTGTGGCTGATGGGCTTTGCCGGGGCCTTCGTCTTCATCGAGCCGAGCCCTTACGAGATTGTCGGCATCGTCGCGATTTTCCTTTTCACCCTGACCGGGTTGACGCTGCGGCCGTCGCTGGTGCCACTGGCCCTGCTGCTGATCTTCATGAACATCGGTTATGCCGCCGCAGTCCTGCCGGTCAGCGACCAGCAGAGGCCGGTGATCTGGGTGCTGGTCTCGATCTTCCTCGCCGGAACATCAGTGTTCTACGCGGCGATGCTCGGCGCCGGCACGAAGGCCCGGGTCGACGCCCTGATGCGCGGCTATGTGGCCGGCGCGCTGATCGCCTCGCTGGTCGCCATCGCTGCCTACTTCCAGCTGTTCGGCGCCATTTCGGAGATGTTCCTGCGTTATTCCCGCGCCCGCGGCACCTTCAACGATCCGAACGTGCTCGGCGCCTTCCTGGTGTTGCCGGGAATGTTGATCTTCCATCGCATCCTGGCCGGCGAGCGCGTCATCCGCAGCAGCCTGATGCTGCTGATCATGCTGGCGGCGCTGCTGCTCACCTTCTCGCGCGGCGCCTGGGGCCAGTTCGCCTTCGCGGCGCTCATGATGATGGTGCTGAGCTTCGTCACCACCGGCTCGACCCGAGAGCGCGCGCGCATCGTGCTGGTGGCGATCGCCGGCACCGTGGTCATCGCCGCATTCATCGCGGCGCTATTATCGGTCGACAAGGTCGCCGATCTGTTCCAGGAGCGCGCTGCGCTCGAGCAGAGCTACGACACCGGCCATTTCGGCCGCTTCGGCCGCTACATTCTCGGCATCGATCTCGCTCTGCAGAGCCCGTTCGGCATCGGGCCACTGCAATTCGCCAAATACTTTCCCGAGGACCCGCACAACTCCTATCTCAACGCCTTCATGTCCGGCGGCTGGCTCACCGGCGTCAGTTACGCGACCCTGATCCTGGTGACCGCCGTCATGGGGCTGCGCTTCATCTTCGTGCCGTCGCCCTGGCAGGCGACCTATCACGCGGTCTACGTGACTTTCCTTGGCACCGCCTTGGAGAGCGCCATCATCGACAGCGACCACTGGCGTCACTACTACCTGTTGATCGGCGTGATGTGGGGATTGATGGCGGCATCGCGTTCGTTCGCTCGTGGCGGTTAGCAATGCGACGATGGCCGCAATCCGGCGCTGTCCGGCGTCATTGGCGCAAACCTTGCTCTTGAGGGAGCGCGCACTTGCCGCCGGGGTTTATCGTCCCGATCCGGCACAGGAGGCCGATGTGTCGAAGCCGCGAAGCCCGGCAGGTCCGGAAAACCAGTCCCACGGACGCGTCGAGGTGCTCGACCTGCTGCGGCTGCTCGCGGTCTTCGCCGTGCTGCTGTTTCATTATGGCTTTCGCGGCGCAGTCGCCGACGGCTTCACCGAGGTCTCGCTGCCCGGCCTGGTCCCGGTCGCCAAGTACGGCTACCTCGGCGTCCAGCTGTTCTTCATCATCAGCGGCTTCGTCATCGCCTATTCGGCCGAGGGTCGCACCGCCTCGGCCTTCGCCGTCGCCCGCGCCGCCCGCATCTATCCGACCTTCGTGCTGTGCATGACGGTCACCTTCCTGCTGGCGCTCATGATCGGCGCGCCGCGGTTCGAAGCCAGCATCACGCAATGGCTCGCCAACCTGATCGTGGTGTCGCCCGCCCTCAAGCAACCGTTCATGGACGGCGCCTACTGGTCGATCGTCTACGAGATCACGTTCTACGGCTGGGTGTTTCTGCTGCTGCTGTTCAATCTGTTCCGGCGCGAGACCGTGCTGATTGTCGTCGTCTGGCTCGCCATCTCGATCGTCAACGAGACGATCGTGCATTCTGGCGCGCTGCTGCGGCTGTTCCTGACCGACCAGAGCGCGTTCTTCTGCATCGGGCTGGTTCTCTACCAAATCTTTCGCGGCCGGCGCGACCGCACCATCATGCTGCTCCTGGCGCTCTCAACCGCCGTGGCCGTCACCCAGGCGTTCACCGGTGCGGACTGGATGCGCGAGCACTACCACACCGAATTCAACAACCTCGTGATCGCTGCCGTCTGCATCGCGTCGGTCGGCCTGGTCGCGTTCGCCATGAACGTGCGGCGCCTGCCGCTGCCGGCGGGGGTCGTCCTCGCCATCGGCGGCCTCACCTATCCACTTTACCTCCTCCACCAGCACATCGGCTACATGCTGTTCAACAAATTCGCCGCGGTGGCGTCCGCGCCGGTGCTGGTCGTCTTGGCCGCCGTCCTGGTCACTGCGGCCTCGTTCCTGATCTGGCGGTTTTTCGAGAATCCGGTGCAGAAGCGGTTCAAGCAGGGGCTGAGCCGCGCGGCGGACTGGCTGGGTGGCATCGCCGTCGGCGGCGCTGGCTTCCTCTTGGCGCGAGCCAAGCGGTTCGGCTGCGTTCGGCCCGAGGGCGCCGCCTGATCGACGACGCACAATCATCACTGCCCACCCCGCTCCTGCCCAACTGCTTGCGCCCGCCAGCAAGCCGGCGTAGACGTTCGCGCGTGCGGAGCGTAGCGCAGCCCGGTTAGCGCACCAGTCTGGGGGACTGGGGGTCGCGGGTTCGAATCCCGCCGCTCCGACCAGCGCTTAGCTCGAATTTGCTTGCCAGAAATTCGGCCTTGGGAAGCAAATGGGAAGCGGCAGCGGTGTTGCAAAGATGACGCACCGCGCGGTGAAACCGGAAAGCGGCACTCCCGGCGACTGACATCACCGACCCACTCGGATGCCGCAGAGTGGTGCCGAGATGGCCTCAGTGGGAGCACCGAGCGCGCTGGCACAGCATGTCGGACGACGCGTCCGAGCCCCACCGGATAATCAGCCGCGCGTAAGGCCATGCCATGGCGCGGAGTGCGTGCAGCCGAACTCGGCATAGCACGTCCACACACCCAGCACGGGCTGCGGCGCAACAGCGCAAGCGTCGGGACGGCACCGGCATATCGACGACGGGGCATCCGCGGATTTCGGACGATTCACCAGCCGTGGGAAGCCTGAATCCAAGGTCCCGCCGTCGTCGGAGGGATGTGCGGGCCTGCTTTTTTCCGGAGTGATCGGAACTCCTCCGCCGGTCATCGCGTTTGTGCGCCGTGTAAAGTTTCCATAAACACGGAGGATTGGGGTGTCAGACACGGTAATTGCTGCGAACCAAGCTCTGATCGAAAAGCTCGGAGTCGTTGGGCAGGTGGACGCAGAGCTCGATGGATCTTGGCGCGAGCGCAGGTGGGGCTCTTTCATTCGGGCCTGGACAATGGCCGTTGTTATGTCCGCGGCAGCCGGATTCCTTGTTCCACTGGCAATGCTCGGAATTTATACCTTCATCACGGCGGTACTCATGCAGTCGGACGGTAGAGGTACCCCCGATTTATTGACTCTTTGCGCTTCGATCGCCGCGCTGGCTGGAACGATCACCCTGATCTTCACCGTGCCAATAATGGCTCTCAAGTCGTTGCAGAGACCTACTGTCCCGCGAAGCGCCCGATAGCCCCGGCCGACCGGGTCAAGGCGGGCCGTGCCTATGCAGATGGTTCGGCCCGTCCCGTGTCAGAACGCGCTCGCCACGAGTTGCCAGGGCGCATGCCCGACCAACGCCCAGATCGCAGACTGACGTCCGATTGCGCGGCACACTGTCCGACGAGCGGTTCGAGCCGGGGGAACCGGCTCTGACTCGGCGCGGCGGGTTGAAATCCTGGAAAGTTAAGCCCACAGTGACGCCGGCAACGGAGGGCGACACTCATGAGTTTGCTTTTGGTCTATCTCGCGATTATCGCCGTCGGTCAGTCCGCAACGGTTGCGATTGCCCTCACGGTCGAAAGACTTGTGTCGCCGGCCTCAAGCGTCCTGGTTTTTATCGGTTTGTATTTCACGGTGTTCTGGCTGGGTTGGATGCTTGCCGTGTGGCTCACGTCACCGGGCAAGAGATTGGGCGCGTACCTAAGCAAGACGCCGCCCGTGGCGGCCACGGAGGGGTGAGCGGGTCGCGCTTCCAACTGAGGGGTGTTTTGTTTCAGCCTTAAAAAGGAACGCCGTACCGCCGGGTGATGAACACTTGATGGCTCCGCTCACCAGCGCGTTAGCCGCTGATCAGCCGTAGCAGGGCTTCCAGCACGCTGCCAGCATTTCGAGAATGTCGTCGATGGTCGGCACCATGACGGAAATCAG
>JBFXEX010000218.1:0-6350 GCA_050179645.1 Xanthobacteraceae bacterium | reverse complement strand
GCCCGCTCAAGCCTCCGCACAGCGGCATCGGTCGACCGGGAGGTGCCAGTCTATCACACGTCGAAGGACAACGTGCCGTTCGTGCCCGTCGGCACCATCTACCTGTCGTTCAAGCCGGAGCAGGCGGAAACCGTCAAGCAGGCCGTCCTCGACAAGCATCGTCTGGAACTCGTCGCCTCGGAGCGGAACGGCTTTCTTACCGTCCGCGTCACCCAGCCTGGGACGGATGCCGTCGAGGTGGCCGCCAAGCTGCAGCGCGAGAAGAGCATCGCGGTGGCGGAACCCGATCTGGTGACGACCAAGCGGTTGCGGAGTTTTAGCCGGCCCGACGATGAACTCCTCTCGCACGAATGGCATCTCGAAAATACCGGCATGCACGGCGGAGAGACCCTCGGTTTCAAGCCGGGTGCCGATGCGCGCGTGATCGCGGCGTGGAAGCTGCTCGACGGACTGGGATCGGACGAGGTCGTGGTCGGCGTCATCGACGACGGCTTCGATCTGAGCCATCCGGACCTCGCCAACAAGGCGGTTGCACCGTGGGACTTCGAGCGCGAATCCGCCGACGTGCATCCGGAGCCGGATCTGAATTCGCCGATTGCCGGCAACTGGCATGGCACCGCCTGCGCCGCGGTGGCGGTCGGCAATGCCGGCGGCGGACACATCGTCGGCGCGGCGCCGGCCGCCAAGCTGATGCCGCTGCGGATGAACCAGAGCCTGTCGCCGACGCTCGTCGCCCGATGGTTCGATCACATGACGGGTGAAGGCGCGTGGGTGGTCAGTTGCAGTTGGGGCGCCGAGGCGGAGGTCTATCCGCTGCCCGACCGGATCGCCCATGCGATCGCGCGCTGCGCTACGCAGGGACGCAACGGCAAGGGCTGCGTCGTCTTGTTCGCGGCGGGAAATTCCAAGAGCGACATCAGCGATCCGCCCCGGTCGCAGAATGGCTTTGCGACCCATCCCGACGTAATGGCGATTTCCGCATGTTCGAGTCGGGACGAGTTTTCCGACTATTCGAACTTCGGCAAGGAAGTCTGGGCCTGCGCGCCCTCCAGCGGGCTGGGCGCCTGGGACGTCACCACCGCGGATGTGACTGGAACCTATCTCGATGCTTCGGGCCGCGAGCGCAGCAGCGGCTATGCGGCCGGCGACTACAATCCGCATTTTGTCGGCACGTCGAGCGCCTGTCCGCTGGCGGCGGGAGTCTGCGCGCTGATCTTGAGCGCCAATCCGGAGCTGACGTCGGTCGAGGTGCGGGAGATCATCAAGCGCACCGCCCGCAAGATCGGCCCGGCATCCGACTACCGCAACGGACACTCGGTGAAGTTCGGCTTCGGCTGCGTCGATGCCGAGGCGGCCGTCCGGGAGGCGCTACGTCTGGCGCCTCCGGTCCGCACCGCAAGGGTCGCGCGCGAAAGCGTGTCCGCTACCGCGGCCCGCGCCGGAGCCAGGGGCCTTGTGCCCGCCGCCACTCGTCCCAGGGGGCGGAGCGCACTTCCTAATTTGTTCGAGTTCGTCATCGAGGAAGCGCTCGCAGAGCCGAGCGCCACCGTGGAGAGCGTTGCAACAGCCATCGCCAGATCGTCGCCATTCCTCACCGCAGTTCAGCTCGGCATGGCGCATGTGCCGCCGGCGAACGGCATTCCGTCCCAGGCGCAGATGACGCGCATCAAGCTTGCCAAAGCTTTCTCCGCGCCCACCGGCGGCACGATGTTCACCTGAAACGGCCCGAAGCAACCTTGTTGAAAGGAGATCTCCCATGAAGCTTACGCAACTCACCGTCACCACGAGCCTGGCGGCGCTCACCGTGTTCGCCGTCGCATCCGCCCTGGCGCAAACCGAGGCGCCGGCGCCGAAACCGCATCCGATGATCGTCGGCGGCCAGCCGGTGCAGGACATCGCGGATGCGCATTGGCAGGTGGCGCTCGTCGACGGCAACGACAACACGCGGTGGCAGTTCTGCGGCGGCACGCTGATCGCGCCGAACTGGGTGCTCACCGCGGCGCACTGCGTCGACAACTCGATGGTGCAGAAAGATCCGAAGCGGCTCGACGTCATCGCCGGGACGCTGACCTACAAGACCGGCGGCGAGCGCGCCGACGTCGACAAGGTCATCGTGCATCCCAGGTGGGGCGAAACCGGCGTGGAGCTCGATTTCGACGCGACGTTGCTGCGGTTGAAGACGCCGATCACGACCGTGACGCCGATCAAGCTGATTGCGCCGGACGGCACGCTGCCGGTCGGTCCGTCCGTCAGGGTGAGCGGCTGGGGCGCAATCTCGGAAGGCGGCCCGGCCTCCGACAAGCTGTTGTTCGTCGACGTGCCGGTGGTCGGCACCGCCGAATGCAACAAGCCGGAAAGCTACGACGGCCGCGTCACCGATCAGATGTTCTGCGCCGGCTTCCGGGCGGGCGGCCTGGACTCCTGCCAGGGTGACAGCGGCGGACCGGTCGTCTCGACCGCGTCCGGCAACCGGGAGCTGGTTGGCGTCGTGAGCTGGGGATTCGGTTGCGCCCGCGAACTCCTTTACGGCGTCTACACGCGCGTTACCAGCGTGTCGCAGTGGGCCACCGAGACCATGGAGAAAGAAAAGAACTGAGTTCCCTTTGTCGTGCGGGCCGCCGCGGAATGCTGCGGCGGCCAAACTCAGCGACTTAAGCGCAGGCCGGAAAACGGCCGAGGAGAAATGAGATGGCAGACGATGATGTGCATCGCATTGAACTGCGGGCAAAGAGTGTCGAGGAGCTCCGGGCGATTCTCGACGATGCCGATGTGGACCTCGGCTGCCGACCGTCGGTCCGCAAAGTGGGCGAAGACTACGTCGTGGAGGTCTATTCGCCGCTGCCGACGGTCGAGCGGCTTCGCGCCGCGCGCGCCGCTCCGAGCGTCACCATGAACGTCATCGAAAACGCCTCCGAGGTCGGCCGCGCCCGGCAGGCGGAGGTCGGCTCCGGCAACCGGTTCGCGGCCCGCATTGCGCCGCGCGGCCTCGGGATCAAGGAGTAGCGCCATGGCCTACATGAATGTCGACGAGATCGAGGCAGCTCTCGAAGCGCTGGCGGCCGCGCATCCGGGCGAGACCGAATTGATCCTCCTGCCGAACCGCACCGCGGAAGGCCGGCAGTCGCATGCGCTACGCATCGGGCCTGCCGACGCCGACGGCGCCAACGCGATCTGCTTCACCGGCGGATTGCATGCCCGCGAATGGGTGCCGCCCGACGCACTGGTCAATCTCGCCGCCGATCTCCTTGAGGCGCACGCCCGCGGTACCGGGCTGCGATATGGCGGCCAGCGCTTTTCGGCGGACGACATCCGTGGCGTCGTCGAGAACCTCCAGGTCGTGCTGTTCCCGTGCGTCAATCCCGACGGCCGCCATCATAGCCAATCCGCCGAACCGATGTGGCGCAAGAACCGCCGCCGCACATCGCCGGGTTCGCCGTGCGTCGGCGTCGACATCAACCGCAATTTCGATGCGTGCTGGGATTTCCGCCGGCACTTCGCCGCAGACTCGCATGTCAGCGCATCCGACAACCCGTGCGATCCGCAGGTGTATGTCGGTCCGGCCGCCGCCTCGGAGCCGGAGACGCGCAACGTCGTGGCGCTTTTCGACCGCTACCCGCGGCTGCACTGGTTCGTCGACGTCCACAGCTACGTCCCGGCGATGTATTTCAACTGGGGCTTCGACGTGAACCAGACGGCGGATGCCAGCATGAGCTTCCGCAATCCGGCGTTCGATGGCCAGCGCGGCCGCGGCGGCGATGCCTACCGCGAGTTCATCCAGCCCGACGACCTTCAGACGCTGAAACGGCTCGGCGGCGTGGTGACTGCCGCGATCACTGCGGCCGACGGCGAGCAATACGAACTCGAACAGTCGTTCGCGCTCTATCCGACGTCGGGGACGAGCGACGATTACGCTTACAGCCGGCACTTCGCTCAAGGTGGCGGCAACGGCAAGATTTTGGGGTTCTGCATCGAATGCGGCCGGTCATTCCAGCCGACATGGACGCAGGCCGAAAACGTCATCCGTGAAGTGTGCGCCGGCCTGACGGCGCTGTGCGTTGCGGTGGCCGCCGAGCCCGGCGCGTGAGCGATGGACCGCGCCAGCGGCGCGATAGGCGAGCCCGGGCCCGGGCAACCTGATGGAAGCAGAGCCGAAAATGTCGAAGGACCGCCGGGTTGCCCCAGGCGGTCCTTCAAGGCTCGCTGCAGTGGTCCAAATCATTCGCCGACCGAAGCCGGCGCCGATCAAAACCATCGCTGCAAGCGCACGATGACGATGCGCCGCTAACACCGATGCCGCAAGACGCGATCGGCCGCTGTCCTCCTTATTCGACTTTTCCACATGGCCATTCGTCTGCTTCGAGCCGACGAGGTCTGAGAAGGGCCCGCTCATCCGTCGACCGCGGAGCCAAATCTGCACTTCGTGCAGGTCGCCAATGCGACAGGCCAATGCGCCAGTACGAGGCTGATGTGCCAGTTCGAGGCTGATGCCGTGGATCGGGCAAGGTGCAGGCGGCCCCGGAGAGGTTGAGAACAGTCCGGGGCGCCCGTGCGTGCGACCTGGGGGGTCGATCCGTGGTCGCTCGTCAGATCAGCTGGTCGCCTGCGCGGCAGCTGCCGGGAAGCCCCGCTCGCTGTGGGGCTTCCCGTCGTTACTGTCGTCGTCGTCCGCTCAGTACGCGCCGAAGCGGTAGTTCACGCCGACCTTCACGACGTGCTGGTACTCACGGATGTTCGCACCGACGTCGATCGGCACGATGATCGCCAGCGGGAAGTTGTAGTCCTTCTTGCCGTAATCGATGTAGTCATATTCGAGTTTCATCG
Source organism: Xanthobacteraceae bacterium (assembly GCA_050179645.1). Taxonomy (GTDB): domain Bacteria; phylum Pseudomonadota; class Alphaproteobacteria; order Rhizobiales; family Xanthobacteraceae; genus VAZQ01. The sequence goes on along the minus strand of JBFXEX010000218.1, from coordinate 1,529 downwards.
ACAGGCCGGTGCTGGCGAATGCATGCTCGATGCCGGCGCCCACCAGCCAGCCCACGCGGGTGTCGCTGACTTCGGTATTCAGGCCAGCGAGCAGGTTCAGGTTGGCGCTGTACGTATTGTGCGACCACGCGGCGCCGCCCTTGGCGTAGTAGAGGGTACGGCCATCGGCGAGACCGAGGCGGCCGGCGGCGGTTGCCATCCAGTTCTGTTCGGTCTTGCAGGACAGTACGACGAGGCAAGGCGCAGTGCCTTTGCCGCTGGTCGCGCTCAGTTCGGCTTCGGCACCGAACACGAAGATGCCCGACTGCCAGTTGTAGCCGACCTGACCGCCGCCGACGAAGCCGTTGAAGGCGTGCGACGACACCGGTAGGACGAAGCCGCCGAGAGCGCCGAGGCCCCCAAAGGCAATGTTGTCGATCTCCGCCTCAGTGGTGCCCCAGGTCCCGCCGATGTGGGCTCGGACATAGAATCCGGTCCAGCTGAATACCGGCGGTGGCGGCATATACTTGACCGGCATGTCGGCTGCGCTGGCGGCCGCCGTGCTCATGATCGACGCGGCCGCAATTGCAAGAAGGTGACGCTTCATTTTGACTCTCCCCGTTTTTGGCATCTGCGGCGTTGATTAGTACGCGCCGTAGCCGAAGCGATAATTCACGCCAACCTTCACGACGTGCTGGTACTCTCGGATTTTCGTGCCAATGTCGACCGGAGCGCCGAGGACATTGAGCGCGAAGTTATAATTCTCCGAGCCGTAGTCGACGAAGTTGTATTCGAGTTTTGCCGACAACGCGGGGGTGAAGGCATGCTCCATACCTGCGCCAACCAGCCAGCCCCAACGATTATCGCTGACCTCGGAATTTGCGCTGAGCAGGACGTTGAGGTTCGCACTGTAGGTGTTGTGCGACCAGGCCGCGCCGCCCTTCACGTAGTACAGGTCGCGGCCATCGGCGAGACCCAGCCGGGCTGCAGCGGTCGCCATCCAGCTCTGCTTGGACTCGCAAGAAAGGACCACAAGGCAGGGCGCCGTGCCCTTTGCGTTGGTTGCGGCGATTTCGCCCTCGACGCCGAAGACCACGATGCCCGACTGCCAGTTGTAACCAGCCTGGCCGCCGCCGATGAAGCCGTTGAACGATTGCGAAGTGACCGGAAGCGTGAAACCGGCGAGCGCAAAGAGACCCGGAACGGCGATGCTGTTGATTTCCGCTTCGGTCGTGCCCCAGGTGCCGCCGATGTGCGCACCCACATAGAAGCCGGTCCAGCTGAACATCGGCGCGGGCGGCGGAGCCTTGTAGGGCATCCGAAGATCGGCCGCGCTGGCGGCCGCTGTGCTCATGATCGACGCAGCCGCGATCGCAAGAAGGTGACGTTTCATTAATTGCTCTCCCCGTTAGCTGCCGCTGATCGTGACCTGCTCCCCGCAGATGTCCCCGATTTTGGGTAGAGTTCCGTTCTTTCGGGAGACGGACATGCGCAAGAGCAGATTCACTGAAGAGCAGATCATCAAGGTGTTGAAGGAGCACGCGGCCGGG
>JBFXEX010000217.1:0-6428 GCA_050179645.1 Xanthobacteraceae bacterium | reverse complement strand
GAGCTGGGCTTCAGGCAGCGGGTAAGTGCCTTCCTGCTCGATCGGGTTCTGGGTCGCGAGCACGTGGAACGGCCGCGGCACGTCGTGGCGGTTGCCTGCAACGGTGACGTGCAACTCCTGCATCGCCTGCAGCAGCGCCGACTGGGTGCGCGGGCTGGCGCGGTTGATCTCGTCCGCCATCAGCAACTGGGCGAAGATCGGTCCCGGAATGAAGCGGAAATTGCGCTTGCCGCCGACGCCTTCCTCCAGCACCTCGCTGCCGACGATGTCGGACGGCATCAGGTCGGGCGTGAACTGGATGCGCTTGGCGTCAAGTCCGAGCACGATGCCCATGGTTTCGACCAGCTTGGTCTTGGCGAGACCCGGCAGGCCGACCAGCAGCGCGTGGCCGCCGCACAGAATGGTCACAAGCGCGTGTTCGACCACCTTCTCCTGGCCGAAAATGACGTTGCCGATCGCGCTGCGGGCGGCGGCAACCTGCGTGCCGGTCGCTTCGGCCTGGCGCACGATCATGTCTTCCAGCTTTTCCAGGCTCTCGCCGGCAACCGCCATGGTTCGCTCCTTGTTACCGAGGCTTGTTAGGGCTCCGGACCGTCCAACAGGCCAGCCGGTCTGAGCAAAAAAGGTGCAACAATTGGGCCAAGTGTCGCACGGCGGAACGGGTCCGTCGTCTCAATTCAATCAGTTGCTCATCGATTGTGCCAATGTCCAGTGGTCGCGAGCCTGCCCTCTCGCTGGGGTGCCACCTCGGCTAGCGACATCGGTCTGCAACCGATCGCGAATCCCAGTGGTATTATTAAGCTTTTTTGATCCGGTCGGAGCGCATACTGGCGCCAGTGGATAACGCTGGTTGCAACCGCGATCGCCGGGGAAACGTCCGTTCACCAGCCCAAGTTCGAGGCAAACCATGGCGAAGGCAGGGCAAGCCGATCACGGACCAGCGAGTGGAAAACCCGCCGGCGGTCGCTTCGGCGACATCCAAGGCTGTTACCGGTCATGAGCGACGCCCTGGACGTGAGCCGACCGATTGCACCGCTATCGGGCGGTGAGTTCCCGGTCGATGCTTCCCCCCGCAAGACCGCCGAGGCGCCAGTTCGACCGGCAGCGACTCCGTCTCACTCGCAACAGGAACGGCCCGGGCCGCGCGGCGACGCCACGGACGCGCCGCCCACGCGCACCGCCAGTACCGCCTCCCTGGCGATGACCGCGGTCGGCATCGTCTTCGGCGATATCGGAACGAGCCCGCTCTACGCGTTCTCGGTCGCCCTGTCGGCCACCGGCCATCCGCTACCGGTTGCGGCCGACGTGTTCGGCATCGTCTCGCTGGTGTTCTGGGCGCTGATCTTGATGGTGTCGCTGAAATACGTCGTCCTCATCCTTCGGGCCGACAACGACGGCGAAGGCGGCATCCTGGCGCTGCTGTCGCTGGTCGCGGGCGACCGGATCGCGTGGAGCACGCGAATGCCGCTGTTGGTGATTCTCGGCGTGATCGGGGCGGCGCTGCTCTATGGCGACGGCGTCATCACGCCGGCGATCTCGGTGCTGTCGGCGATGGAGGGCCTGAAACTCATCGCGCCGGAATTCCAACAATTCACGGTGCCGGTCACGATCGCGATTCTGATTGGGCTGTTCCTGATCCAGCGGCGCGGCACCCAGAGCATCGGCAAGCTGTTCGGACCGGTCATGCTGGTCTGGTTCATCGTCATCGGCGTGCTTGGTGCGGTCCATGTCTGGGCCGCGCCCGAAATCCTCTGGGCGGTCAATCCGGCCGAGGCCGGACGCTTTCTGGCGGTGAACCCGATGGTCGCCTTTGTGGTGATCGGCGGGATTTTCCTGGTCTTGACCGGCGGCGAGGCACTCTACGCCGACATGGGGCATGTCGGGGCGCGCGCGATCCGGCTGGCCTGGTTCGGGCTCGTCCTGCCGGCGCTGCTCTTGTGCTATTTCGGCCAGGGCGCGCTGATGCTGACCAATCCCCAGGCCGTCGCGAGTCCATTTTATCACATGGCCCCGCAGTGGGCACTCATCCCGCTGGTGGCGCTCGCCGCGATGGCCACCATCATCGCGTCGCAGGCGCTGATCTCCGGAGTCTTTTCGCTGACCCGGCAGGCCATCCAGCTCGGACTTTGTCCTCGCATCCGCATCGTGCCGACGTCGAGCGAGGAAGCCGGCCAGATCTACGTGCCGACCGCCAACTGGCTGTTGATGACCGGCACGCTTCTGGTGGTGTTGTTGTTCCAGACCTCCGCGAATCTCGCCTCCGCCTACGGCATTGCGGTCTCCGGCACCATGCTGATCACGACCATCCTATTTTATCACGTGGCGGTCGGACGGTGGAAATGGTGGCCGGTGGTGGCGGTCCCGATCGTCGTCGGCTTCGGCACGATCGACTCGATCTTTCTCGTCTCCAACTCCATCAAGATCGTGGAGGGCGGCTGGTTCCCGATCACCGTCGGGGCCGCGATCGTGGCGCTGATGTTGTGCTGGCGCCGCGGCTCCTCGGAGCTCCGCGTTCGCCTTCGTGAGATGTCGATGCCGCTTGACGAGTTCGTCGGCAATATCGACCGGATGGTGGTGGCGCGTTGCCCGGGCGTCGGAGTTTGGCTGACCAGGGTCGATCACGGCGCGTCGCCGATGCTGCTTCACCACGTCAAGCATGACGGCGTCATGCACGAGAAGGTGGTGCTGCTCACGTTCCTCCACGACCGGCGCCCGCGCGTGCCGTTCGCCGAGCGCTATTCGCTGGAGCGTCTCGGCAACGGGTTCTTCCGCATCAAGGTCCGGCTCGGTTTCATGCAGACGCCTGACATCCCGCGCTCGCTCCAGCACTGCAAGATGCTCGGCTTCGACATCGATTTCGATCACGTGAACTATTATATCGGACACGAGACCGTGGTGCGTCGTGCGAAGAATTCAGCGATGGGACCGGCATCGTTTGCGATCTTCGCCTTCTTGACGCGCATTGCGACCCGGGCTCCCGATTTCTTCAGGATCCCGCAGGACGATTTGTCCGAGGTCGGATATCGCGTCGAGATTTGACGGCACGCCGCACTAGATCAATAAGCTGCTAGTGTCCTTCGATTCCGAAGTTCGCAAATGGGGATGCCGCGGAATGATGCGAACTTCGGAATCGGGACACTAGCGCAACATTGGCGGCGCATGACGCAGGAACTGAAACCGCAAGGCGGACTTGATGCCATCGCCGGCGTCGCCAGACAGGCCGGCGAGCGCGGCCTGCCGCCGGTGCATTTGTGGAATCCGCCCTTCTGCGGCGATCTCGACATGAGGATCGCCGTTGACGGCACTTGGTACTATCTCAAGACGCCGATCGGCAGGCAGGCGCTGGTGAAGCTGTTCGCCTCGGTGCTCAAGCGCGAGGACGACAGCTACTACCTCGTCACGCCGGTCGAGAAGTGCGGTATCGTGGTCGAGGACGCGCCGTTTCTGGCCGTCGAGCTGAACGTCGAGCGGGGCGAGCGCGGCCAGGTTCTCCGGTTCCGCACCAATGTCGACGACTGGGTGGCGTGCGGGCCCGGGCATGCGCTGCGGTTCGAGCCGGAAGATGGCACCGGCGGGCTCAAGCCCTATCTGCATGTGCGGCGCGACCTCTGGGCCAAGGTGACACGGGCGCTGTTCTACGATCTGGTCGAACTGGGCGAGGAGCGCGAGGTGGGCGGCGAACTGATGTTCGGAGTTGCGTCGGACGGCGAGTTTTTCACCATGGCGCCGGCCGACAGTCTGAGGGATCTGGTGTGATGGATGCGGTGTTACCGGCCAGCGTGGGCCTGACCAGCGAGGACTTCTTCGCGCGCGCGAGGTCGCGGCTCTCGCTCGACGTGCCGGCCGCGCTTTCAGATCACGCCGCGCAGGCGGTGCGCGGCGATCTCGATCTCGATCCGGCCATGTGGGAGCGTGCCGGCGTGACGGCGACCAGGCCGGCCGCGGTGCTCATTCCGGTGGTCGACCGCCCCGACCCGGCGGTGCTGCTGACCTTGCGCACCGAGCTGCCGAGCCATCCCGGCCAGATCGCCTTCCCGGGCGGCAAGATCGATCCGCACGACGCCACGCCGGCGGCGGCGGCGCTGCGCGAAGCCGAAGAGGAGATCGGCCTCACGCATCGATTGATCGATCCGATCGGCTATCTCGATCTCTACCTGACGTTCTCCGGCTATCGCATCCTGCCGACGCTGGGGCGCGTCTCGCCCGACTACCGTCTCACCCTCAACGAACACGAGGTCGCGGATGCGTTCGAGGTGCCGCTTGCCTTCCTGATGGACGCGCAGAACCATCTGCTGCACAGCCGCGACTGGAAGGGGATCGAGCGCAAGTACTACGCCATGCCGTTCGGCGAGCGTTACATCTGGGGCGTCACGGCGGGTATATTACGCAATCTCTACGATCGGATTTACGGGACATGATGCCGGGCGATGCACGTCCCCCGCTCCGCGCGCGGCGACAGGGTTGGGGAGCTTTGCACAAAGCTGTTCACCCCACCCCGCCGCCTCGCGTCTGCTCGTTGACGACCCTCCCCCTCCCGGGGAGGGTGACAGCATGCGCTGCGGGTATGAAGGCTAAATCATCGCCACTGTGTGGTGTTGCACTGAACTCGCGGTTACCACCCTCCCCTGGAGGGGGAAGGTCGGCGAGACGGGGTGGGGTGAATCTCTCAAGTTCGGGCGATACTGGCGCTCGGCGTGGGGAGAGCCGCTCGTGATCCGTCCGGTCCTCACCGAACTCGCGCTGTTCCTGGCACCGTTCGCGGTTTACGTCATCTTCTTGTGGGCGACCCGTGCGGGGGTGCTCGACTGGGCGAACTGGTCGCTCCAGCGCGTGTCCTGGCTGGCGATCGCGGCGCTCATCCTGATGGTCGGAAGCTTCGTCCTGCTCGCGCATTTCGGCGGTGAGCCGCCGGGATCGACCTACGTGCCGGCCCATGTCGACGATGACGGCGTGTTCGTGCCGGGGCATACCAAGTGACCGAAGCGGCGTGCCGGCTGGACGCTCGATGGCTGCGGGAGCGCCCGCTCGCGCCGCTCCTCGCCGTGCTCGGCCGCGACGGCGAGGAGGCCCGCGTCGTCGGCGGCGCGGTGCGCAACACGCTGTTGGGCGAGCCGCACGGCGACATCGACATTGCCACCACGGCGCTGCCGGAGGAGGTGATCCGCCGCGTCGAGGCCGCCGGCCTCAAGGCGGTGCCGACCGGGATCGAGCACGGCACCGTGACGGTGATCGCAAACGGCCATCCATTCGAGGTGACGACGCTGCGCGAGGACATTGAGACCTTCGGCCGCCATGCCAAGGTGGCATTCGGCCGCGACTGGCGGCGCGATGCCGAGCGCCGCGACTTCACCATGAACGCGCTGTCGGTTGCGGCCGACGGCACGCTCTACGATTATGTCGGCGGGCTCGCCGATCTCGAAGCGCGGCGGGTCCGCTTTATCGGCGACGCCAGGACCCGGATCGCCGAAGACAGCCTGCGCATCCTGCGGTTCTTCCGCTTCCACGCCGTCTATGGCCGCGGCCTGCCCGATCCGGAAGGCGTCCACGCCTGCATTACCGGTCGCGCCGGCCTTGAGCAGTTGTCGCGCGAACGTATCCGCATGGAGATGCTCAAGCTGCTGCTTGCCGTTCATGCGGTGCCGACGCTTGCCGTCATGACGGAGGCCGGGCTCCTTGATACCGTGCTGGGCGGCGTGCCGAACCTCGCCAGCACCAGCAACATGATCAAGCTCGAACATGCGCTCGCCCTGCCGGCCGACGCGGTCCGCCGCCTCGGCGCGCTCGGGGTGTCGGTGGTCGAGGATGCCGAGCGGTTGCGCGAGCGGTTGCGGCTGTCGAACCACGAATACGAACGGCTCAACGCGATGGCCGACGGCTGGTGGCGGATCAATGCGCAATGGTATGAGCGGCAGGGCCGCGTCCTGCTCTACCGATTGCGGCACGAGCGTTACACCGACCGCGTGCTGCTGGCCTGGAGCCGCGCCGACGAAGGCGTGGCTGACCCGCGCTGGCGCGCCCTGGCGACGCTGCCGGAGCGCTGGACCGCGCCGGTGTTTCCGCTCAAAGCGGCCGACTTTCTGGCCCGCGGCCTCGCCAAGGGCCCCGGCCTCGGCGCCGCAATGCGCGCCGCCGAAACTGCCTGGGTGGCGGCCGACTTCCCGGCTGACGCAGCGGCACTCGCCGCCATCGCGGACTCCGCAGCGCGCCTGGGTTAGGCCACGATCGATTCACATCGAGCGGCGAACTCAGTGTCCACCCTCCCCCTGGAGGGGGAGGGTCGCGAGCATCGCAGGCAAGTTTACGCAGCCTGCGTGCGAGCGGGGTGGGGTGAGCTTTCTCGCAAACAAATTCACCCCACCCCGCCGCCACGCTTTCGCTCGGCGGCGACCCTTCCCCACCACGGGAGGGTAAGGAGAGTCGGAGGCGCG
>JBFXEX010000216.1:0-6564 GCA_050179645.1 Xanthobacteraceae bacterium | reverse complement strand
GTAGATACGGATCATGTAGGCCCGGAGGCCCTGATCGACGACGGCCGCCCGGTCAGTGGCGACGCCGCGCGCGGCAGCCCCGAAGCGGTTGTAGTCCGACATGGAAGTGTTCCCTCTCTCTGGGCCCTTGATGGCCCGGTGCAATGGCATCCCGCCGGACAAGCCGGCCGGCAGCCGATGGCCCCAAATTTAATGCGAGTTTCGGTCCCGCGCCAGATGCTGACGGCGGGATTTCGTATCGGTAACTAACAAACGGATAGTGCGGCCGGCCGGTTGAATTCAGGCAGCCTTGTGGCCGCCAAGCACGGTGGCGCGGCGTCTGGTCGCATAGGTGGGAATCAAAGGTTGCGCAGCACGGGCGCCGGCTTCTGGCCGAGTGCCGTAAAGGTGCCGAGAAGGCCGAGCGCCATGGTTGCCAGCACCGCAATAGCTGCGGCGGCCAGCGCCGGCCCCGGCAGCGGGGTGAATGACAGGTTCATGACCTTGGTGACGACAAACGCCGCCGCCAGAATGCCCGCCGCCATGCCGAATACCGCGGTAGCGACGCCCAGCGTGAGATATTCCAGCGCATAGGCGGCCAGGAGCTTGCCGCGCGTAGCGCCCACCGTCTTGAGGATCACGGCATCGTAGACGCGATGGCGGTGGCCCGCTGCCAGCGCCCCGCCGAGGACCAGAACGGCGACCAGCAGCGTCAGTGCGCTGGCCCCGCGGATCGCCAGGGCGAGGTTGTTCACGACTTTTCCAACTGCGTCGAGCGCCTCGCGCACCCGCACGGCGGTTACCGTCGGGAAAGCTTCGGCGACCTCCTTGAGGAGCGTGATCTCCTGCTCGGTCGTGCTGCCACCCGGATAGGCCAGCGTCGCGATATGGGTGTGGGGCGCGCCGCGGAAGCTGTTGGGCGAGAAAACCATCACAAAATTGATGCCCAGATTCTGCCAATCGAGGGTGCGAAGATTTGCCACCGTCGCGTTCATGTTGCGGCCGAGCACATTGACGGTCACCCGATCGCCCACCTTGAGGCCGATGCCGTCCGCGATGCGCTTCTCGAACGACACCAGCGGCGGTCCCTGATAGTCAGGCTTCCACCACTCGCCGTCGACCACACGCGAACCGGCCGGGATTTCGTCGCCATAGGTCAGGCCGCGATCGCTCTGCAACGCCCAGACGGTGTCGGGCGGCGGCTTGATCTCATCGGCGGAAACTCCATTGGCCGCCAGGATACGGCCGCGCAGCATCGGAACGCGGTCGAGCGTCGCGCCGGGCGCGCGGTCATGTACGAATGCGTCGAACCGCTCGGCGTCCGACGCCGGAATGTCGATGAAATAGAACGACGGAGCCTTGCCGGGCAGGGCCGCCAGGAACTGCTTTTGCAGATTGCCGTCAATCTCGATCACCGTGACGAGGAGTGCCAGTCCAAGTCCGAGCGACAGCACGATGCTCGGCGTGAGCGCCCCCGGGCGGTAGATGTTGCCGATCGCCAGCCGGGCGATCGGCGAGCGCGGCCGCGGGATGCGCCGCGCCACGGCCATCAGCAGTGACGCCACCAACCGGAGCAGGACGAAGACGCCGGCAACCGCCACGATAAAGATGATGGCGATCCGGCGATCGAATGCCATCTCGATTGCGATCAGCGCGAGCGCCGCGACCACCAGCATGGTGGCGATCGCGTAGGACCGTCGCGGCCATTGTTCGACGCCGGCGACGGTGTGTCGAAACAGCGCCGAAACCGGCACATCGTGGGCGCGCCCGAGCGGCCACAGGGCGAAGGCCACGGCGGTCAGAACGCCATACAGCATCGCCAGCGCCAGGCCAGCCGGATTGATTTCTGGAGCAAGCGGCAGCGGCAGTACTGAGCCGAATCCCCAGGCAATGATGAACGGCATCGCTGCTCCGAGAATGAGCCCCGGCACCGCTCCAATCGCCGCGAGCGCAATGACTTGCGCCAGGTAGATCTTGAACACCGTGAAGCCGGTGGCGCCGAGCGCCTTCAGCGTGGCAATGACGTCACGGCGGCGGTCGAGATGACTCTTGACGGCGTTGGCGACGCCAACGCCGCCGACGATCAGCGCGGTCAACCCGACCAGCGTCAGATACTGGGAAAATCGCTCGACGTTCCGCGCCACGGCAGGCGAAGCGCTGCTTCGCGTACGCACTTCCCAGCTTGCCTCGGGCAACTGTGCCTGCGCCGCATCGGCCACCGCCTGCACGGCCGGATCGCTGTTGCCGCTGTCGGGGAGTCGCACCCGGTAGTGCCAGCGCACGACGCTCCCGGGCTGGATCAGACCGGTAGCCCTCAGTGCCGCTTCGCTGATCAGAAGGCGCGGTCCAAAGCCAATCCCGCCGGCGAGCTTGTCGGGCTCCGACTTGAGCGTGGCGCGCAGCTCGATCGGGGCGGAGCCGACAGTGATCCGATCGCCCGCTTTGAGATCGAGCCGCGCCAGCAACGCCGGGTCGGCGGCCGCGCCGAACACTCCGTCCCGCTCGGCCAGCGCGCTCGCCAGCGGTTGCGCGGGGTCGAGCACAACCGTGCCGTAGAGCGGATAGGACGAATCGACCGCCTTGACTTCGACCAGCGCGGTCCGTCCGTCCGGTGTGCGCGCCATTGCCCGCAAGGTCGCGGCGAGCGACGTCTGGCCCTGGCGCTCGATAAACGCTCGTTCCTCCGGGCTCGTTTCGCGCAAACTGAGCGAAAACGACAAATCGCCGCCGAGAATGACGCGCCCCTCACGGGCAAGGCCTTCGGACAGGCCGGAGGCGACGGCGTTCACGCCTGCGATCGCCATCACGCCAAGCGCAATGCAGGCGACGAAGACATAGAAGCCGCGCAGGCCACCGCGCAGTTCTCGCAACGCGAAACGCAATGGCAACCAGGAGGATGCTTTGGTCGCCTCGGGCGGGGAGAGCCGGAATGGCGCATTCATGAAGGCTGCGCCTCGCGGCGCTCGTGCTCGATCCGGCCAGAGCGCAGCCGGACCACCCGGTCGCAGCGCCGCGCCAGCGCAGTGTCATGCGTGACCAGGACCAGCGTGGTGTTGCGCTCGGCGTGGCCGGCGAACAAGAGGTCGATGATTTCGCGTCCCGTGGTCTCGTCGAGATTGCCGGTGGGCTCGTCGGCAATGAGGATCGCCGGATCGGGCGCCAGCGCCCGCGCCAGCGCAATGCGCTGCTGTTCGCCGCCGGAGAGTTGTGCGGGGTAGTGGTCGCGCCGTTCGGCGAGGCCGACCGCGGCCAGCTCTCGCTCGGCGCGGGTTTGGGCGTCCTGAATGCCAGCCAGCTCGAGCGGCACCGCGATGTTTTCGAGCGCCGTCATCGTCGGGATGAGATGGAAGGACTGGAAAACAATACCGATGTGGCGGCCGCGAAAGCGCGCCAGCGCATCCTCACCCAGCCTGCCCAGCGTCTCCCCAGCTACGACGACCTCGCCGGCGTCGGCCCGTTCAAGCCCGGCCATGACCATCAGCAGCGTCGACTTGCCGGAACCGGAGGGGCCGACGAGGCCAATTGCCTCACCGGCACCTATATGCAGGTCGATGTTCTTGAGGATATGGACCCGCGCCGCGCCGCGCCCGAGCGACAGGTTGACCCCGGTAAGCGCGATTGCGGGGCCGGGCGCCGAACCATGGCCTGGCCCGGCGCGAAGAGAGGATTCCTGCATGCCGTCGTCCCGTCGCCTTCTGTTGCCACCCCGCCCGGCGGTGCAGGGAACTGCGCCTCGCTCATATGGGGGTTTTGCCGCCTTGGTCCAGACGCTGGTCCGGTGCGTGGCAGTTCCCCTTCTCCTGCTCATCGCCACAGCAGCCGCGGCGTCGCCGGCAGAGCGGCCAGTGAAGATCGTCGCACTCGGCGATTCGCTCACCGCCGGGTTCGGCCTGGCGGCGTCCGAAGCATTCCCGGCGAGGCTCGAGAAGGCGCTCAAAGCCCGCGGCCTCGCGGTGGAGGTCGCCAATGCGGGGGTGTCGGGCGACACCACATCGGGCGGGCTGGCACGGCTCGACTGGGCGGTACCGGAGGGTACCGATGCGGTGATCGTCGAACTCGGCGCCAACGATATGCTGCGTGGCACGGATCCTCGGACTGCCCGCCGGGCGCTCGAAGAAATCGTTCGTCGGCTCACTGAACGGCGGATTGCCGTGCTGCTCGCGGGAATGCGGGCCGCGCCCAATTTGGGGCCCGAATATGCGCAGAAATTCGAGGCGATCTATCCGGAACTGGCAGCGAAGTACGATGTGGTATTCTATCCGTTCTTCCTCGACGGCATTGCTGCCGAGAGCCGCCTCAACCAGCGCGACGGGCTGCACCCGACCAAGGCTGGCGTCGATGCCATTGTTGCCCGTATCCTGCCCAAGGTCGAGGAACTGGTGGCGCGCGTCCGGGAGCGGCGCGGTTCATGACGGAGTGTCACATTCATGTGGAAGCAGCCCGTTAGAAATGCCGTGCGAATCGCCGCCGCATGATCGACGTTCGCCTCAAGTGAACGGTTCGCACCCTCGCTGAAGCCTCCATGCCCCGAATATTCACCGGTCTTGAAATTCCCGCCGAAGTTGCCCAGTCGCTCGCATCGCTGCGCGGCGGGCTTCCCGGCGCCCGCTGGATCGATCCCGAGAACTATCACGTGACGTTGCGCTTCATCGGTGACGTCGACGAATCGCTCGCGCACGAAGTCGCGTCGCTGCTCGGGCGCGTGCGGCGCGGGCCGTTCGAGCTTTACTTCGAGGATCTCCGATCGTTCGGCGGCCGCCAGCCGCGTGCTCTGGTCGCGACGTTGGGGCCGGTGCCGGCGCTGCTCGAACTGCAGGCCGAACACGAGCGCCTTATGCAACGAATCGGGCTTGAGCCGGAAGGGCGCAAATATACGCCCCACGTCACGCTCGCCCGGCTGCGCGACACGTCGAACCGGCAGGTCGCGGAATATCTGGCGCTGCGCGCGCCGTACCGCTCGCTGCCGTTCCGGGTATCGCGCTTCGTGCTGTTCTCGTCCCGGGCGTCCGTCGGCGGCGGGCCGTACGTGGTCGAAGCCGCCTATCCGCTCGCGGCCTGACGCGTCACACCGGCCTGAGCAGGCGCGTCTGCACGTCCAGCATGGCGGTGGCGAACCCATGGCTGTCCGCCAGGAATTCGCGCATGACGGACAGCGGCGTCGGTCGCGGTGCGCGCACTTCACCCACCACGCTGGAGAAGTCGAAGCTCAATTCAGCGTCAAACTTGCGCGCCAATTCAACCATGCGCTTGTTGTCGGCGAGGCACGCCATGTGCAGGAACTTCAGGCCGCGGTTGCGGGCGGCGAGCAAGGTCCGTCCGAGCAGCGCCGAACCGACGCCGTGACTCTGCCAGGCTTTCTCGATCGAGAACGCCAGCTCGGCTTCGTTCGAAAGCGGCTGGCCGATCGGCTTGAGTTCGGCTGCGCCGCGCAGGACGCCCTCGACGAAAAAACCGTGGATCACGGCATCCATGCCGAGCGCGATGTCGGCATACCGGCGCACGAAGTCGTCCGAAACCGTACCGGCGAACCGGTTGCGCCGACTGATCGGATCGAGGCGAAGCAGGTGGTCGCGATAACGTTCGGCCTCACCGATCCAAAGTTTTCGGATCAGGCCGCCATGGGGCAGATCGTCTTGCATAACGCCTCCAGAGATTGGTGAGTCAGTGCCGCTGCCGCAAACCTGGCACGCTGATCTGAGCCCACCTTCGTAGGTCGTGTTGCGACGCAATATCTAGGTCGCGTGGCTACACAATGACAGTGTGATTCTCATAACTTGCTGAATAAAAATGATAAAACGGCATATCAGCTATGCGATGCTCATTCTTCGGGCACGGCGAATGATCAAATTTTTCGCACTGCGGTACGATGGTCCCACGCTAGGTTGCGACAGCACATCGGTGCGCGAAACGACACGTGTGCCAGACGCGACGGTCGGTCGGAAATCATGATAGCTACGTCTCGCACGCGGTTCCGGCGTGCGATCAGCATCGAGCGCAGGGTGATGACGGCTTCGGTTTCCGTGCGGTATGCGGCGCTTCTGGCTGCGCGCGAGATCGAGCGCGACCCGGCACAGGAGCAAATGGTTGAGTTGCTGGCCGCGCTCGAGAAGCGCATCGCCGAGCATCGTCTGGCGCGCAAGTCATCGTCGCTCGGCTGGCTATTTGCGCGCGCTCCGAAGGTCGAGCCGATCAAGGGACTTTATATTTTTGGCGACGTCGGCCGCGGCAAGTCGATGCTGATGGATCTGTTCTTCGAGGGGGCGCCGGCGCTGCGCAAGCGCCGCGCCCACTTCCATGAATTCATGGCCGACGTTCATGAACGCGTCTTTGTGTTCCGCCAGAAGATCAAGGCCGGCGATATCGTCGACGAAGACCCGATGAAGCTCACCGCCGCCGCGCTGGCCGAAGAGGCATGGCTGCTCTGCTTCGACGAATTCCACGTCACCGATATCGCGGATGCCATGTTCCTCGGCCGGCTTTTCACCAATCTGTTCGAGCGCGGCGTCGGGGTCGTCGCCACCTCGAACGTGGCGCCGGACGATCTTTACAAGGACGGCCTCAACCGCGCGCTGTTTCTGCCGGTCA
>JBFXEX010000215.1:0-6608 GCA_050179645.1 Xanthobacteraceae bacterium | reverse complement strand
AGTGTCTAACCTTTTGGAAGACCCTTCGGTGAAACGGCTTCCAGCGTACTTTTTCCAGCTGCCGTCGGGACGCGAGCCGGTGCGCGACTGGCTTAGGGCGCTTCCGGACGAAGACCGCAAGGTCATCGGCGAGGACATCAAGGACGTCGAGTTTGCTTGGCCAATCGGAATGCCACTTTGCCGGTCGCTCATCCACGGCCTTTGGGAGATCCGCAGCCAGCTTCCGCAAGGCCGCATCGCGCGGGTGATATTCTGCGTTCACGCGAGCCGGATGGTGCTCTTGCACGCATTCATCAAGAAGACGCAGAAGACACCGCAGACAGAGATTGAGATCGCTCTAAGACGAAAGCGAGATATCGCATGAACAAGAAGAAGGGCCGCGTGGGATCGTCGTTCGACGACTACCTGAAACAGGATGGCACCTACGAGGAGGTGACCGCACGGGCGATCAAACGGGTGATCGCGCGCCAGCTCGATGCCTTGATGCAGGATCAGGGCCTTACAAAATCGGCGCTGGCAAAGCGAATGCAGACGAGCCGCGCCCAGCTCGATCGTTTGCTCGATCCGAACAACGAATCCGTGACGCTTGGTACGCTAGCACGCGCCGCGCAGGCGGTCGGACGTCATCTGCGGATGGAGTTGGTATAAGGTCGTGGGGCAGGGATTTTGAGCGCTGCGCTCTGCCTCGGCGCGTACAACAAGTGAGACCGGCGGGGCGCCGGTGCGACATGGGGAGGGGATGCGATGACGCAGTGTCTGATCCAGGGCGTGCGCAGCGTCGAGGTCGTCGCCAGCAATTTCGAGGAAGCCGGCCGGTTCTACGAGACCGTGTGGGGGCTCAGGCCGGTGCCGTCGCCCGACGGGTCGCGGTTCTATCGCGGCACCGCCTCTTATCACCACATCGTCGGGCTGCATCGCGGTCCGCAGCTTGGCGTCGTCTGCCTCGTCTTCGACGTCGCCGGCCGCGCGGATGTCGATGCGCTCTACCGCACCGTTGCGGCAAGCGGCGTCCCGGTCAGCGCGCCGGCCGAGCTTCCCGCCGCGAGCGGCGGCGGCTACGGCTTCGGCTGCAAGGACCCGGACGGCCGCAACCTCGGCTTCGTCGCCGGCTGCGCCGACCATGCGGACACGGAAAGCGAGCCCGACCGGCCGCGGCGGATCGCCCACGTCAATCTCAACATCAGGGACTTCGACGCCAGCCTCAAATTCTTCACCGAGGTTCTCGGCTTCCGCGTCATCGACGAGAACGCGCCGCTCTGGTTCCTGCACTGCCACGGCACCGAGCATTCCTCGATCGTGTTCGCCAAAACCAACATGCCGACGCTCAACCACGTGGCGTTCGAGATGCCCGACGTCGATTCGGTGATGCGCGGCATGGGGCGCATGAAGGACAACGGCTATCCGATCGAATGGGGGCCGGGCCGCCACGGGCCGGGCAACAACGTCTTCGCCTATTTCTGCGGGCCCGACGAACTGCCGATCGAATACACCTCCGAGGTGCTGCAGATCGACGACAGCTACGTGCCGCGCGGCTCCGACTACTGGAAATTCCCGCCCGGCCGGCAGGACCAGTGGGGCATCACCCAGCCGCGCTCGCCGCGCTATCACCGCGTCCAGCGGCTGTTCGGCTTCACGCCGGACGGCTACCGCCTGGGCTGATTTGGTGCCGCGCGCTCCGGCCCCGTATCCCGCAGCCCCGTAGCCCGCATGGAGCGAAGCGGAATGCGGGGCCGGCGGTTCGGTTATATTCCGACCCCGGATTTCGATACGCTCCATCCGGGCTACGCGAGCTACGCCTGCTCGACAACCGATGTCGTCCACCATAGATTTCCGCGCATGAGCGTCGAGTTCCGCAACATTCAGGTCGATGCCGAGACGGCCGACACCTTGGAGGCCCGGGCCGCCGAGCGCGGCATCAGCGTCGCCGAGTTGTTGGCCGAGATCGCGCACCACAGCAGGCCTGCGGCTGCCGAGGCCGCCGAGATCGCCGAGCTTGATCGCCGCTGGGCCAAGGTGGTTGGCGGCGAAGCGACCGTGCCGCACGACGACGTGGTGCGCTGGCTCGACAGTTGGGGCACATCGGCCTTTAGGCCGCTGCGCACGCGATGAAGGTCGAGTGGTCGCAGGACGCGCTTGCCGATCTCGACCGCTTCGCCGCTTTTCTCCACGACAAGTATCCGTCGCTTGCGCCGCGCGTGGCGCAGGAGATCAAAGCCAAGGCGCAATCGCTCGCCGACTTTCCGCAATCGGGACGTCCGCTCGCGGGCCGTGACGTGTACCGCCAGATCGTGCTGGAGGTGCTCAACGCGCGCTATGTCTTCCAGTATCGCTACGACGGCGAGCGGCTGGTGATCCTGCGCGTCTTTCACGGACGGGAAGCACGTGAGTGATGCAGCAGCCGCTGTTTCCGGTTGCGCCGCTCCCGGATTTCGCCGCGCCCGATCCGGGCTGCGCTGGGGTAAGGCGGGTTAGCAGAAGGGGTAACCCGCCGCTCTTTGATTGGCGGCTTACGCTTCGCTAATCCGCCCTATGGCTGGATTAACCATATAAGACTCTGATTCTTAATCACAATTTGACCTGTAACGGCAAATCAACGTATTCATTGTATTTGAGCACAACGGGAGATTGCCATGGTCCAAAATACGTCTCATGCGGTAATGGCTCAGCGAATTGAGCCCGCAGATAGCCCTGATGATTTTCCTACTCCTCCGTGGGCGACACGGGGTCTGATCGAACACATTCTGGATGACAAGAAATCTCTTGAGACAATGACGTGCCTTGAACCAGCGTGCGGTGCTGGTCATATGGCGAAGGTGCTCAAGGAGTATTTTGGGGAGGTCAAAGCGGCCGACGCATACTCTTATGGCTATGGACAAATCCGCGATTTTCTGACCTATCCATACGAGACGAACGCGGCAGATTGGGTGATTACTAATCCTCCATTCCGGTTGGCCGAAGAATTTGTTCTCCGCTCTCTCAGAGTGGCGCGGCGCGGCGTTGCAATTTTGGCCCGAACAGTTTTTCTAGAAAGCTCCGGCCGCTATAATGCGATTTTTCAAGATCATCCACCTACAAAATTCGCGCAATTCGTTGAGCGCGTTCCCATGGTCAAGGGACGGCTAGATCGAAAGGCAACGACAGCGACGGGCTATGCGTGGCTGGTTTGGGAAAAAGAAGAACCTAAGGCACCTCGTCTCATGTGGGTGCCTCCTTGCCGTAAAGCACTTGAACGTAAATCGGACTATCACAACCCTTAAGCCTCATTCTTGTCGTACTTGGTTTTCGCGGCTGTCAACGCAGCCAACGTTGCTGCAATGTCGCCAGCTTGTGCAGCGGAGACAGCTCCATCAATATCCGCTCGTAATCGACGCCCTTTTATTCCCGGCGGTCCCTTGGGGGCAACCCAGTTCCATGGGCCGCGGCAACCGAGCCGAATTTCGTTCCGTCCTTCACTTCAGCAATGCGGCCCTGATTAACCCCAAACCATGCGGCGATGTCGTGGTCCCGATCGCCCCTGGCGACCATTCCCATAATTACGGGAGCGTCGGTTGATTTTAAAACGTAACCACTAGCCTTACTTCTCGACATGAAACGCACTCCGCGCGCTGTGTTACTGACGCGCGAATAAAAGCATGTCGCTCTACCTTGAGTCGATACCCATTGCGTGCGCCGCTGGCCCCCTTTTAAAATCTGAGCTGGCCCCTTTTAAAACAAGTGGCCCCGTTTGGCCCTAAAGGGCAGTTGCCGGAAATTTCAAAATGAGACATTCCAGGAGAGGAAAATATTCCTTGATTTTATTCCTACCATTCCCTATCCTCCCATCACCCCGCCCATCGAGGGACGCTTCATGAGGCGTCTTGAGGCGGAGCGGATCGACGGAAGGCCGGCGCGGCGACGCGCCGGAGAGCGGAGGCCGGGGCAACCCGGAATCCGCTCGGGTTGGGGCCGGAGATGCGGCCTTCGGGCCTCAAATTCTGCCCGCCAACCCCCGTCGATGGCCTGCGGCGCGAGCCGCCGGTCTGGTGTGGCGCCCGCGCGCCGTGCCTCGCACGCACGGCACCCGGGAGGCCCCGGGACCCCGCTCGGGCGGTACTACGGCCGCTCTGCGAGGAGCTCGCTGCACGATCCGTGGCGCAAATGCCGCGGACGGAAACGCGGCCCCGGGGACTGAAATCGCCACCAGTGGAGCGCCGAGAGGCGAGCGCGTCGATCGCAAGACGCGCGGCCGCGCAAGCGGCATCTGGTTGCGCCTGTCGGCGCTCCGCTTCCCTCGCTTTTCTGGGAAGATGCGAAACGGGCAAGCCCGGTGCCCATGTTCTCCCCGCCGGGCGGCAACGCTTTGCGCGCGATGCTTCTTCCGTTCGTCCCCGCGCAAGCGTTCGGGCGCAATCGTGAGGCCGTTTCCCGGGCGCAGCGCAGCACGAAGTGGTGCGCTGCAGACCCGGGATCGTAACGGACATCGCCTTCGTTAAGGTCCCGGCTCAGCGGTGCACCGTTCCGCTTCGCTTCACGCTGCACCGCGTCCGGGACACGTTTCAGTGAGACCGCAGCGCCGCAACAAGCCGCTTTAGCTGCGAACGCACATGCTCTAGGTTCCCGGCACAACAAGCCCACAATGGAGGAAATGCTCGTGCGTCACCTGATGCTCGTCCCCGCCGCGTTCATCGCATTCGCGCTGCCGACGCTCGCGGCGGCGCAGGACTATCCGACCCGCCCGATCAAGGCGATCACCACGACAAGCGCGGGCGGCCTGAGTGATCTTTTCATGCGCGCGCTCGGCGACGAGCTGCACAAGCGTCTCGGTCAGCCGCTGATCGTGGAGAACCGGCCGGGCGGCGCGATGAATGTCGGCACCCGCGCCTGCACCGAGGCGGCGCCGGACGGCTACACCATCTGCATCACCAACGCCGACGCCATGGTCTACAACCAGTTCCTGTACAAGAAGCTGCCGTTCAATCCGGAAACGCAGCTGCAGCCGGTCACCAACGCCTTCCACCTGATCCACATGCTGGTGGTCAATTCCAACCTCGGCGTGAAGAACGTCAACGAGCTGGTGGCGCTGTCGAAGGCCAAGCCCGGCACCATGAACTACCAGGCGCCCGGCGCGCCGATGGTGCTCTACATGGAGACGCTGAAGAAGGAGCAGGGCGCCGACTGGGTGCGGGTGCCGTTCCGCGGCGGCGGCGAAGCCGTCAACGCCATCCTGAGCGGCACGACGCCGATCGGCCTGTTCGGCGAAGGCAACGTCATCGGCCAGATCCGCGCCGGCAAGATGACGCCGCTCGTCATGATGAACAACATCCGCTCGCCCAACTTCCCCGACGTGCCGCTCTTGAAGGACGTCGGCTACAACGGCCAGCCGTCGCGCAGCTGGTACGGCATCTTCACGCCGGCCGGCGTGCCCAAGCCAATCATCGACCGGCTGAACAAGGAGATCGTCGCCATCATCTCCGATCCGGGCTTCCGCGAGCGGCACCTGACCGCGCGCAGCCTGGTGCCGGCGGTCAACACGACCGAGCAGTTCGCCGAAGAGATCAAGCGGGATCGCGCGGTGGCGAAGAAGGTGGTGCAGGACGCGGGCTTCGAGCCGCAGTGAGAACGTCCGCTCTCGCGGACCGAAGCAATCCAGCGCCGCGTCATGCGGTCTGGATTGCTTCGTCGTCCCGGGGCTGTGGCGATGACCTGGCTACGCCACCTCGATCAGGATTTCGGTGAGCCGGTCGGGCTGGTCGACCATGGCGTCATGGCCGGCCGTCATCTCGTACATTTTCCAGCCCGCCTTGCCCTTGAGCTTGTCGTAGTTGGCGTCGAACGGCACGCTGGGATAGCCCTTGGCGCGGATGTAGGCGCGCTTGGCGATCTTCTCCCGCCCGCCGGTGACCTTGGCCTTGTCGGTGAGCGTGCCGATCGGCTGCGGCGTGCACTTGGCGTCGACCCAGGCACGGTCCTTCTCGTTCACCCGGAACACCGCGGCCGGGATGGGCTTCATCGAGATTTCGCCCTTCTTGAGCGCCTCGGTTATGCCGCCTTTCGCCGCTTCCGACGCCTTCTCATAAAGGCTGTCGCCATCTTCCGGCACGAAGGCGTCGAGGAACACGATCGAGGCGATCTTGTCGTGCATCTGGTCGGCGACGCCCGACACGATGATGCCGCCGTAGGAGTGGCCGACCAGCACGATGTCCTTGAGGTCCTCCCACTTGAGGACGTTGACGATGTCGGTGACGTGGGTGTCGAGATTGATGCCCTTGGTGAGCAGGTGCGACCGCTCGCCGAGGCCGGTCATCGTCGGCACGAACACCTTGTGGCCCTTGCCCTCGAGCCGGTCGGCGACGCGCCGCCAGCACCAGCCGCCGTGCCAGGCGCCATGGACCAGCACGAACGTCTTGGCGAGCGGGGTGGTCGGTGTCGGCGAAGGCGACTGCGCGTTGGATTCTGTCGCCATCGCCATCAATCCCGCGCCCGCCGCCATGCCGCCAAGAACCGCGCGGCGCGATTGTCCGTCTGTTACGCTCATGACTTTCTCCGGTTGTCAGGATACTTGTTGCAAGACGTCGACCAGCCATTGCGGCGCGTCGACCATCACGTCGTGACCGCAGTTGCCGGGCGCT
>JBFXEX010000214.1:0-6721 GCA_050179645.1 Xanthobacteraceae bacterium | reverse complement strand
TTCGCCAAGGTCTCCAGCATCTCGAAGTGGTTGTAGCCTTCGCCGACAAGAAGTTCCGCGGGCTTGCCGGCGGCCTTCACGGCGGCGACAAAGTCGCGCGACTGGCGCTGGAATTCCGGCGTCTCGTAGGTGCCGTAGGCAACGACGACCGGCGCATGGAGCTTGTCGAGGTGGCGTTGCGCGCTCAGCGCCTGTTCCATCTCGTCGGTGAAGTTGACGTATTTCGATCGCTTGGAGAGCCGCACCGGCTTGAGGTCGTACATGCCGCTGCCGAGCACCGCGCCCTTGACGATGTCGATGGGCAGACCGTCCTTGCGCCAGTCATGGGTCAGCACGCAGCCGCACAGGTGTGAACCGGACGAGTGCGACGACAGGTAAATCCGCTCGGGGTCGCCGCCGAAAGATTTGGCGTTGCGGTAGACCCAGCCGACCGCGCGCCGCACCTGCTCCACCATCGGAAACAGGCTGCCGCCCGCTTCGTCGACATTGATGAAGTCGAGAATGACATAGTGTGCACCGGCATTGACGAACGGCTCCGCCAAAAAGGCGTAGTCGGCGGCGCGGTTGGCGCGCCAGGCGCCGCCGTGAATGAAGACGTTGACCGGCGCGTCGGGTACGCGCGTGCAATAAATGTCGGCCTTCTCGATCTCGGTCGGACCGTAGGAGACGCACTGCGGCGCGCCGATGACGGCGCGCGCCTGCTCGCTGTTGGCAATCCGGCGTTTGCCGACCTGGTCGCGATTGGGCGCATAAACCTGCTGGTCATAGGCGTCGTCGAGTGCCTGCTGGTCCATGTCGAGCCAAACCAGCGCCCCCTTGGCGCGTCCGCCGGACGGCTGCACCAGCGCCGCGCTGCCCGCGGCGGCTGCCAGCATCGGACCTCGACCCGTCGTGTCGTTCTCTTGCATGTTGCTTGCCTTGTTGGAGCGGCCGTCGTCATGCCGCCTTGGTGATCGATCCGCCGGCCAGATTGTCGACGATTACCGGGCTATCGAACCAGACGATCGTCGGCTTGGCGCCGTAGAGCTTCTCCACCCGTTCGCGCCATTCGCCATTGTAGACCTGCTCGGCGGCGGCGCGCGTCTCCCACAGATAGATGCCGCCGGCGATGCGGCCGTCCTCCGAGCGGATGTAGTATTTGCGAATGAGGCCCTGGAGATTCTGATACTTCGGCGCGCTCGATTCGAAGCGCCGCGTAGCCTCTGCGAGCGAAATCGGCGACGGCAGCTGAAACTGGACGAGCGTCGTGATCATGGTCTGACCTCCCGAATGTCCCGCTGGCGATCGGTGGATCGCTGCCGCCTATGGGCTGGCGTGGTTGATAAACCTCTCCGACGGCGGCTCGCCCCATTGCGACACCAGGGCCTCCTCGACCGAAACCAGATTCGAGCCGTTCTTGATATTGAGGCGATCGCTGTCCGCCCAATGCTCGTGCACCCGGCCCCACGGGTCGGCCCAGTAGTCGTAGACCTGGCTGCCCAGCACGTGGCGGCCGATCCCCCACATGTGCTCGTACTTGCCGAAGTGCGCGAGATGATCGTGCCCCATGGCAACGTCGTCGATGTCCTGCACCTCGAACGAGACGTGGTTGATCCCAGTCTTCTCGTGCCGCAGGCAGAAGAAGACGTGATGATCGACATAAGTGTCGCCGCGGTCGCAGCGGTTGAACGAGCCGATCAGATTGGCCTGCTCGCCCGCATAGACGTCGTCCGAACAGATGAAGCCCAGGGTCTCGCGGAACCAGCGGATGGTCTCTTCGAACTTCGGCGTCATCATCACGCCGTGGGCGATACGCTTGACCTGCGAGGGTCCTTTCGGCAGCCGCATCAGTTCGCCGGGCCGCGCCAGCGGCTCGGGGCCGGAATTGAGCGGCTGACGCTTGACCGGAATCGGCGGCACGGTAGCGATGCCGTGCACCACCTCGATCTGGTAGCCGTTGGGCTCGGTCAGCCGCACCCGCATGCCGCCGCCCGGCTCGTCGAGATGCTCGATGCCGGAGGCGCCCGGCGCCTTGGCGATGCGTTTGATATCGTCCTCGCTCGGCGCGTAATAGGCAAAGCCGACGTATTTCGGTTCGCCTTTCTCGGTGATGTGGAGGTGATGCGCCGGATCGGTGCCACGCATGTAGAGCGCGTTGCCGGTGCGCGCCACGCGCGTCAGTCCGAAGCGGAGCAGGAACTCCTCCATCACGTCGAGGTCGGGCGCCTTCATCCGCGCATAGGCCATGTCGGTGACTTTGATCTGCGTCATGGAATATCTCCCGGCAATGCTGTCTCCGGTCAATCTGGCGCAATGCCTGGAAGATTTCAATTGCTCGCTGGCCGCGCCGACTTGCGCCGAACGGCGCTGGTGACGGCGCGCTCAGCCATGTTACTGAAAACGCATAACCAGAGGAAACCGGCTTGCTCTCGATCTTGGATCTCGCCGCCATCCTGCTCACACTGAGCGCCGCGTTCGCGTGGATCAATCACACGGTGCTCGGTCTGCCGCACAACATCGGCGTGCTGATCATGGGGCTGGCGGCCTCGCTGGTGCTGATCGCCGTGGAACTCATTTTCCACGATGTCCCGCTGTACAAGGCGCTCACCGATATCATTCAGCAGATCGATTTCACCGCCGCGCTGATGAACGGGATGCTGGCCTTCCTGCTGTTCGCCGGGGCACTGCATGTCGATCTCGGACGGTTGCGCGGCCGCGCCTGGTCGGTCGGGCTGCTGGCGACGTTCGGCGTCCTGATCTCGACGGCGGTCGTCGGGATCGGGTTCTGGCTGGCGGCAGACGCCCTCGGGCTGCCGATGACCCTGCCCTGGGCGCTGGTCTTCGGCGCCCTGATCAGTCCGACCGACCCGGTCGCGGTGATCAGCACGCTTAAGGCGGTTCGACTGCCGGCGGCGCTCGAAATCGAGATGACCGGCGAGTCGCTGCTCAACGACGGCGTCGGCGTCGTGCTGTTCACGATCCTGGTCGCCATCGCGTCAGGCGCACCGGGCGAAGGCTCGACGCCCGGGCATGTTGCCGAGCTGTTCTTCATCGAGGCTGTCGGCGGGGCCGTTCTGGGCATGATCACCGGATACATCGCCTATCGTGCCATGGCCGCCATCGACGACTATCCGATCGAAGTCTTGATTACGCTTGCGCTGGTCACCGGAACCTACGCCATCGCCGCCAAGCTGCACGTCAGCGGTCCGATTGCCGTGGTCGCGGCGGGCCTCCTGATCGGCGCACGCGGGCCGTCCGACGCCATGAGTGCGAACACTGAACGATATCTGTTCGACTTCTGGACATTGATCGACGAAATTCTCAATTCCGTTCTGTTCCTCCTGATCGGTCTCGAAGTCCTCGTGATGGGATTCGACGCGCGCCTGATGCCGCTGGCGCTGGCGGCGATCCCGCTTGTGCTGGTGGCGCGGTTCCTCGCGGTCGCGGGGCCGGTCACGGCGCTGTCGCCGTGGGCGACGTTCGCCAGGGGCACGATCCCGATCCTGACCTGGGGAGGCGTGCGCGGCGGCATCTCGGTCGCGCTCGCGCTGTCGCTGCCGCGCACCGAGGTTACGCCGATGATCCTGGCGGCGACCTACCTCGTGGTGCTGTTCACGCTGATCGTGCAGGGGCTCACGCTCGGCCCGCTGGCGCGGCGGATCGTCGATCCCGTGGACGATGGCTGAACCGCTCCGCGTCCTTCGATCAGTGATCGGCTGGTTGCAGGGAGCAGCCTGCGATCCTAGCCCAGGTTCAGTTCCTTGAAGAAGTCGTTGCCCTTGTCGTCGATCACGATGAAGGCCGGGAAGTCCTCGACCTCGATGCGCCAGATCGCCTCCATGCCGAGTTCGGGATATTCCAGCGTCTCGACCTTCTTGATGCAGTTCTCGGCGAGGTTCGCCGCCGCGCCGCCGATCGAGGCGAGATAGAAGCCGCCGTGCTTGGCGCAGGCGTGACACACCGCGGGCGAGCGGTTGCCCTTGGCGAGCATCACCATCGAGCCACCTTCGGCCTGGAAGTCGTGGACGAACGAATCCATCCGCCCCGCCGTGGTCGGCCCGAACGCGCCGGACGCATAGCCCTCCGGCGTCTTCGCGGGCCCGGCGTAATAGACGGGGTGGTCCTTGAAATAGTCGGGCAGGCCCTGCCCCTTCTCCAATCTCTCCCGGAGCTTGGCATGCGCGATGTCGCGCGCCACGATCATCGGGCCGTTGAGCGACAGCCGCGTCCTGATCGGATACTTCGAGAGCTGCGCCTTGATCTCCGCCATCGGCCGGTTGAGGTCGATCTTCACCACCTCGCCGCCGAGCTTCGCTTCGTCGATCTCCGGCAGATACTGCGCCGGATTGTGCTCGAGCTCTTCGAGGAACACGCCGTCCTTCGTGATCTTGCCCAGCGCCTGCCGGTCGGCCGAGCACGACACGCCCAAGCCGATGGGCAGGCTCGCGCCGTGGCGCGGCAGCCGGATCACGCGCACGTCGTGGCAGAAATACTTGCCGCCGAACTGCGCCCCTACTCCCAAAGACTGCGTGAGCTTGAGCACCTCGTCTTCCATCGCCAGATCGCGGAAGGCGTGGCCGTCCTCGCTGCCCTGCGTCGGCAGGCTGTCGAGATACTTGGTGGAGGCGAGCTTGACGGTCTTCATCGTCAGTTCGGCCGAGGTGCCGCCGATCACGATCGCCAGATGGTACGGCGGGCACGCCGCGGTGCCGAGCGTGAGAATCTTCTCCTTCAGGAACGCGATCATGCGGTCGTGGGTGAGGATCGACGGCGTCGCCTGGAACAGGAACGCCTTGTTGGCCGAGCCGCCGCCCTTGGCGATGAACAGCAGCTTGTAGGCGTCCTCGCCCTCGGCATAGATATCGACCTGCGCCGGCATGTTGTTGCGGGTGTTCTTCTCCTCGAACATCGAAATGGGCGCGACCTGCGAATAACGCAGGTTGCGCTTGAGGTAGGCGTCGCGCGCGCCCTCGGCGAGCGCCGCTTCGTCCTCACCGTCGGTGAAGACGAGCCGGCCCTTCTTGCCCATGATGATGGCGGTGCCGGTGTCCTGGCACATCGGCAACACGCCGCCGGCCGCGATGTTGGCGTTCTTGAGCAGATCGAGGGCGACGAACTTGTCGTTGTCGCTGGCTTCCGGGTCCTCGACGATCTTCTTTAACGACGCCAGATGCGCGGGGCGCAGCAGATGATTGATGTCGGTGAACGCGGCTTCCGCCAGCGCGCGCAGCGCCTCGCGCTCGACCACCAGCACGTCGCGGCCCATGATTTTTTCGACCCGCACGCCGCCGTTGGCGAGCGGCTTTCCGTCTGCGCCAGCGACCTCGATCCGGCGGTAGGGCGTCTCGTCCTTGCCGAGCGGGAACAGCGGCGTGTGCCGGTACGGCGGGACGGGGTGGGACGTGAGGGGGGCGTTCATGGTTTCATTTCCGGTCTATTGCTGGTCAAAAGGCATATCCCCGGGGCCAGTATAGGAAAAGAGCAATTCGTGTGTGCCTTGAACGATCGCCGTAATTTGCCTGACCGAAATCAACCGCTCCTCCGTAACCTGCATGGACTTAAATAGTACGTCACGAGCCATTTCGCGCGTCGTTCGCGTTCCTGGCCCATCGACGATAATCTGATGCCTGATCGACTTCCCATCGGGATTGTCACCGAGAATCGTGACAACTATTTTCATGTTCGCCCGGGCCTCCAGTGCCGCCGTTTGATATCGATCATCGATCTTTTGATTGAACACTCGATCTGCATTCCGGATGAAGTAGACCGCGGTCGCGAAGTCAGCCATGACAATGGCATCATCGGCGTATGCCTCTTGGGTAGAGTGAAGCCAGCGATTTGGGTCAGTCTCTGATTGATGTTGGAAAAATCCTCGCCTATTTACGATCCACTGAAAGAACTCCTCCGGCTTTCCGATCAGAGGGATGCCCTTCTTCAGGGCATTTGAATGCTGCTTTGTGTGGAGCCGCCTATACGCCTCCCCAAGTTCGGCTGATGCTCCAAAATTGCGGACTACATCAGCTGTTCGGAATTTTCCACCGGCATAGAGACGCTCGAGGAAAAAATAAAAGTTCACATAGGCGTCAATAAAGAAGCGTTCCTTCATCGCTTAGCGGGCACGGCGATAAAATTGAGCCGCCCGTCGCTCCAGTTCGGGCCACACGTCGCAAAGCACACCCTTAATAGCGATATCGAAGCTCACTCGGTTGATGTAAGGACTTAGCGTTTCTTCGCCCCATTTCCTGATTGGAATCTTTGATTCCTCGTCAGCATTTTCTGGTTCGAAATAGACCTCGTAATTCTCCATATCAATTTCGATCGGAAAAATGATGCCAACCGTACATTGAACGTGGTCGAGGCGCTCGTGAATGCGCGGCAACAACAATCCATGACGCAAGCTAATGGTCGGCATTCTTGGCTTGTCCATCACCCTAGGCGCCAAGTCGAGAGGCTGCTTAAGTAGTGTGGCCTCAATCGCGGTTATTTTGTCGCAAGGTCCATACAACGAATAGATCACACCTTCCGCTTCAACCGGCCATTTGTCTGGAACCCTCATAGGCTCACTTAGGCGAAAGAGAAACCGAATACGCATTCTAATTTTTCCGCAGCTAGGGCCTGACCTGCTCCCCGCAGATGTCCCCGATTTTGGGTAGAGTTCCGTTCTTTCGGGAGACGGACATGCGCAAGAGCAGATTCACTGAAGAGCAGATCATCAAGGTGTTGAAGGAGCACGCGGCCGGGC
>JBFXEX010000213.1:0-6867 GCA_050179645.1 Xanthobacteraceae bacterium | reverse complement strand
AGCGCGATCACGAAGCCGGCCCAGCCGTCGCGATAGCCGCGCTTGATGACATAGTGTTTGATGAACGCCCAAATACCGTGGCCGAGCGCGCCGCCCATCGACATCCGCTTGCCGGCGAGCTTCTGCGCTCCAAGTGACGAGTAGCGGTTCATCTTGTGAATGACCTCGGCAAGATTGCGGAAGGGGAATTGCCAGATCGCATGCTTGAGTTGTCCGAGTGGCCGCTCGGTGAGCAGAACGTAGCCTTCGTGGACCGGGTCGGCGTCGTAGCGCATCGCGCTCTTGCGGAAGAGCTGCGGCTGGCGGAAGTTCGGATACCAGCCCGAGCCCTTGATCCAGCGGCCCATCATGTAATTGCGCCGCGGCACCAGATAGGCATCGTGCAGCGGCGAGGGCACGGCGAGGATTGCGAGAATCTCGTCGCGCACCTCGCGGGTGCAGCGCTCGTCGGAATCCAGGCTGAAAATCCAGTCGTGGCTGCAGTGTTCGAGCGTGCGGTTGCGCAGGTTGCCGAAGCCTTCGAACGGGATCTGCACGACGCGCGCGCCCAGCGACGTGGCGATCTCGGCGGTGCGGTCGGTACTGCCGGAATCCGCCACGATCACTTCGTCCGCCCACAGGATGCTGGAGACCGCGTCGGCGATCTTCTCGGCCTCGTTGTAGGCGATGACGTAAGCTGTGATTTTCTGCATTCGTTGGAGCGCTCGCGAAGTACGCGGCACCATAGCGGCGGAGAGCAAGACGGTCTATCGTCGCAGAGCCCGCCTGCGCTTGGCAAAACCAGCCGCGGCCGTTAGAGCATCGCCGATGTTGCGCAGGGCTCGCTCCGTACCGGACCTGATCTCGGTCATTGTCACCACCTACGAGCGCACGGACGCGCTCGACGCGGTGCTGCGATCGCTCGCCGCGCAGCGCGACCGGCGGTTCGAGCTCTTGGTGGCCGACGACGGCTCCGGGCCTTCGACCGCCGCGCTGATCGAACGCTGGCAGTCTCGCATCGGCGTACCGCTCGTCCATGTCTGGCAGGAGCACCGCGGCTTTCGCGCCGCTGAGATGCGCAACCGCGCGCTGGTGAGAGCGCGCGGCGACTACTGCGTGTTCCTCGACGGCGACTGCATCGTGCGGCCGGATTTTGTGGCCCAGCACCGGCGACTCGCCGAGCTCGGCTGGTTCGTCGCCGGCAACCGCGTGCTGCTGTCGGCGCAGCAGACCGACGCGGTGCTACGGGACGGGCTTACGCCGGAAACCTGGACCGCCGCGGAGTGGCTGGCGCGGCGCCGGCAGCGCGGCGTCAACCGCCTGGCCGCGCTGCTCAAGTTGCCGCTCGGTCCGCTGCGCAAGTTCGAAGCCCGCAAGTGGCAGGGTGCGCGCTCCTGCAATCTCGCGGTCTGGCGTTTCGATCTCGACGCGGTCGACGGATTCGACGCGCGCTTCAACGGCTGGGGTCGCGAGGATTCCGATCTGCTGGTCCGTCTCTTGCGCTCAGGCGTGCGGCGCAAGGACGGCAGGTTCGCGACCGGTGTTATCCATCTGTGGCATCCCGCTGCCGACCGCGCGCAACTGACCGCGAACGACGCCAAGCTCGAGGCGGTGATTCAAGGCACGCGCATCCGGGCGGAATCTGGCCTGTCGGCGTTGCAGTCGCAGGAACCGCATCCAAGCGGGGCGGGGCAGGTACTCACTCCGTCATTGGCCGGGCTTGTCCCGGCCATCCACGTCTTGAGTCGATTTGTACAATACGACGTGGATGCCCGGCCTCCGCCGGGCGTGACGGGTAAATCGTTGCGGGTATTGGTATAAGCCGCAAGGCCTGCCGGCGGCAGCTATGGAGCAGCTTGGAAGCGCGATGCGCACCGAACCGACCTCGACTGTGACCGACCAGGCAACCCCAGGGCTGTTCGACCGCGCGCGACTTGCCAGCGCCGCCGACTGGCTCGCGGTCGCGGTGGCGGTTTCGCTGCCCTGGTCGACCAGCGCCACCGGCATCCTACTGGTGCTGTGGCTGATCGCGGTACTGCCGACACTCGATCTCGCCGCGGTCCGCCGCGAAGTGATGGCGCCCGCCGGCGGTCTGCCGGTGTTGCTGTGGGCGTTCGCGGCGCTCGGCATGCTGTGGGCCGACGTCGAGTGGCGCGAGCGCATCGCCGGCCTCGGCGCGTTCCATAAACTGCTGCTTATTCCGCTGTTCCTCGCGCAGTTCCGCCGGTCGGGGCGCGCGCATTGGGTGGTGCTCGGCTTCCTGGGATCGTCGACGGTGCTGCTCGTGTTCTCGTTCGCGCTGGCGCTTACGCCGGGGCTGACCTGGCGCGGCAAGACCTCGATCGGCGTGCCGTTCAAGGACTACATCGCGCAGAGTGGGATCTTTGCGCTGTGCGCGCTTGGCCTGCTCGGGCAGGCGACCGAATTCTGGCGGCAGCATCGCATCCAGCACGCGATGATGCTGGTGGCCGCAGCCGCATTGTTCGTCGCCAACATCCTCTACGTGGCGACCGGGCGCACCACGCTGGTGGTGGTGGCGGCGCTGCTGCTCTTGCTCGGATTCCGCCGCTTCGGCGGCAAGGGCTCGATCGCCGTCTGCCTGATCGGCGGGACGCTTGCCGGGTTCACCTGGGTCTCGTCGCCCTATCTGCGCTTGCGCGTCACGCAGGCGATCCAGGAGGTGACGGACTATCGCGAACGCGGCGCGCAGACCTCGGCCGGGCAGCGGCTCGAATTCTGGCAGCGGTCGGCCGACTTCGTCGCGCAGGCGCCGGTGCTCGGCCACGGCACCGGGTCGATCGAGGCATTGTTCAAGCAAGCGGCGGCGGCAGAGCCCGGTACCGGCGCGCTGGTGACCCGTAATCCGCACAGTCAGGTCCTGACGGTGGCGGTGCAACTGGGGATCGCCGGCGCGGTGCTGCTAACCGCCATGTGGCTCGCGCATCTGGCGCTGTTCACTGCGGCGACGCCGATGGCGTGGTTCGGGCTGATCGTGGTGGTGCAGAACATCGTCGGCTCCTTGTTCAATTCACATATCGGCGATTTCACCCAGGGCTGGATCTACGTGGTCGGCGTTGGCGTGCTGGGCGGCGCGATGCGCTCAAACGCGCAGCCGCGCGGCGGAACAACGTGATGCCGGCGACGGCGCCAGCGGACGCGGCGCGGGAGAGGCGAGCCCGCGTGCGTTCTGGTCATCACGCTGCAGCGTCTCGGCGACGTTCTGCTGACCACGCCGCTAATCCGTACGCTGCGGCGCGGCTACCAATTCCGTCGCGATGAACGGCCGCTGCGGGTGCTGGTCCTGGCCGTGGTATCGGGCCTAAGGCAGGGAGGCGATGTCAGCGACGAGCCGCTAGCGCGGCGTCAGCATGACGTCGATATTGCCGCCGATGCGCAGCGACTGCCAGCGTTCGTACTCGCCGAGGAAGAACGTGTTGCCGGGGGAATATCGCAGATGGCCCGACGCCGGCAGCGCGATCTGGATGCAGTCGGACGAGGTCTGGTTGCTGGTGACCACACTATAGCCGGCGAACACGCCGACCTTGTAGCCCGCACCGCGGAAGACGTCATAGCCGAGCTCGGCGGTGGCATAGGAGATCGAACCCGCGGCGCTTCCATCGGTGTTGGAGTAGCCGGGTTGGCCGCAACCCCGGGGCATCGAGGCCCAATCCTCGTCGTTGATCCTGCCGCCGGATGTCATGCCGCCGCCGATATGGACCTTGGCGAAGACATTGATTGGACTGTCGACGTGGGGCAGACGCCTCAGCGGAATGCCCCTTCAGGCCTTCCCAGGTCAGCCGCGAGATGGACCAAATCACGATCCACCGGGGTTGAAACGACGAGATGTTCGCGCCCGAACTGGCGGCGCTGAAGCAAGAGGCGTTCGATCTCGACTTGCTTGGCTTCGACGATGCGGAACCCGATCGGCTCCTGGCGACTCCGCTCGGGCCTAACGATGCCGCCGACGAGGGGGCGCCCGAGCCACCCGCCAATCCGTCAGAGCTCAACCACAACTGGGAACAACGCCAGAAAAGTCGTTGTCATAAACACCCCACGATCATTTCGGCGTTCATATCTTGTTCGCGAATGACCCCAGTCGGGTCAAAGACAAATTCCGTCTACTCAGCGCGCGAGCGCCTCCTTGTAGAGGTCGATCGTCTGTGCTGCCGCGCGTTCCCAGGTGAATCGTCTCGCGTGCGCGATGCGATCGGCCTTCTCGCGTTCGCTGCTTTTGGCCGCCATCGCCTCCTTAAATTTTCCGGTCCAGGCGTCCACGTCGAGCGGGGAAATCCGCTGGGCTGCTTCACCCGCCGCCTCGGGCATCGAAGCCGCATTCGAGCAAATGACCGGGCACCCACAGGCGAGCGCCTCCAGGATCGGCAGGCCGAATCCTTCATAGATCGAGGGATAAAGCATCGCGCGTGCATTGGCGTAGAGCATGGGCAAATCGGCATC
Organism: Xanthobacteraceae bacterium; assembly: GCA_050179645.1. Taxonomy (GTDB): domain Bacteria; phylum Pseudomonadota; class Alphaproteobacteria; order Rhizobiales; family Xanthobacteraceae; genus VAZQ01. The sequence continues at coordinate 2,433 of JBFXEX010000213.1, read as the reverse complement.
TGCGACAAAGCCGAGAAACCGCAGGCTCCCCTCGCGTTCAAGCTCGCGATGGGTCATGGGAAGGTCAAGCAATCCCCAGCCGGAGGGGCCGACAACGCAGAGCGGGAACTGAGCGCGCTCGGACTGCGGCAGGCGCGAGTAGGCCGCCACCAGGGTCCGCAGGTTCTTGCGGGGCTCAAGGGTAGAGACAACGAGGAAATAACGCCCTGCGGCTAGATCGTATTTCATCAGGCCAGGGCCATTTGTAGGCGTCGCTCCCATGAACATGGTCCCGACGCCGGGGTAAATGACTTTGATCCGGCGCAGGGAAATCCCATAGACCGCGGCGATTTCCGCTGCGCTGAATTGCGAGATCGTATGCACCACCGGCGCATTTTCGAGCAAGCGCCCCAGCCCGGCCAGCGCTCGAAGTCGGCGAGCGGGATGCATTTCCGGAAAGCGCACGAAGGACACATCGTAGACCACGGGAATGACCGGCACTTTAAGGGGGCCCGGCGGAACATAGAGAAAGGAATGAAACAATGACCAAGACGAGCTTCGCGCTCGCCAGGCGAATGTTTGGCTTCGAAGGAGCAAATAAATTCTTGCAGCAGCAGGCTCGATCCATGCCGGCAGGCGCCCGGTCGCGCTGGTGCCGGCGCGCGCATCCGCTTTCGCGTCCGCCATGCTATCGATGAACGGCTTGTCTATCCTCACTGGCCGCAACGATCGCAGACCCTCCAAGGCCGGGGCGTCGTCGCGCGCGACCAGCGCCTGAAGAAGTTGAAGCTGATAATTGCCGACACCGGTCCAAGGCGGCCGCAACGGCGCCAAGTCGATGCCGACACGCAATCGCGCTTCTTCTTGCATCGGCTTGTGTGTTACCCGGCTATCAAGGTCGAGACCGGCTCATTACCGGCCGGCACTTCAAACTTTGATTGTCGTTGGTTATCGTCCAGATTGTGGCGCGATAGTCAAGCTTAGAAAGCGCCGTCCAAGGCGACTGCCGCGACCTCCATGTCACTCTGAAACAATAGGCTTTTTTGCTCGCAATGGTTCATAAGATTGTTCACACCTACAAGGGCTATCAGCCGGACCCAACTGGGGGCGTCGCCGAAGCCATTTCTATGATCGTGGGTGGGCGCGATCCCCGCTTCGATCATTCAATCCTAGTTAGCCGCGAGCGGGGTTGGGGCCGTAACTATCGCGACGACGGCGTCTCGGTGCACGCAGTGCTGTCGCTCGGGACCGTCTCGTCGATGCCGATCGCGCCGAGCTACCCGTTCGCGGTTGCGCGCGCATATCGTTCGGCAGACCTGATGGTGCATCACGCGCCGTTCCCGCTGACCGATCTCGGGCTTGCGCTGCATCAAAGAAGCGAGCCGCCGCTTATCGTCCACTGGCACGCCGACATCGTGCGCTCCCGGCTGTGCTTGAAAGGAGTTGCGGCAGTCATGCGGCACACACTGGACCGAGCCCACCGTGTCGTCGTGGCGCACGACGTCATCGCCCGCAATTCTCCGTTGCTTCGGGACCATCTTGATAAATGCGTGGTGGTACCCTACGCCATCGACGCCGCCGCTTGGACCGCCCTCACCGCCGAGCACCGCGAGCAGACCGACCGATTGCGCACGCGCCATCCCCGCCTGATTGTGTCGATCGGTCGACTGGTCCCCTACAAGGGTTACGACGTCCTGCTCGATGCCATGGCCGATCTGGACGCCAGCTTGATCATTATCGGCGCGGGCCCGATGCGCGGCGAGCTGCTGCAGAGGGGCCGCAAGCTCAACCTCGGCGACCGGCTGATCCTGGCCGGCCACCTGGGCCGCTCCGAAATGAAAATCGTTCTCAACGCCGCACGCGTATTCGTCTTTCCCTCGGTCAGCGCCGCGGAATCGTTCGGCATCGCGCAACTCGAGGCGATGACCGCCGCCTTGCCCGTAGTCAACACGGCGCTCCCGACCGCGGTGCCGCACGTCGCCCGGCACGGCCTGGAGGGACTGACAGTTGAGCCCCGGAATTCCGTGGCGCTCGCTCGCGCGCTCCGCACCTTGCTCGATGACCCCTCGCTTGCCGCCAAGCTTGGCAGTGCTGGCCGGCAGCGCGTCCGCGAATGCTTCGACCGGCCGATGTTCCTAGAGCGGATGGGGTCACTTTACCAACAAGCGATCGCCAGCCGGCAACCATAGATTGTGCCAAAACCCCGGGCTTTGCTCACGTTGAGCTCGCCCCGATAGGGATGATTCATGCATCGCTCGCCGCTTTCTGGGATGGCCACCGGCGAACCATTGGGCGAAGAGGACTTTGGATTCGAGCCACTTATCTAGCTAGATGGGATAACGGGCCGGCCCGGTACGATCAAGCCGCTCGTTCGCTACGGCGCTATATGATGGCGCGCTCGCTCGCGGCTTGATTGGCAAGGGAAGCGGTCGTCCCTCAGATTGATGGTGTCGA
>JBFXEX010000212.1:0-6911 GCA_050179645.1 Xanthobacteraceae bacterium | reverse complement strand
CATCCCGTGCGACCGGTATCCCCCGGAATTCACCCGTCCGCAATTGTGGCTGAGGGTGCGGTGGTCGATCCGTCCACCGAAGTCGGCCCGCTGTGTGTAATTGAGGCCGGAGCGGAGATCGGCCCTGGCTGCCGGATCGGACCTTGCGCGGTGATCGAACGCGGCGTGGTCATCGGCCGAGATTGCCGGATCGGCGCACACGCCAGCCTGAGCTACGCGGTATTGGGGGCGCGAGTGTACGTCTATCCCGGTGCACGGATCGGGCAGGAAGGATTTGGATTCAGCCCCACCAAAACCGGGTTTCTGACAGCTCCCCAGCTTGGTCGGGTGATTCTCGAAGACGATGTGGAGGTTGGCGCCAATACGACGATCGATAGAGGATCGATGCGAGACACGGTAATCGGTGCTGGTTCGCGTCTCGATAATCTTGTGCAGATCGGACACAACGTTGTCCTCGGCCGGTGTTGCGTCATCGTAGGCCAGGCCGGCATTGCGGGTTCGACCGTCGTTGAGGATTTCGTCCAAGTCGGAGGGCAGGCCGCCTTGAACGGACATATCAGGATTGGCCGCGGCGCACGGATCGGAGCGCAGGCTGGCGTTATGGGGGACGTGCCTCCAGGCGAGGATGTGGTTGGGTTTCCTGCTCAGCCAAAGCGAGCTTTCTTCCGACAGGTGGCTACCCTTAAGCGGCTGACTCGGATACAGAAATAACTGCTCGGTGGGCTTCACCTCGGCTTTCGGTCAACGCCACCGATTTGCGATCTGCCCGAAATGGCGGCTCATACTCTCAGACTCCGGACGCATGGAGCGCTCTCCCTGTGGATCGCGGCTAGGCACAGCGATATGCGGCGTCGGATGCAGAAGTTTGGCGCGCCAAGTCATGCGATGCGCAGTCTTACGTGTATACCGGTGGGGCGTACTGTCAGAACTTGTACGCGACCCCGACCTCGAAATGATGCTGCATCCACGGCAGCTCGTAGCTGACCGACAGCGGGCTTGCACCCGGATCGGCACAGCCGGTGCATGTCCGGGTACCGGAGAAGCTGAACGGCTTGAACGGGCCGAACGACGGATAGCCGAAATCGGAGAAGCGATACTGCCCGCGGACCATCCAGTTGGACGTCAGCATCGACTCCACACCGGCGCCGACGGTCCAGCCCATCTTGACGGCCGAATGGCTGATGGTGTTGGGCCCGAGCGTGCCGCCGAAATAGTTGCCGGGCGCGCAGTTGTTGACGTTCGGAGTGGGGACGGTGGAACAGGTCGACGTCACTTCGAGGTGGGCCCATGCGAGACCGGCGGTCAGATAGATCAACGTCGTCGGACTGTAGAGCCAGCCGCCGCGCAGGCGCACGCTGGCGTCCCAGCCGGTGGTGACCTTGAATTCGTCATCGTAGGTCGCGCCGAACGGGATACCGTTCTGGTTCGGCAGGCCGAAGATCAGGTTGGCCGGATAGGGGCTGCCGTGGAAGACGGCGATTTCGTTGGCGTAGGCGTAGTCCACCTCGACGCCGACGACCCAGCGCGGCGCCACCTGCCAGTTGTAGCCGCCATAGAGGCGCAGGCCGATCGAGATGTTGTCGATGTATTGCATGGCGCCGGGACCGGCGCCCCACCACATCAGCGGGTTGGTGTAGCCGGGAGACGTCGTCGGCAGCGGGATGGCGCGCGGCGGCGTACCGACGAAAGCTTCGGTGACGTTGGCATCGACCGCGTTGAACCGGGCATCGACGCCGCCGCCGAAATAGAACCCGGTCCAGGCCGGGGCCGACGGCATCACGATCGGCTCCGGAACAGGCCGTCGGACCGGCAGATCGGCGGCAAGCGCGCTGGCTCCGGCGAGCGCGGCCACGACCACCGCTCCGGCGAAAAGACGTTTAACAATGCCAGAGCATTCAGAGCATGCCAGCGCTGCGGCGCGAACCGGAATCCAGAGCCAACGCACTAATAAAATCACCGTGAACACAACCGAATCCCGAGGTGAACGACAATCGGACCAGTTACCAAAAAGCTTGCTCGATATGTTCGAGCTCGCATACGTCCATTTGGCAACGTCTCCTCCCAGCCGGCGTACCCGACTTCGGAATTCACGTCGTAGCCCAAATAGAGCGTTTTACCCCTTCGTCACGATCGGGGGCGGAGCCTTGCCCTTGCCCTTACCAACGGCTGCGCAGCCAGCGACGCTTACTGCGACCAGGGTGGCAACAGCTGCAACCAGAAGCTTTTTCATCGGATACTCCCCGAGATCTCAACATCACGGAGCAACTAAGCATACCTCCAGTAACGCTGTGTAGTGCAGCAAAGCCACATGAGCTTCGCAAAGAGCGGCTGGGCGGCTCCCTCACCAAAGCGAACACGTCCTGCTGCGGAAGCAGCAGCCCGCACTCTCATTGCCAGTCACCCATCACCACGAACACGGCTAAGCCGACCACGACTGTGACGATGAGTGGTGTCGAATGGATCATCTCTAAAGATCAACAGCACAATGGCCTCTGGCGCAAGCGTACAAGAGGGCGCAGCCTGCTGGTGTTGCGGGGATGGGTGGTTTGATGACGCGTCGCTTCGGCCTGTTCCTGTTCTGGCTTATGCGCTCGACGGTGCCTGCGGATGCCCGATCACCCTTATTCCCCGCCCAACGTGTAGATCCTTTGTTCGTAACGGATATGCCGTTCTGAGTTCTGAGTGAGGAGCTTGTTCCGCTTCACCTCGATGTTGTTTAGGACAAAGATGATAGCATTAGTAGCAAGCGCTACTGCCACGGCCGTCGCGCAGCTCAGGAAAAGGATTTTACGCGTCATTGGCATTCGTCCCGTCTCTGAGAAAAAGCGACAATACACATCCCACAGTCGCCGCGTTCATTTTGCTCGTCCTGCCAGAGCGGAGGAGACGATGCAGACGCATTTGCCAGCCAGAACCGCGATTCCTTTGCTTGCTTCAACGCGACTTGTGTGTCCACGGGACGCGCGACGTAGCAGTCACAACGCGCTGGACTGTTGGACGTTGCGTCGCCGCGGCGGATCGAGCCGTGGCACCGGAGGCCGTGAATTCGCTGTCGAACCGATTGTCAAAGGACGCCGAGACCACGCTCTCCCAGACACCCGATGCACCCCACCGCCGAAAGCGCCGATAGATCGAATTCCAGTTGCCGTATTTCTTCGGCACGTCACGCCACGGCGCACCCGTGCGCAGCCGCCACAGGATGCCGTTGATGATGTTGCGGTTGTCCTCGGGCGGTCGCCCCCGCCCACGCTTGCCGGGCTCCCGCTCAACCGGCAACAAAACCCTCAAAATACGCCACTTGACCTCGCTCAGATCGCCGCAGCTCAAGGCTGCCTCCTCACACACCAGCCGCGCTGACGCTGCGCCACGCACCCGTCGCTGATTGTGCTCGTTACGACAACCTCAGGAGAACGATCTGATGTAATACCAAAACTTCGAGATGTTGACTCATGCCGCCCGACGCTGTGCAACGATGGTCCCGTCGTAAATGCGAGTCAAATCAAACACCTGGACGGGCATGACAAACCTGCAGCAACACCGAAAGTGGGTCGCCGGCAGCGCGAGTTGGTATAACGCACTCAACTCTTCGACCTCATGGGCGAGCTCAAGCTCTACGGCATGAAGGCCGCCTTCGACGAGATCATGGCCACTGCCGTCACGCCAGCATGAGCCTCAGCGCATCGTTGGTGATCTGCTCAACGCCGAGATCAGCGAGAAGCAAGCGCGCTCAATCAAATACCAACTCACCATCGCCAAGCTGCCGCTCGCTAAGGACCTCGATGACTTCCAGTTCCACCGCTTTTCGTGCGCGGCGCGAGCGCGGCGGTTTGGGTCCATTGAGCTAGCACCTCGCCGGGACACTTCCGGGACACAGTCTGGCTGCGACAGCGCTAGGCCATTGATTTCATGGCGCGCCCGACAAGATTCGAACTTGTGACCTCTGCCTTCGGAGGGCAGCGCTCTATCCAGCTGAGCTACGGGCGCACGCTGGGCACTCCATAGCCGATGCGTCGCGCCGCAGCAACGTGCATGCTCGCCTTGGCAACTGGCCGCGGCGCATCGGCGCGGGGGTCGATCGTTCCCGTAGGATAATGTTCTCAAACATCGAACTCGCGCGTTCGCGGCATCGATCGCAGGTTCCGAAGGCCGCGGGCGCAAAATATCGGGTTCGCGCACCGCGCGGCCACGCGGTATAAGCGGGCGACAGCGAACCGGGCCGGCAACAACCGCCCGCCAAGGAGTATGAGATGACGCAGCTTGCCGAGAAGCGCGAGAGCAAACCCGCCGCCATCAAGGATGCCGCCTTCGATTGGGAAGATCCCCTCGATCTCGAAAGCGAACTGACCGAGGAAGAGCGCATGGTTCGCGACACTGCGCGCGGTTACGCCCAGGACAAGCTGTTCCCGCGCGTGCTCGCCGCCTATCGCGACGAGCGCTACGATCCCGAGGTAATCCGTGAGATGGGCGAGCTTGGGTTGCTCGGCCCCACCATTCCGGAGGAGTACGGCGGCGCGGGGTTAGGCTATGTCGCGTACGGGTTGATCACCCGCGAAATCGAGCGGGTCGATTCCGGCTACCGCTCGTCGATGTCGGTGCAGTCCTCGCTGGTGATGCACCCGATCTTCGAATACGGCAGCGAGGCGCAGCGCAAGAAGTACCTGCCGAAGCTCGCAACCGGCGAGATGGTCGGCTGCTTCGGCCTGACCGAGCCCGACTACGGCTCCGATCCCGGCTCGATGGTGACGCGCGCCGACAAGGCGCCGGGCGGCTTCCGGCTCAACGGCGCCAAGATGTGGATCACCAACGCGCCGGCCGCCGACGTGGCGGTGGTGTGGGCGAAGCTTGACGGCGTGATCCGCGGCTTCATCGTCGAGCGCGGCACCAAGGGATTTTCGACGCCGAAGATCGAGGGCAAGCTGTCGCTGCGTGCCTCGATCACCGGCGAGATCGTGCTTGAAGACGCCTTCGTGCCGGAGGAGAACCTGCTGCCGAACGTGAAGGGGCTTGCCGGCCCGTTCGGCTGCCTCAACGTGGCACGTGCAGGGATTGCCTGGGGTGCAATAGGGGCGGCGGAATTCTGCTGGCATCGCGCCCGGCAATACGTTCTCGACCGCAAGCAATTCGGCCGGCCACTCGCCGCTAATCAGCTCATCCAGAAGAAGCTCGCCGATATGCAGACCGAAATCACGCTGGGTCTACACGCTGCGTTACGGCTCGGCCGGCTGCTGGAGGAGGGCAGGGCGGCGCCGCCGGCGGTGTCACTGCTCAAGCGCAACAACTGCGGCAAGGCGCTCGATATCGCCCGCATGGCCCGCGACATGCACGGCGGCAACGGCATCTCGGACGAGTTCCACGTGATGCGGGTAATGTGCAATCTTGAGACGGTCAACACTTACGAGGGCACACACGACATTCACGCCCTGATACTTGGCCGGGCGCAGACCGGCATCCAGGCGTTCTTCTGATGGAGGCGTTCTTCTGTTAGTGGTCCTCACGGACGGCTTTCGTAAGCCCCCCGTGGTTTGCCGCCGTGCCTCAGCGAGCGGACGGCGTTACTTGGCCGGAGGCGCAGGAGAGGCTGCCTTCACGAGCTTGGCAATGTTACCCTGCCGCACCGTCTCCTCGCGAATGAAAGCATCGTACTTCGCGGGCGTGTTGTCGGCCGGCACGGTCATGCCCAGCGCCCCGACGCGCGTCTTGAAAGCGTCGGACTGCACCACCGCGTTGAGCTGCTTGTTGAGATAGTCGATGATCGGCTTCGGCGTCTTCGCCGGCGCGGAGAGACCGACGAAGCCCCGGAAGTCCACGTTGTAGCCCAGCTCCTTGAAGGTCGGCACATCGGGCCAGAGAGCAACCCTTTCCGGTGCTGCAACCGCCAGCGCGCGCACCTTGCCATCGTCGACCAACGGCTTGGCTTGTGAGATGAAGGAAAATACCCCCTGGATGGCGCCGCCCGCGACCTCGCGTGCCGCATCTCCGGAGCCGCGATACGGTACGGCGACGATGTCGGTCTTGGCCGCCATATTGAGCTGCGCCAGCGCCATCGCCGGCGAAGAGGCGGGACCCGACGTGCCGAAACTGATGTTCTTCGGGTTCGCTTTCGCCGCCGCGAGCAACTCGGCCAGCGACTTGTACGGCAAGCGGGCGTTAATAATGAGCACCACCGGTGGTCCGTCGACGATCCATCCAATCTGTGCGAAGTCGTCGACCGGGCTGTACGTCAGCGGCACGAAGTGAATGTTCTGCGCGTCGGCGAGCGAATTCGCGAACAGCGTGTAGCCGTCGGGCGTCGCACGTGCCGCATGGGCGGCACCGATCGTCCCCGTGGCGCCGGTCTTGTTCTCGACCACGAGGTTCTGGCCGATCTTCTCCGACATCATTGTCGCCGCGATGCGCGCGGGTACGTCGGTCAGTCCCCCGGCAGGGAACGGCACGACGACGGTGATCGGACGGGTCGGATAATCTTGCGCCTGGGAAGCCAGGGGCATCCCGATGAGCAGCGCGCCGCATAGCGGCAGCCAGAGTCGCGGCCAGGTTGTCATGTGTCGCTCCTAGTCACCAAGAACTGTATCGAACGTGGCTCCAACGAGGCAAGCGTCATGCCATCTTACACGTGGATCCTCCTCCGAGAAACCGAACTCTCCATGATGGGGGGTTAGGCCAGCACCGATCGATATGGCACAATCTTCCCAGTATCCCGCCCAAGTGCGAGTACTCGCGCTCCCTGCTCATTTCGACCCCAGAACACACGTGAGGATTTGATGGCCGGCAAAGAAGTGTCTTCTGCGGTGGAGCCGCTGCTGCCCGTCGAACTTGGGCACGGCAAGGTCAAGTTTGCCCAAGGCATCCGGGCGGGCCGCTGGGTTTTTGCCACCGGGCTGATGGCGCAGGACTTCGCGAGCGGGATCGCG
>JBFXEX010000211.1:0-7052 GCA_050179645.1 Xanthobacteraceae bacterium | reverse complement strand
GTGGCGGAGAGGGAGGGATTCGAACCCCCGATACGGTTGCCCGTACGCCGCATTTCGAGTGCGGTGCTTTCAACCACTCAGCCACCTCTCCGTGGCCGCAAGGGTGCGCGCAACGCATCCCCACCGGACGCCCGCTATGTAGCGAACGGGATGCTTTGAGACAAGGGCGCCCCCTGTTGCGGCCGGATCGAACCCTGCCCTTCTGTCCCGCCGTTCGCGGCGGCAGTCAGGGGGCGGGATGGCCGGTTGCGGCGCGACCGCCATATCCTGAGTATGCTGGGACTCGGGTGCCGGCTGGGCGACAGGTTGCCGGTGGCGAAAGGCGATCCAGGTGGTGAAGATCGAGACGATTCGACGTGAGCTGCGCGGCGTCGTGCTGGCGCTGCTGATGGTTGCCATCACCACGATCGTCACCTGGGCGCTCATCCAGGTCCTGGACATCCGTCGCGGCTCGGTGATCTATCTGCTGCCTGTGCTGCTCGCCGGCTGGCACCTCGGCCTTATTCCGGCGCTGGTCGCGGCGGTCGCGGGCGTGCTCTGGTCCGGATATTTTTTCTTTTTTCCGTTCTACAATTTTTTTGTCGCGCGTCCGAACGAGATTCTGAACCTCGTGCTGTTCATGTTGGTTGCGGTGGTCACCAGCCACCTCGCCAACCGGATGAAACGACAGACCGAAATCGCACGCCGGCGCGAGACCGAGATGCGCGATCTCTACGCGTTCTCGCGCCAGCTCCGCGGCGCCCGCTCGGCCGAGGATATCTATGCGGCGATCGAACACCACCTCGCTAACCTGGTCCGCCGCAAGGTCGTATTGTTCGGCGGTCATGGCACCCGGGCCAACAACAAGGCCCCGGACGAAAAGGCCGTGCCGGAGCGCGTCGACAGCGAGATTGCGGCGGTGCAGTCCGGCACCGGTTCCGCCACTACCGTGGCCGATCAAACCGGCAACGTCTGGCTGGTGCGCCGGCTGTCGGAACGCAATCCCGACTTCGGCGTGATCGCGATCGATCTCGGCAGCGTTCCGGCCAAAGCCGTGACCGAAATGCGGGAACGGGTGGACGACCTGTTGTCCGATGCCGCCGCCACGCTGGAGGGCCTCGACGTCGCGCGCGCCATCAACGACGCCAAGATACGCTCGGAGACCGAGTTGCTGCGCGAGGCGTTGATCGGTTCCGTCAGCCACGAGCTGCGCACGCCGCTCGCCTCCATCCTCGGCGCCGCCACCGTGCTCAGTCAGTCACCGGCCGTCGCCGGCGACGAGCGGCTCAATTCGCTCGCCGAGGTGGTACGCGACGAATCCGAACGCCTGAACAACGATATTCAGAACCTCCTCGATGCCACCCGTATCAGCCTGGCGCAGATCCGGCCGCGGCGGGAATGGATCGAGCCGCAGGATATCGTCAATTCGGCCCTGGAGCGCCGCCGGCGGCGGCTCGCCGGTCACGAACTCGTGCTCGATATGGACTCGAATTTGCCGTTGATCTATGTCGATGCGGTGCTGGTGGAACAGGCATTCGCGCAGATCGTCGACAACGCGGCAAAATATTCGCCGCCCGGATCGCCCATCAAGGTCACGGCGCGGCTTGACGGCAGCGACGTCGTCTTGGCGGTCAGCGATTGCGGTGTCGGGCTGACGGCCGAGGAAACCGAAAAGCTGGGCGAGCGTTTCTTCCGGGGGGCGCGCCACGCGACGACAACGTCCGGCTCGGGTCTCGGCCTTTGGATCGCCAAGGCCTTCGTCACCGCCAACGGCGGCAGGATCGAGGCGGTGAGTTCCGGCGCCGGCCGGGGCACCGCCGTATCACTCTATCTCCCTTATGCCGGGCCCGCGCACCAACCCGAGGTCGAAACCGATGACTGACCAATCGCCCGTAGTTCTGGTGGTCGACGACGAGGTGCAGATCCGGCGGTTCCTGCGCGCCGGCCTCGAGCTCGACGGCTTCACCGTGCAGGACGCCGAAACCGGCGCGGACGCGCTACGCTGGGCGACGCTCAAGCCGCCGAGTCTCGTCATCCTCGATCTTGGCCTGCCGGACATGGACGGCTCCGAGGTGCTCGAGCGGTTGCGGACATGGTCGGGCGTGCCGCTGATCGTGCTGTCGGTGCGCTCCAACGAGGCCGAAAAAGTCCGGCTGCTGGAGAGCGGCGCCGACGACTACGTCGTCAAGCCGTTCGGCATGGCGGAACTCCTGGCGCGGGCGCATGCCGCCATGCGCCGCCACGCCCGCGTGTCATCGGGTGAGCCGGTGGTGCGGGTCGGCCCGCTTGCCATTGACCTGCCGGCGCGCATCGTCACCGTGAACGGCGTGCGCGTGACGCTCACGCCGAAGGAATACCGGCTGCTGCAACTGCTGGCGCAGCATGCCGGCAACGTTGTGACCCACCAGTTCCTGCTCAAGGAGGTGTGGGGTTCGCCGCACCTGCACGACACCCACTACCTGCGCATCTTTGTACGCAAACTGCGCCAGAAGATCGAAGAAGACCCGACCCAGCCGCGGATCCTGCTGACCGAGCTCGGCGTCGGCTACCGGCTGGCGCTTGGCGAGGCCGCCACGCCGGCCCCGGCGAATTGACGGACGCGACCGCAGCAGCCGCAACCCGTCAACGCGAGTACCGAAGCGACTATTGCCGCGCCTCGGCGTCGGCCGGCAGCTTGGCCAACTGGTTGCGGATCCAGGTCGACCAGCCTTTCTGCCGGGCCGTGAGCTCGCCGGCTTTTGCGAGGCCGTTCTGGATTTCGAGCGCTTCGTTGAGTGCTGCCCGTGCGTCGCGCGGCTCGGCCGCCGTCGCGAGCTTGGTGAGACTCACCACAAGATCGATCTTGCGGCTCGCACTGTCCGGCTCCTCGACCATGAAACCGCGGCGCAGAACAAGACTTTCCTTGAAGAGTTCGAGGGCCACCTCGCGTTCGCTCAGCGCCAGCCTTGCATCGCCGAGCTTGACAAGAGTGGAAGCCAATTGGCGCTGCCAAAGCGCAGGGGCTGGCTTCGCATCGAGCAGCTTGCGCCGGATAGCGAGACTTTCCTTGAATGCCGCCGCCGCCTCCTGCGCACTGTCCTGCAACAGATGCACGTCGCCTGCTTTTTCGATCAGTCCCGCAAGATCGCGTTGCCACGTGGAGTTTGCGGGCTCCGCGGCGACGATGTTGCGCATCGACGCAAGTCCGCTCTCGTATGCCGTAAGAGCGATGGTCCGATTGCCCGCTGCGAGTGCGATGTCGCCGAGTCTTGAAAAACTGGTGACAGCGTCGCGGCTCCAGCCAAGATTGTCCGGCGCCGCAGTGGCAAGCTTGATCATCAACTGCGCGCTCTCAGCAAATACAGCAAGCGCCCCGGCGCGATCGCTGCTGGCCAAGCGGGCGTCGCCCTCGCGCAACAGACAGATATTGAGGTCGTGCTGCCAACCGGTATTGTTCGGAACTTCGGCGATGAGGTTGCGCCTGATCTCCGAGCATTCATGATAGTTCGCAATCGCGCCGGCCCGGTCGCCGGAGTCCCGCCGGGCATCGCCGAGGCGCTCGAGGCTCACGGTCAAATCCCGGCGCGAAGTCGCGTTGGCAGGATCGGCAGCAACCAGCGCCCGGCGCAGCGTCACGCTTTGATCATAGGCGGCAATCGCGCCTTTCCAGTTTCTCAACGTACGATGCGCGCCGCCAAGCTTGTTGAGGATGAGGCTGAGTTTGCGGTGCCGGGATCGCTCATTTGGAGCGGCAGAAAGAGCGGCCTGCACAGCCGCAACGCTCTGCTCATAGGCGACCATGGCCCCATGCCGATCTCCCGCGGCGCGTTTCGCATCCCCCACTTTGTCGAAGCTGTCGCCGGCCGCCTCCTGCCGTCCGGCGTCGGCCGGCTGGCTTGCCATCAGCTTGGCGCGGATCGTGGCGCTCTCCTCGTATGCCGCCAGCGCGCCGGCGCGGTCCCCGGCCTGCTGCCGTAGTTTGGCAACACGCTCCAGCCGGGCGTCGAGGTTGCTCAGCTCGGAAGGCGTGGCACCGTCTGCGCCGGCAGACTGACGGCTGATTTCCAGTGCTTCCTCATAGGCCGAATGCGAGCCTGCGGTATAGCCGGCAGCCGCCCGCAATTCGCCCAGCTTGTCGAGGCTAACGAGCATGTCCAGTCGCCAGAGCACAACGTCCCAGTCGGAGTGCTGGAGGCCGCGCTTGAGCGCGAGACCTTCCTCATATGCGGCAATTGCTCCGGCGCGATCGCCAGCCGCGAGCCGCGCTTCCGCTATTCGCTCCAGCACGACGCTCACGTCACGATGCCAGCGCACATTTCCGGGATCGTCGGCAGCAAGCGCACGGCGCAGTGCGAGGCTCTCCTCGTACATCGCCAACGCGCCCGCCTGGTTGCCGGCCGCGAGCCGCGCCGCCCCGACCTTGTTGAGGCTGATTCCGAGATTGCGGCGCGAAGCGGTATTGGCAGGGTCGGCAGCAACCAGACGCCGCATGATGTCCAGGGCCTCGTCGAAGACGACCACCGCACCTTCCTTGTCGCCGGTTGCGAGCCGAAGATCTCCGAGATCGTTGAGGCTGCCACTGAGGCTTTCGCGCCAGCGATTGCTGCCGGGATCCACCGCAACCAGGCGCCGGTTCAGCGTGATCGCCTCCTCATAGGCCGCGCGCGCCTGGCCCTTATCGCGCAGCGTGAGGGCGCGTACGTCGCCGACCTTGACGAGCATGACACCGAGATCGTGGAGCCGGCGGACGCTGTCCGGTTCGGCCTGATGAAGGCGGCGCTCAATCCCCAATGCTTCTTCGTAGGCGGTTTGCGCGCCGGACAAGTCCTTTGCGCTCAGCCGCATATCGCCGATCCGCGCCAGGCTACCGCTGATATCGTTTTGCCAGGTGACGTTCAGCGGATCGGCTGCGGCAATCCTGCGCCTGATGGCAAGGCTGGCTTCGAACGCCGCCTGCGCGCCGGCACGGTCGCCAGTACCGAGGCGCAGGTCGCCGACCTTGTTCAAGACGACGGCGATGTCCCGCTGCCAGCCAACATTGCCCGGATCGCTGGTGGATAGTTCGCGCAACACTTGCTGCGTTTCATCAAGCGCGCTGAGCGCGCCGGCGCGATCCCCCGCGGTCTCACGCGTGTGGGCGAGCTTGTCGAGAGCCTCGGCAATATCGCGTTTGATTCCCGAATTGCCCGGAGCCTCCGCGGCCAGCTTTCGACGGATGTCGAGACTTTCTTCGAAAGCGGCGAGTGCCCCCGCGCGATCGCCGCTTTCGAGCAGGACGAGGCCGATGCTGCTGAGCCGGTTGGCGACGTCGCTGCGGAGGATCATCTTGTCGTCGGTCTCTTCCGCCACCAGCCGACGGGAAAGGTTCAGTGCCTCCCGATAGGCCTCGAGCCCCTCGCCGCGGTTTCCCGACGCGCTTCGCACGTCTCCGAGCTTGCCGAGGATCGTACTGAGGTCGCGACGCCACTGCGGTTGGTCCGGCTGCGCGGCGGCCAGCCGGCGCAGGAGCTGCACGCTTTCCTCGACGACCTGCAGTGTCCTCCGCGAGTCGCCCGTGGCGTCCCGCAGATCGGCGACACGCACCAGGGCGAGGCTCAGATTGCGCTGCCGGCGGGTGTCCTGCGGTGCGTCCGCGGCGAGCCGGCGCAGGATACCTAGGCTCTCCTCGGCCGCCGTGAGTGCGCGGCCGAGGTCGCCGGCTTTTGCGTATGTCAAAGCAAACTCGTCGAGCATCACCGAGCGGCTGCGCTGCAACTGCGGATCGTCGGGGGCTGACCGCACCACTTCGTCCATGACCCTTTGTGCGGTCTCAAGAATCTGCCGGACGGACTCGACCCGCATGCCCTGCACGTCGCGCAGACCCTGCGCGACCTTGAACACAAGATCGTCGGCAGCCGAGCGTGCCAGAGCGAGATTTTTTTCTGCGCGGTCCCGCTCGGTCTCGGCAACCTGCTTCTGTTCGGTTGCCGTCTTCTCCGCAGCGAGTGCCGCTCTCTTGGCGGTCTCGGCCTCCCACCATTGCCAGCCGGCGCCGCCAGCGAGCAGCAGGAGGGAAGCCGCCGCCGACCAGGCGAGACGCAATGCCCGCTTCTGCTGGCGCATTTCTTGTGAGAGCAAGTCCTCCTTCGGAAGTCCGTGAACCGCCGCAGCGAGATCGGCGGCCGCATCGATAAATTTCGGGTCGCGGTGATCCGGGACCTCGCGGTGAGCGCGCAGATCGATCCATTTCGGCTCGTTACGAAAGTGTCCCTTCAGCGCCAGAGGGAGCGGCGTCGTGTCGTCCCAGACGAAGTCGCCCGCTTCGCCGTTCCAATGCAGTTCGCCTTCGGTAACGGCGATCAGGATTGTCGCCAGGCTCTTATGTTCGAGCCAATAGGCAACCTCCATGCCGCACCATTTCGAGCGGGCGAACTCCGGCGAGGCAAAAATGATGATGTAGCGGGATTGACCCAGGACCGTCTCAAGCGACGGCCATAGCTCCGGCGTCGCTGCGAGGCTGGTGTCGTCCCGAAAGACGCGGAGCGCCCGACGCCGGTACCATGGCTTTCCGAGCTTCTGGATGACCGTTTGGAGGGCGGAGCAGACCGCCTTGTCCTTGGCGTGGCTGTAAGAAATGAAGGCGTCGTAAAGCGCCGGTGTCGGCACGCCGGGATCGTCGTTTGCGAGACGTGCCATCCAGGTTTAGCGAAGCCATTGACGGTGGATTGAAAGAAAAGATCAAAGAAGAGTCCCCCCCAAAGCAAGACATTTGCCTTCAGAGGACCACGACATGACCGTCAGGAATTCTGACATTTTGATGGCTGCCAGCGAGCCCGAAGGCCACGGGTCAGGGGCCCGGTCTTGCCGGCACCCTCACCCATCGAACGCACGGCTAATCAATCACGACGCGCGCAACGCGTCCTTGATCGCCTTGCGGCGCGCCGGATCATAGAGTCTCGGGTAATCGTAGTTCAGCGGCCCGGTCGGCACGACCCGCAAGGTGGCAAACACCGGCCCCTCCTGCTTCAACACGTGACCGGCCTGCTGCTCGAAATTGCCGAGCTGCGCAAAATCGTAGGCATGCGCGTAACCGGCCGCCTTGGCCATGGCGGCAA
>JBFXEX010000210.1:0-7244 GCA_050179645.1 Xanthobacteraceae bacterium | reverse complement strand
CGCGCTTCATCTCCTATCGCGGGATCGTCACCGCCATAAACAACGCGATGTCGGGGATCATCTCCGGATTGTTCTCTGCCGGCGCCGCCGCGGTGAGCGCTTCCAGCAACGACAAGTTGCGGGTGCTCGCGGTGACTGGCAAAAAGCGCATGCCACAGATTCCCAACATTCCAACGTTCGATGAAAGCGGCATCACGATGCGCGGCTTTGAAATCGGGGCGTGGTACGGCCTGGTCGCGCCGGCCGGCACACCGGCGGAAATCGTGCAAAAGATCAACGGCGCTCTGAACGACATGACCAACGACCAGGATGCCAATCCCCGGCTTACGGCCGTCGGCGCAGAGTTCAGGTCGGGGTCTCAAAAGGAGTTTGCGGATTTTCTCGTCGCCCAAGATGCACTTTGGGGAAAGACGCTCAGCGACCTCGGCGTCAAGCCGGAGTAATCGCACGCTCTAGCAGGTCACTGAAAAAACTCTCGGCGTCATTCCGGAAGCCGCGTAGTGGCTATCCGGAATCCATCTTGAAGATGCGAAACAGAGGGGCTCCGGCCTTCGGCCGGCCCCGGAATGACCGGACTGGATTTTTCAGCGATCTGCTAACCCACCAACCCCGTCATCGGCTTCACGGCCGCGCTCTCCGGAAACACCTTGCCGGCAAGCGTCGTATCGTCGACGCGCAGGTGATCCTTCAACAGCCCCTTGAGCACGGCACGCAGGTCGGTGGTCGGCTTGAGGTCGCGGCCTTCGTGCAGGTTGGCGGGTTTGAGCCCCGGCCAGTCGCTGATGACCCGGCCGCCCTTGAGCGCGCCGCCGGCGAGGAGCGCCACCGTCGCGGTGCCATGATCGGTGCCGTCGGTGCCGTTGATGCGCGCGGTGCGGCCGAACTCGGTGATGACCGCGACCACGGTCTCGCGCCAGGCGTCCTTCATCTCGGTCTCGATTGCCGCGATGGCGCCATCGAGCGCCGCCAGCAGCGCGGCGAGCCGGCCGGAATCGGCGCCCTCGTTGGCGTGCGTGTCCCAGCCGTCGAAGGCCAGCGCGCCGATGCGCGGGCCGTTCGGACGCGCCAAAAATTTCGCCGCGGCGCCGGCGGACTCAGCGAAATAGGCGCGCACCTGCAGAATCCCGGCCGCGCGCGGCTGTTGTCCGTCCATGCCGCCCGCCCGCGCGATTGCCGCCAATCCCATGCGCTCCTCGAGTGCCCGCGCCAGCGCCGGATCGGTGTGCCGGTAGAGATCGAGCAGCCGCATCAGCGTGTCGTCGCTCGCCGGCGGCAAACGTGGCGGCGTCCAGGACAGCACCGGCGCCGAGCCCCGGACGACCAGAGGTGCAATCGGTCCGACGGCGAATGCATCCCTGGTGCCGGCGCGCCCGGCGGCCGGCATCGCGGCGAGCGCGCGATTGAGCCAGCCGGTATCGGCCGTGCCCGGCTTGCCGAGCCCGCTCTCCAGCACGTCCTGGCCGTCGAAATGCGAGCGCTCCCGATAGGGCGTCGCGGCGGCATGCACGATGGTCGCGGCGCCCGCATGATAGAGCCGGTGCAGGTTCGGCATCGCGGCATTGATGGCGAAGAAGCGGTCGAGCGGCAGCGCGGGCGTCTTGCCGCCGAGCGTCAGGGCCTTGTCACCGCGCAACCGCACCCAGTCCGGATCGCCGACCGGCGCCACCGCGGCGAGTCCGTCGAGCGCGCCGCGCAGCACGATGACCAGGAGCCGCGGGTCTCGGCCTTCCGCCAGCGCGAGCTTCGGCAGAAACGCCCACGCGAACAGGGTGCCCGATCCGAGCAGCAACTGGCGGCGCGTGGCGGAGTGCAGAGTCATCGTCATCTCCGTTGGAATTCCGGCGACAGCAGCAGCAGCGCCAGCGCCTGCTGCCTGCTTTCGGCGCGCGAAACCGCCTGCCGGGTCTCGACCGACGCCAAGGGCGCCAACGCCATCTCGAACATCATCTTCGGATCGACGGCGGGCGAGATCCGACGCGCCATCTGGTTGGCAACGTCGACGCGCTGCGACAGACCGTCGAGCCACACCGCGCTGTCGTCCGAGAAACCTTTCGGTGCCGGCGGCCGCCAGATCGGTTCGCCCAGCAGGTTGTGCGCCCCCATGACCGGACCGACATCAGGCGGCGTGACGCCGGCCGCGCGCAGCGCGCCGATCAGCCACTCGCCGGGCCGCTTGAGCTTGGAGCGGGGAGCCGACCACGTCTCGTCGGACATGACCAGCGCCCGGGTGACCTCCTTAAGATCGCCCTGAGTATCAAGAAAGCGCCGCGACAGCCGCTCGACCAGCGTGGGCGGCGGCACGTCCGCCACGAAATGGCGAGCGAGCTTGGTGGCGACGTGTCTGGCGGTCGCCGGATGGCGCGCCAGCGTGGCGAGCACGGCGCGGCCCTGCTCGAAGCCGGCGTCCGGATAGGTCTTGCCGATCACCGTCTGCGGCCCCGGCTGGTGCATGTTGGGATTGAACACGAACTCGCCGGCGCGCGCCGGATCCTGCCGGAAGCCGATCACGGTCCAGCCGGTGATCACTTTGGCGAGGCGGGTGACGTCCTCCTGGGTGTAGACCGAGCGCACGCCGACCGTATGCAGTTCCAGGATCTCACGGGCGAGGTTCTCGTTGAGGCCGAAGCGGCGCCGCTGTCCGGCGACCGAGTCGGGACCGATCGAACGGGCATTGTCGAGATAGATCAGCATCGCCGGGTGGGTTTCGACCGCCTGCAGCATGTCGCCGAAGCGGCCCAGCACGTGCGGCCGGATCGCCTCGCGCTCGTAGGCGCCGCAGATCGGGCGCACCCCGCCCTTGTCGGCGGAGACGCAGAAATGATTCGACCAGAACCAGGTGAGCCGCTCGGCAAAGCCGATATCGGCACCCAGCGCCGCATGGATGCGCGCCCTCGCTTCGGCAAGGTAGAGCTGCTGCGGCACGGCGGGTCCGTTGTTCGCCGGCGGCGCGGGCTTTGCCGTGGCTTGTGGCGCGGGAGTGGCCGGCGTGCCGGGCGGCTCGCTCATCTGCGGCTCGGCCGATGGGTCCGCCATGCCGTTCTGTTGCGCAACGCGTTGCCGGGCCTGCCGCGCGATCCGCTGCTTCTCTTGAAACTCCAACGCGGCGCGGGCAGCGGCCGCGCTCGACGGCAGGCCGGCATCGGCGATGCGGGCCGCGCCCGGCCGCTCAAGCTCGGCGATCAGCGCACCGCGCGGGTCGGAGGCAATCGCCGCAATCGAACCGGCGCGCGGGCCGAGACCAAACCGATGGAGCGCCAGAGCGGCTTCGGCTTTCGGATCGATGGTCATCGGGCAACTCTCTCGGATGACGCAGTTCCGCCCCTCGATATACGGAGCGTTCGCAATGGGCGTGTCAAGATTGCGGCCGTGCACCTTACTGAGCCATGTCCGCCGGATGAAAAAACGGCATGGTTATCGGTTTTGAAGCCGTTCAAGCACCCCGAAAGACGAAGAACGCTCCCGCCGCGATCAGCGCAAAGCCGATGGCGATGTTCCAGGTGATCGGCTCCTTCAGGTAAAGAGTTGAAAATCCGGCGAACACCAGCAGCGTGATCACCTCCTGGATCGTCTTGAGCTGGGCGGTGGTGTAGACCGCGCTGCCCCAGCGGTTGGCCGGCACGGCCAGGCAGTATTCGAGGAAAGCGATCAGCCAGCTGACCACGATCACGGTCACGAGCGGCGCCTCCTTGAAGCGGAGGTGGCCGTACCAGGCAAAGGTCATGAAAACGTTCGACCCGAGCAGCAGCAGCACAGGAAGTAATAGAGGCGAGACGGAAGGCATGGGAGGCACCGTTCTGGGAGGGGGAGCAGGAGAAGGGGGAGCAGGAGGGAAACTGCTGGAATATCGCCCATTTCGGGCGCCGCCGTAACGGACGAACCCTGCCAGCATTCCTACCGTCATCCACAGCATACCGGCCGACACGACGGCGTCACCGGCATGTCATGGCCGTTGGGTAGGGAGGGTGCGCCTGAGATGATGCGTAACTTTCGCATAAACCACGTAGCGTTTCGGCGTCACGACTGCGGTTCCAGCCGCCACTGCCCCGTGGCTGGAACCGCTTTTCGTTGCTCGTCGCTTCACCCTCACGGCTCCCACCCCAACATTTGAACTCGGCGCCCGTCTGGCGGGCAGACTGGCCGTAGAGCAGACGCAATTTAGGGGCTATCATTGCCGGTTCGAATCTGGAGAACCGCAATGCGGCATCCCCGCTTTTCCTCAGTGCTTCTGGTCGCGACGGCATGCGCGATCCTCGGCACCCTCGCTTCGCTGCCCGCGCAAGCGCAAGCGCCCGGCCAGGCACCTGCTCCTGCCGAAGCTCCTGCGGCCGTTCCGCCCGGCCCCTACAAGCCGGTGACGATCGTCCTGCCGACCGCAGTCGCCGACCCGACCTTCGAAGCCTTCCGCAAGCAGCTCGCCGACATCGCGCAGAAGAAAGACCGGGCCGCACTCGCCCGTCTGGTCGCGACGAGCTTCTTCTGGATCCCCGAAGATGTCGACGTGGCGGACAAGAAGAAGTCCAGCATCGACAACCTCGCTCACGCAATCGGCCTCCATGGCCGCGATGCGCTCGGCTGGGACGCGATTGCCGGTTATGCGGTCGAGCCGACCGCCATGAACGACCCCGAGCGCCCGGGCGTCATTTGCGCGCCCGGCGAACCGGGCTTCGACGAGAATGCGGCCGATGCACTCGCCGAAGCGACGCAGACCGACGCTGCCGACTGGGGCTATCCGACCAAGGACGGCATCGAGGTGCGGGCCCATCCCCGGGCCAATGCGGCAGTCGTCGACAGGCTCGGTCTCCATCTCGTGCGCGTGCTGCCCGACGACTCGCCGAGCAACGCCGTCACGATGGCGTTCCTCAAGGTGATGACACCCACCGGCAAGACCGGCTTCGTCCCAAGCGACACCGTCCTGCCGCTGGTCGGCGAACAGATGTGTTACGTCAAGGAAGGCAACGCCTGGAAGATTGCCGGATATGTCGGCGGCGAGCACAGCCGTTGATGTGACAACGACCTCAAGCATGTCCCGGTGAATTAGCCTCGGCGCGCGCGACGAACTCGGTGCCCACCCTCCCCTGGAGGGGGAGGGTCGCGACCGAAGGGAGCGGGGTGGGGTGAGTGCTTTCGCCAACATGATCACCCCACCCCGCCGCCGCGCGGTTGCTCGGCGTCGACCCGCCCCCGCCAGGGGGGGGTTAAGCAAGAATGAGCGCGGCGTCTTGCAGATTCCATTTCAGCGAAATCCACTCTAGTGTCCTGATTCCGAAGTTCGCGTCATTCCGCGGGCGCCCTCGTTTGCAAATTTCGGGTTCGAAGGACACTAGTGTCCCGAATCCGAATTCCGCTTCATTCTTCGGCTTGCTCGTAAGCGGACTTCGGATTCGAAGGACGCCAGCAACCGATGATTCTGGTGTGGATTGGTTGCGAAAATCCGCTTGTCGAGCCTGCCGCGAGAATGAAGCGGATTTCGGAACCACCACACCAGGCCGTGAACCCATAAAGGCCTAGAATTGGGTCGATAGCGGCCTGTCCGATTTTTCGATCAGAAGCGACGGCCGCTGTCAGAGGGCGCTATTGCAGCGGCAGAAAAAGTTCCGCGACCGTCTCATGCTCCGGCACCTCCGGGAAGAAGCTCAGCCGCTGGCAATAGATCGGGAAGTCGCGTGCTTCCTCGCCGCTGGCCGGAAGCCAGTCGCGATAAAGGTAGAGCGCGGCAGGCTCCAGATTGTCGGTGTAGCCGACGAGGCGCAGCACCGCGCAGCGTCCGCCAGGAATCTCGCCGGCCTTGATCTCGCCGCCGCTCGTCTCGATCGGTTGGTCGGTCCCGACACAAAGGTCCACGCTATAGTCGGCGGGCGACGCGGGACGCCGTTCGGAACGCCAGACATTAAAGGTCGGGTTTGTCCTGGGGTGCAGGCCAGCGGCTTTGCGCCACGCGACGAACCGCTGAATGGTGACGCCGAGCGTCGCCGGGTCGCCCCGATGCTCCATGATCGCCACCGGCGTAGGGGGCACATTGCGAATCGTCACGTCGTCCGTGGTAAAAGTCCTCTGCATGAGCTTGCTCCTCGCGTTGTCGAGAGGCCCGGAGGCCACAAGCCACGGCTCCCAGTCGGGAGACTTCCGGAACGACGAAGGCGATTGCCCGAACTGTTGCCGAAAGGCCCGGGCGAAGGCGTCCGGTGCATCATAACCGGCATCCATCGCTATGTCGGTGACGCTCTGAGCATCCCGATAGGCTAGCCGGTATGAAGCGCGCTTCATGCGGGCGAGCTGGATATAGCGATGCACGGACAGCCCGAAGGTCGCCGTGAACTGCCGGTGGAAATGAAATTTCGAGTACGCCGCGATGCTGCTCAGCGCGTCCAGGTCCAGATCATCGTCGAGATGCCGGTCGATGTGATCCAGCACCCGCTGCATCCGGACATGGTAGTTTTGCAGCGCCGCCTTCATCGTTCTGCTCTCCGTGACAGCACCAGCTAAACGCATGCAAACATGACGCGCCCGACCGATCTTGCTGTCTTGTCACGGGCGCAGAACGTCGCCAAGGACCATTGCGCGCATCCCCACGCTCGCGATGGCTTTCCCAGGGTCCGCGAATCTCGAATAATCGCGCCATGGCTTCCGACCTTCGGCCCCCCACCGCGATGAGCCGCGTCACCTGCGCACGCTGCGGCATCGGCTTCAATTGCAGCCCCAGCGGCGATTGCTGGTGTGCGGCCGAATCCGTCCGCCTGCCGATGCCGGAGCCCGGAACGACGAGCGGCTGCCTTTGTCCCAGTTGCCTGCGGGCGGCGGCGCTTGCCCGTCAAACGGCACCCGGCGATCCCTGAGAGCGCCGCGGTCGCACCGCGAAATCCGCTCACAATATTCCGCCGCCACTTTGCTATAAGACCGGACTGCGGCGGCGATCGCCCTGCTCGCGATCGCGACTTTTCCTGGAGCCCCCATGATCATCGAGAACCAAAAAGACGTCACCAAAGCCGTATTGTCCGAGCTCGAGCGCGCCACCGACCCGCGCTTCAAGGAGATCATGTCGGCGTTCGTGCGCCATCTGCACGACTTCGCCCGCGAGGTGAAGCTCACCGAACCAGAGTTCCAGGCCGCCGTCGGCTACCTCGTGGCGATCGGCAAGCACACCAACGAGACCCACAACGAGGGCGTGCTGATGGCCGGCGCGCTCGGCTTCTCGACGCTGATCTGCCTCCTCAACAACGGCGACAACGGCCAGACCGAAACCGCGC
>JBFXEX010000209.1:0-7256 GCA_050179645.1 Xanthobacteraceae bacterium | reverse complement strand
GAAATTTGAGCCCGACACACGCAGTCCGGCTGAGCCGCCGCCGCCGGGGAGCTTCGACTGTCAGGTGCACGTGTTTGGGCCGGTCGAGCGCTATCCGACCCGGAAAGGGGCATCCTATGTGCCATGGGCGGACGCAACCGGCGACGCCGCAGAGCGCATGCATCGCGCGCTGGGGATCGAGCGCGGGGTCATCGTGCAGGCGACCGTCTACGGTACCGATAATCGTGCGATGGTCGACGCCCTAAACGGACGCCCCAATTACAGGGGCGTTGCCATCATCGACGACAGCGTCAGCGATCAGGAACTGCGCCGGCTGCACGAGGCCGGCGTGCGCGGTGCGCGCTTCAATTTCTGGAAGCAGCTCAACATTGTCCCGACGCCGGACGGCTTCCGGCGCTCGATCGACCGGATCAAGGAGTACGGCTGGCATGCGCGCATCCATGCTGCTGGCGACGAATGGCTGGACCTCAAGGAGCTGCTGTCGAATCCGCGAATTCCCATGGTCATCGACCATATGGGGCATCCCGATCTGAGCCGCGGCGTCGACCAGCCGGTCGTGAAGGCGCTGCTGGACCTGCTCAAGGATGAGAATTGGTGGGTGATGATATCGAACGCCGATCGCTTTTCGGCGACTGACAGGACATACGAGGATGTCAAACCTCTGGCTCGGACGCTCTTTGAGGCGGCTCCCGACCGGACGCTCTGGTGCACCGATTGGCCGCATGTTCAGTACCGCAAGCGGATGCCGAACGATGCGGAGCTTCTCGAATTCCTGTTCAGCGTCATTCCGGGCGCCGAACAGCGCCGCAAGGTGATGGTGGATAACCCGTCTCGACTGCACAAATTCTAGCAGGCCGCTGAAAGTGCTCGCGGTGTCGGCGCGCCACGTTCCTCTTCGCAAGCATGCCTGGACAGCGCGCGGCATGGATGCGCGCGGCCGAGTGCCTGTTGTAGACACGGCCGGCAACTTGCGGGCGAGGGCGTGATTTGACGGCAGTCAGTGAAGGAGATGACGCGTTCGATTTTGTCGTCGTCGGCGCCGGCTCGGCCGGCTGCGTGCTGGCATCGCGACTGAGCGAACGTCCCGGCAACCGGGTGCTGCTGATCGAAGCGGGCAGGGACTATCCGCCCGGGCAGGAACCGCCCGAAATCCTCGATACCTTCGCCGCCACCGCTTATTCCAATCCGCGGTTCATCTGGCCCAACGTTACGGCGCGCTTCGGTCCACGGCCCGGCAATGCACCCGACCGCAGGCTGCGCCGTGTCTACAACCAGGGCCGCGTGATCGGCGGGACCTCGTCGATCAACGGCATGGCGTCGAACCGGGGCCTGCCGTGGGACTATGACAATTGGGCTGCGCTCGGCGCGACCGGCTGGGACTGGGACGGTGTGCTGCCGTATTTCCGGAAGCTCGAGACCGACGACGACTTCGACGGTCCGCTGCACGGCAAGGATGGTCCAATCCGCCTGCAGCGATTCGGCGAGGCGACCTGGCCCGGCTTCGTCCGCGGCGTCATCTCGGCGGTCGAGCAACACGGCTGGTCGAACCAGCACGATCAGAATGCCGCGTTCGGCGACGGCTATGCGCCCGTCGCGTATTGCCATACGGCCGAGCAGCGCATGGGAGCGGCGTGGCGCTATCTGACCGCCGAAGTGCGGCGGCGGCCCAATCTCGCGATCATGGGCGAGGCGCAAGCCGAGCGGATCGTGTTCGACGGCCGGCGCGCCATCGGCGTCAGGGTTCACCGCGGCAGCGGGTCGTTTGAGGTGCGCGCGAAGGAAGTGATCGTCAGCTCCGGCGCGCTGCAATCGCCGGCGCTGCTGCTGCGCTCCGGCGTCGGAGGCGCGCGCGACCTCGCCGCGCTGGGGATCGCGGTGGTGGCCGACCGGCCGGGCGTCGGCAAGCATCTGATGGAGCATCCGGGCGTCAACTTCGGCGCCTTTATGAAGCCGGACGCGCGGTTGCCGAAGAGCCTGCGCCGCCAGATGTTCGCCGGCCTGCGGTGGTCGTCCGGCTTCGACGACTGCCCGCCGGGCGACATGTATTTGATCCCGGCCAACAAGGCGGCCTGGCACGCGATCGGCGAGCAGCTCGGCCTGATCATGCTGTGGGTCAACCGCTCGTTCTCGACCGGCGAGGTGAAGCTCACGTCGCCCGACATGTCGGCGCCGCTCGATATCGATTTCAACATGTGTTCCGATCCGCGCGATCTGGAGCGGCTGGTGATGGGCGTGCGCCTGATGTGCCGGCTGCAGTCGGAACCGTCCGTTCAGGCGACGGTCGAGCAGGTGTTCCCGGTCAGCCTGAGCGACTGGGCGCGCAAGCTGTCGGTGCACACCAGGATGAACGCGCTGCAGACCTGGGCCGGAGCGATGGCGATGGACGCGCTGCCGCCGCTGCGGCGCTGGATGATCGACAAGCTGATCGCGGACGCGCCGACGCTCGACGATCTCGCCACCGACGACGGCGCCTGCCGCGACTGGATCCGCGCGGCGGTGCTCGGCCATTGGCATGCGTCGTGTACCTGCCGCATGGGCGCGGAGGACGATCCGGGCGCGGTCACCGATCCGTCGGCCCGGGTCTATGGGGTCGACGGCCTGCGGGTCTGCGACGCGTCGATCATGCCGGCGGTGCCGTGCGCCAACACCAACATCCCGACCATCATGGTCGGCGAGAAGGTCGCCGCGACGATCCTGAGCGAAGCCTGAGGTCCCGGTGAAACCTAAAGATCCCGGCGGGGAGCCGCGTGGGCCTACTGCGGCTTCAATCCCGCCGCCTTGACGATCTCGGCGTTGACGGCGATTTCCTTGTCGACGAAGGCGCTGAACTCCGCGGGCGTCATCGGCTCCGGCTCGCCGCCCAGCGCGACGATCTTGTCGGCCACCGCCTTGACCTTCAGCGCGGCGACGATCTCCCGGTTCAGCCGGTCGATGATCGGCTTCGGCGTCTTGACCGGGGCGAAGGCGCCGATCCAGAAGTTGTAGAGCGCCGCTTTCAGCCCGGCCTCTTCGAGCGTCGGCACGTCCGGCATCAGCGCCAGCCGCTTCGGCGAGCTGATGGCCAGGACGCTGATCTTGCCATCCTTCTTCAGCGACAGAGCATTCAGCGCCGGCGCCGGATAGACATCGAGGCGGCCGGCGACCATCTCGTTCATGCCCTCGGGCGTGCCGCGGAACGGCACGTGCGTCGCCGGGAAGCCGGCGGTCAGTCGGAAGCGCTCCATGAACAGGTGGCCGGAGGTGCCGATGCCGGCGGTGCCGTAGAGGATGTTGCTGCCCGATTTCTTGCCGGCGTCGACGAAGTCCTTCATCGTCTTGTACTTCGCCGCGGTGGCGATGACGAAGGGGATGCTGGCCAGCGCCGAGATCGCCGCCAGATCGTCCTTCACGCTGTAGGGCAGTTTGGCAAAGGTCGACGCCACCACGACGTGGGAGGTCGAATTCACCAGGAGCGTGTAACCGTCCGGGTCGGCCTTGGCGACCATGTTCGAACCGATCGTGGTCCCGGCGCCGCCGCGGTTCTCGATGATGACGTTCTGCCCAATCTGCCGCCCCACCTGATCGAACACCGTGCGCGCCACGATGTCGGTCGCGCTGCCGGCGGAGAACGGCACGATGACCTTGATCGGCTGCTTGGTGGGCCACTCCTGCGCGTTCGCCGCGACCGATATAAAGAGGAGCGCGAGCGCTGCCCAACCCAAGGTCCGTGTAAACGACGATCCAGTCATCGCGATGCCTCCCTCGCTCGACATTTCCGAGCGCCAGCCGGCATGGATGCCGACGGTTTCGTGATTTCGTTGCCGGCTTCTTATCAATAGAACGCCCATGCGGCCAGCCTAAGATCGGCAATCCTGCGGCGCGCTGTTCGCACGGCCCCCTTCCACCCTCCCTTGAGGGAACCGAAAGTTCAGATTATTTGGCCGCTGCGCAACTCGGCGCGGATGCGTTCGATGATCTTGCCGAGCTTGTTCTGGCCGGTGCCGTCGCGGCCTTCGCCCCAGTAAAAGTCGCTCGGAGCGGATTCGACGATCGGCTCGTCCCCGGTCGCGAGCAGCAACTCGCGCAGCGGCGGATGCAACTCGAACTTGCGCCGAACCGCGCGGTACATCACCTCGTCCTTGATGGCGTCCCAGTCCGGCCGGATGCGGCCGCGATACTTGTGCGCCAGGTTCTTGGCGATAATCGGCTTCACCGCCTCGCGGACTTTGCTCTGCATGTCGGGGTCGGCGAACTTTTGCGCCTGGTAGTAATGCTCGGTGGTCGCCCAGTCGAAACCGTCGAGGTCGATCGGAAATGGCGCGAAGTTGGAGAACTCGCGATGCGTTTCCGACTGCGAAAAGAAACGGATAACCATTGGCAACTCCCGCTGTTCGGCGCGCCGCTCAGCGTCATCCGGGTTCGTTGTGGGGCGGTGGCAGCACCATGAGGCGGCCGCCCGCGATGTCGATCTCCGGCACCACCGTGTCGTTGAACGGCAGCAGCAGCGTCGGTCCGCCGCCGGTCGGCGCGATCTCAATGAGGTCGCCGGCGCCGAAATCGTGGACCGCCACCACAGTTCCGACCACGCCGCCGTCGGCCGTAACCGCGCAAAGCCCGATCAGGTCGGCGTGGTAGAACTCGTCGGCCTCGGGCGGCGGCAGCCGGTCACGCGGCACATAGAGGTCGATGTTGCACAGCCGCTCCGCGGCTGTGCGGTCGGCGACGCCCTTGAACCGCCCGATCAGCACCCCCTTGGCGGCGCGGCAGCTCTCGATCTCGAACGTGCGCGTGCCGTCGGCGTTCGACAACACACCGTACTGCGTGACCGCCATCGGGTCGGCGGTGAACGAGTTCAGCCTCACCTCGCCGCGCAGTCCGTGCGCAGCACCGATCCGGGCGACGCAGATGCGTTCGGCCACGGGCGCTCAGCGAGATCAGCTCGCCGGAGCGGCAGCCTTGGCGGCGGCCGCAGCGGCCTTCGCCTCGGCGGCGGCCTTGGCGGCCTCTTCGGCGCGCGCCTTGCGCTCCTTGCGCGGCACCGACTTCTCCGGGTTGTTGCGCTTCTCGCGGGTCCTTACGCCGGCTTCGTCGAGGAAGCGCGACACGCGGTCGGTCGGCAGCGCGCCCTTCTCGAGCCAGGCCTTGCACTTATCGAGGTCGAGCTTCAGCCGCTCGGTCTTGTCCTTCGGCAGCAGCGGATTGAAATAGCCGAGCCGCTCGATGAAGCGGCCGTCGCGCGGCGAGCGGCTGTCGGCGATGACGATGTGATAGACCGGCCGCTTCTTGGTTCCGGCGCGGGCGAGACGGATTTTCAGGGACATTGCACTACCTTTCACATACTGAAGTTTTGTTGATTTCGATAGTTCATGGCGAACTTCACCAATTCTCTGCGTCTTCGCGTCTCCTCAGCCACTTGGCGCCGCAGCATTAGCCGCGCAAATCCATACGCCAACGGACACGCGATGAAGAAAATCACTGGCCCAGCCAAAGCCGAAACGTTGATCGAGAAACTGAACCAAAAGACGTACCAGCATGCGGTAACCAACATGGCTAGTTTCAGAGCATGCCGTCGTGCGAGCGCTTTCACATTCGCTCGTTCTTCTGCCGTTGGGCCGACATCGATCGGTGTGCCAGCAACATTAATCGAGCCAAGTTCCCTCATTTCTTCTTCCCAAATCCCGGGAAGGCGCCGAGGCTTGGCGGCTTGCCGCCGAGATTGGGCAGTCCCGGGGCACCGCCGGGAAGTTTCGGCATGCCGGGAAGGCCCGGCATCCCGGGCGGCAGTCCCGGCGCACCGGGCATGCCTTGCGGCATGCCGCCCGGCATCTTCTTGGCAAGCTCCGCCATCTGCTCCGGCGTCGGCATCGGCATGCCGCCGCCAAGCCCCAGCATGTTGGCGAGCCCTGCCATCGGGCCGCGCTTGGCGCCCGAACCCATCATCTTCATGACGTCGGCCATGTTGCGATGCATCTTGAGGAGCTTGTTGACGTCCTCGACCTTGGTGCCGGAGCCGGCCGAAATGCGCAGCTTGCGCTTGGCCTTGAGCACGTCGGGGTGCCGGCGTTCCTGCGGCGTCATCGAATCGATGATCGCCATCTGCCGCTTGAGCACTTTCTCATCAAGGTTTGCGGCGGCGAGCTGGTTCTTCATTTTCGCAATGCCGGGCAGCATGCCCATCAGCCCGGCCATGCCGCCCATCTGCTGCATCTGCGTGAGCTGTTCGCGGAGGTCGGCGAGATCGAACTGGCCCTTGCGCATCCTTTCGGCGACGCGTGCGGCCTTCTCGGCGTCGATGGTGGCGGCGGCCTTCTCGACCAGCGTGACGATGTCGCCCATGCCGAGGATGCGGTCGGCGATGCGCGAGGGATGAAACTCCTCGAGCGCATCCATCTTCTCGCCGACGCCGATCAGCTTGATCGGCTTGCCGGTGACCATCCGCATGGAGAGCGCCGCGCCGCCGCGGCCGTCGCCGTCGACGCGGGTGAGGACGATGCCGGTCAGCCCGACGCGCTCGTTGAAGGCGCGCGCCAGATTGACGGCGTCCTGGCCGGTCAGCGCATCCGCCACCAGCAGCACCTCGTGCGGATTGGCGGCGCGCTTGACGTCCGCGGCCTCCGCCATCATCGCCTCGTCAAGCGTGGTG
The DNA here is from genome assembly GCA_050179645.1 of Xanthobacteraceae bacterium. Taxonomy (GTDB): domain Bacteria; phylum Pseudomonadota; class Alphaproteobacteria; order Rhizobiales; family Xanthobacteraceae; genus VAZQ01. The sequence goes on along the minus strand of JBFXEX010000209.1, from coordinate 634 downwards.
CGGCCGGCGGTGTCGAGCATCACGACGTCGTAGCCGCCGAGCTTGCCGGCTTGTAAGGCGCGTTGGGCAATCTGCGCCGGCTGCTGGCCCGCGACGATCGGCAGTGTGTCGACGCCGACCTGGGTACCCAGCACCGCGAGCTGCTCCATCGCGGCCGGGCGGCGCACGTCGAGCGAGGCCATCAGCACCTTGCGGCGGCCTTGTTCGGTGAGGCGCTTGGCGATCTTGGCGGTGGTGGTGGTTTTGCCGGAACCCTGCAGGCCGACCAGCATGATCGGCACCGGTGCGGCGGCGTTGAGATCGATCGGCTCGCCCTGCGCGCCCAGCGTCTCGATCAGCTGGTCGTGCACCAGCTTGACCACAAGTTGGCCCGGCGTCACCGACTTGATGACCTCGACGCCGACCGCGTTCGCCTTCACCTTCTCGGTGAAACTGCGCACCACTTCGAGCGCGACGTCGGCCTCGAGTAGTGCACGCCGCACCTCGCGCATCGCCGCGTCGACGTCGGCCTCGGTCAGGGCGCCGCGTCGCGTCAGGCGATCGAGAATTCCACCAAGCCGATCCGACAGGTTGTCGAACATTTCCAAACACCTATGGCGCCCGAGGGCGCATCGCGCTGTCGGGCGGGAGCCTC
>JBFXEX010000208.1:0-7260 GCA_050179645.1 Xanthobacteraceae bacterium | reverse complement strand
CGCGCGTCACGCCGCCGAAACTCCACTCGCCCAGCCGGCTGCGGCCGTAGGCGCCCGACACGATCAGGTCGGCGCGTTCGTCCTCGGCAAACCGGAGCAATTCCTCGGCGGCCGGGCGCTCGGTGTGCAGGAACGCTTTTGCCGCCACCGTCACCCGATGTCGCGCGAGATAATTGCTCACGTCACCGATGTGCTGTTCGCTCTGCGCTTCCGCCCCATGTTCGCAAACCTCGACCAGCATGACCTCGTCGGCGCGGTGCAGCAGCGGCAGCGCGTCGGCCACCGCCCGGCGCGACTCGCGGGTGTCCTTCCAGGCTATCATCACCCGCTTGCCGGGCAGCGCGTCGATGCCGTCCGGCACTACCAGGACCGGACGTCCGGCGCGCAAAATGGTGTTCCCGGGATTGAGCGAGAAATAAGGATCGCCGGCGACCCGCTCGCGCCCAATGATGAGAAGGTCGGCGGCGCGCGCCTCGCGCGGCACCATGGTGCGCGGATAATCGAGCATTCCGCGCCATTCGACATGGGCGACCTGCCTGGCCGCGGCGCGAAATTTGTCGCCCATCTCGGCAAGACGAGCGGTCATATGCTGGCCTTCGGCATCGGTGGTGTCATGCTCGGCGGCGATATCGTCGAGCGCGAAGGCCGGGCTCGACAGCCAGCCGGCAATGCCGATCAGCGCAGCGTCGAACCGGTGCGCCAGATCGGCCGCGAGGCGGACGCGGCCATGCCAGTCGGCATGAGCGCCCAGATGCACCATCAGTGCCGCATACGACATGCCCTACCTCAAAGCCAAAGAACACGAGCAACGAACGCGTCGCATCATACCGGCTTCATCATGCCCGGTCCCATGATCATTTCACGGCCGCATGCATCGCCCCTTGACGGCCATTCATGCGCTGGCGCCGATGAGATGTCTTGAGGTGGATCAAGCGTGCCTACTAGGGAATCCACACAAGAAGCGGGTTGATCTTTGTCAACGGCGGAACCAATTCATGTTCTAGCCTGATCCAATGGAGGCTGCCGTCGATTCTTCGCAGACGTCCAAGGATGTCCTGGCCGACCGCGAACGCGCCTTGACGGCGATCGTCGACGGGCTGGCGCGCGAGCTTCATCCGCAGCACAGCCGGCGCGGCAACGCATCGCTATCGAGCCGGCTGGAGCGCGACCTCGGCATCGACAGCCTAGGTCGCACCGAACTGGTCATGCGTCTCGAACGCGCGTTCGGCATCCGGCTGCCGATCAACCTGGTCGCCGAGGCGGAAACGATCGGCGACTTGCTGCAGGCGGTGGAGCAGGCCGAGCAATCCGGCGCCCGGATCGCAGCCGCACCGCCGCCGCTGGCGCCGTTACCGTCGGTGATCGCGGCCGCGACCGAGGCCACCACCTTATTGGACGTCCTCGCCTGGCATGTCGATCAGCATCCGGAACGCCTGCACGCCACGGTGCTTGAAGACGAAACCAAAATCATCAGCACGTTGACCTACGGCGATCTCGACATCGCGGCGCGTGCCGCCGCGGCGGGATTGATCGAGCGCGACATCCTTCCGGGCGACCGGGTCGCGCTCATGCTGCCGACCGGCAACGATTTCTTCGTCGCCTTCTTCGGCATTCTGTACGCGGGCGCGGTGCCGGTGCCGATCTATCCGCCGATGCAGCGCTCGCAGATCGAAGACTACGCTGTCCGCCAGGCCGGCATTCTGCGCAACGCGGGCGCCCGCATGCTGATCACGGTGCCGGAAGGCCTCAAGCTCGGCGGGCTGCTGCAGGGCCTGGCCGCGTCCCTGACGGCGGTCGAAAGCGCCGCAACGCTGTCGGTCCGCACCGCCGATATCCCGCTGCCCGACCTGCGCCAAGGCGGCGCCACCGCGCTGATCCAGTACACCTCCGGCAGCACCGGCGATCCCAAGGGCGTGGTGCTCAGCCACGCCAACCTGCTCGCCAACATCCGGGCGATCGGCCGCGTTGTCGGCGCCACATCCACAGATGTGTTCGTCAGCTGGCTGCCGCTCTATCACGACATGGGACTGATCGGTGCCTGGCTCGGCTGCCTCTACTTCGGTGCGCCGTTCTATGCGATGTCGCCGCTCGCCTTCCTGTCGCGGCCGCAGAGCTGGCTGGGCGCGATCCACCGCTATCGCGGCACCATCTCGGCGGCGCCGAACTTCGCGTTCGAGCTCTGCCTCAACAAGATCGACGACGCCGACCTCGCCGGACTCGATCTCGGCAGCCTGCGCTACGTCGGCAACGGTGCCGAACCGGTCAGCGTCGACACCCTGCGGCGCTTCACCGAGCGGTTCGCGGCCTACGGCTTCCAGCCGGGCGCGATGGCGCCGGTATACGGGCTTGCGGAAAACGCCGTGGCCGTCACTTTGCCGCCGCCGGGGCGAGTACCGATCATCGACCGGATCGAGCGGCCGGCCTTGCAGCAGCGCGGCATCGCCGAGCCCGCACCAGCAGGAAATCCTGACTCCATCGAGCTGGTGGCCTGCGGCCCGCCGATCCCGGATCACCAGATCCGCATCATCGACGATACCGGACGTGAACTCGGCGAGCGCGAGGAGGGACGGCTGGAATTCCGCGGCCCGTCGGCCACTACCGGTTATTTCCAGAACCCGACAAAGACGCGCGAACTCTTCCACGATGGCTGGCTCGACACCGGCGACCGCGGCTACGTGGCGAACGGCGATCTGTTCATCACCGGCCGCATCAAGGACATTATCATCCGTGCCGGCCAGCACATCGCGCCGCACGAGATCGAACAGGCGGTCGGCGCGGTGCCGGGCATCCGCAAAGACGGCGTGGCGGCATTTGGCATCACCGATGCGGCATCCGGCACCGAACGCGTGGTGGTGCTGGCGGAAACCAGCGAGCCGCATCCGGCCGATCCGGCGGCGTTGAAGCTCAATGCCCAGGAGGCCGCCACCCATATCGTCGGCGGCCCGCCGGACGAGGTCGTGCTGGTACAGCCCGGCACGGTGCCGAAGACCGCGAGCGGCAAGATCAGGCGCGCCGCGGCGCGCGACCTCTATCTTGGGAAGACACTTGAGATTTCGCAACGGGCCCTGTGGTGGCAGATCGCACGGCTGAGCTTCGCCGGGCTCGGCGTACGCATGGCGCGGCTCGGCCGCGCCGCAGGCGAATTCTTGTACGCCGCGTGGTGGTGGATGGTGATCGGCTCAGCCTTTCTGCTGGGCTGGTTCGCCGTGATGCTGCTGCCGCGGCTGTCGTGGCGCTGGGCCGCGCTTCGCGGCATCGCGCGCGCCGCGTTCAAGCTGGTCGGGGTGCCGCTATCGGTGACCGGCCTCGAACATATTCCACGCGGCGGCGCGGTGCTGGCGTTCAACCATGCGAGCTACATGGATGCGGTGACGGTGGCGGCAGCGCTTCCCGGCACGCCGACCTACGTGGTGAAAAAGGAACTCGCCAGCCAGATGTTCGCCGGCCCCCTGTTGCGACGCCTCGATGCACTGTTTCTCGACCGGTTCGAAGTCGTTGACAGCCTGACCGACCTGGAAGGCGCGCAAACCGCCGCGCAACGCAACCGCCTCCTGGTGTTCTTTCCCGAGGGCACCTTCACGCGCCGCACCGGCCTGTCCGGCTTTTATCTTGGCGCCTTCAAGGTCGCGGCACAGGCCAATCTGCCGGTTGTGCCGGGCATCCTGTGCGGCACCCGCACGATGCTGCGCGGCGAGCAGTGGCTGCCGCGCTGGAGCCCGGTCAGCGTCACCATCGCGCCGCCGATCACGCCGACCGGCACCGATCTCGGCGCCATCGTGAAGCTGCGCGACGCTGTCCGCGCCGTGATTCTGGCCGGCGGCGGCGAGCCCGATCTCGGCGAGCTGATCAAGCCGGCCCGTCCAGCGCGCCGCACGGCTTAAGGCCGGATGAATTCAAATTGAGCCGGTTGTCCGTCATTGCGAGCGCAAGCGACGAAGCAATCCAGAGTTCTCGGAACTGGATTGCTTCGCTTCGCTCGCAATGACGCAGGGCTGCGTCCGTAAACCATCTCACTCTGGCGCTCAGGGCGGCCTCACGAGAACAACCGCTTCTCGATCTCGTAGACCGGTATCTTCACCAAGTCCTTGTCGATCTCGTCGCGCACCGCGCCGCGCACCGAAGCGGTGTAGGCCTGGCGCAACATGCCGAGCGCACGCGGCGGCGCGACCACGATCATGGACTTGGTCTCGCCGTTGCGGAGCGCCAAGTCGAGACGTCCCACCAGCGCTTGCAGAAATTCGCGCTCCGCTTGGTCATGCCAGTCGGTCTGCTCGACGCTGCTGCGCGCGGTACCGACCGAGGCGTGCACGCGACCGGGGCTGTCGGTCCCCTGCTCGTGGGTCAATGGATCGGGGTGCTCGCGAGCTTCTGCGGTTCGCAGGTTGGGCGAGATGCGATCTCCGATATTTTCGAGAATCAGCGCCTTGCCGCCGTCGCACACCACCACCCACTCGCCCTGATCGATCTTCAGCTTGGACATTGCGTACCTTTCTGCATTTGTTCCCTTTTGCAGCCGTTGGGCAACGCGTCGCCGCTCATGAGGTGAGGCTGCCTTTGGGACATATATGCATCCCGGCCGGGAAGTGTTCCGCAACCGGCCAAAACCTTCGCGCCGCCATGCTCAGACCCGGCCTGCCGGATTCGGCTAAATTCCCGATTCGAGAGGACGGACGATCAGGTTATCGTTGACTGCACGCACGCCCGGCGTGACCTCGGCGGCGACGCGAACCGCCTTCTTTTCGACCTGCGTTTCCACGATGCCCCAGAGCTCGACGCTGCCGTCCTGTACGATCACGTTGATCAGCGCGGGCCGGCTCCACGGCTCATTGTTGATTCGTGCCATCACGCTCTCGCGAATGGCGGCGTCATTGGGAGCGCCGGCCTCGATTGGCGCACGGTAACTGGCAAGCGCCTGCAGCAGGTTCGCGCGGCTGACGATGCCGACGACCTTGCCATTCTTTACCACCGGTACGCGCTTGATGCCGTTGCGCTCCAAGAGCGTCGCGATATCGCCGAGCGGCGTCTCGGGCTTCACGGTAATGACCTCGCGAGTCATCACGTCGGAGACCTTGCGCGAATGTTCCTTGACGTACTCGACAGCCAGCGCCTCTCGCCCGGTTAACATCTCAAGCCACCAGGACCTGCGACGCTCGGTGCCGCTCTCGACGCGGCGCATCAGATCGCCTTCGCTGATGATGCCGACCAGCTTGCCGTCGGCAGCGACCACCGGCATGGCGCTGATCCGGTTGGCCAGCAACGTCTGCGCAACATCCTGGAGCTGAGCATCCGGCCCCACGGTAATCACATTCGAAACCATGACGTCGGCAGCTTTCATGACGCGGCTCCCTGGTTCATGACAACGTTAGAGTGAGCACAACGGAACTCCTTGACTTGAATCAAGTGCGCTGGCGAGCGACCGCGCCCTCTGATGGCCACGCCTGCACGGCCCGCTTGCGGCGTTGATGGCCAGGCTCTTGCCTCGGAGCTTGGTATTTGATCTTGGTCAATCCGAAGCGAGAACACTCCCTGCATCATTAGGCGATGAACGTGCGCATCGCAACGGACTACCGTCACCTGCGCGACGAGATGGTCGACCAGGCCATCCAGGCGCGTGGAGTCCGCTCGCCGCTTGTCTTGAATGCGATGCGGAAGGTTCCTCGCGAAGCATTCCTGCCGCAGCAGTTGCGAGAATTTGCCTACGATGACTCGCCTCTGCCGATCGATGAGGGCCAGACGATCTCGCAGCCCTACATCGTGGCATTCATGATCGAAGCCCTGGCACTCAAGGGCGGCGAACGGGTGCTGGAGATCGGCGCGGGTTCGGGCTATGCGGCGGCGGTGCTCGCGGAGATCGCCGGCGAGGTCTACACGGTCGAACGCCTGGGACCGCTCGCCGAAAAGGCGGCGAGTACGCTCGCCGATCTCGGCTACGGCAACGTGCACGTCCTGCATGGCGACGGCACCAAGGGCTGGCCGGATCACGCGCCCTTCGACGGCATCATCGTCGCCGCGGGCGGTCCGAAAATTCCGGAATCGCTGAAGGAGCAGCTCAAGGTCGGCGGCCGGCTGGTGATCCCGGTCGGCCGCGAGCAGAGAGTTCAGGAACTGGTTCGCGTCACCCGCATCTCGGAGAACGAATACCGGAGTGAAGACCTGGCGGATGTCCGCTTCGTGCCGCTGATCGGCCAGGAAGGCTGGGAGGGCGCAGGACGGCAGCGGGCGCGCACCGGCCCGGTGCAGCCGTTCACCCGCCTCATCAAGGAGACCTTGGCGCAACAGATCGCCGGCGGCTGCGAGCCGTTCGAGGATATCGCCGCCGCCCCGCTCGATCGCCTGCTGGCGCGCATCGGCGACGCTCGGATTGTGCTGCTCGGCGAGTCGACGCATGGCACGTCCGAATTCTATCGCATGCGGGACCGTATCTCGCGCGAACTGATCGCCAAGAAGGGATTCCGTTTCGTGGCGATCGAAGGCGACTGGCCGGACGCCGCGCGGATCGATCACTACGTGCGTCATCTGGAATATCCGCCATCCGAGTGGACTGCTTTCGCGCGCTTTCCAACCTGGATGTGGCGCAATCACGAAGTACGGGCGCTCGTCGACTGGCTGCGCGCGCACAACCGGCCGCGGCCGCCTGGCGAACGGACCGCGTTTCACGGCCTCGATCTCTACAGCCTCTACGACTCGATCCGGGCGGTGCTGAAATATCTCGACGAGGTCGACCCGGCGTCCGCGAAGATCGCCCGCGAGCGCTACGGCTGCCTGACGCCCTGGCAAACCGATCCGGCCACCTACGGTCACGCCGCCCTCACCGGCAGCTATCCGACCTGCGAGTCGGAAGTCGCAGGCGTGCTGACGGAACTCCTGGAAAAGCGTCGCGCCTATGCGGAGCATGACGGCGAGCGCTTTCTGGACGCGGTACAGAACGCCCGACTGATCGCCAACGCCGAAGAGTACTACCGCATCATGTATTACGGCTCGCGCGCCTCCTGGAACTTGCGCGACAGCCATATGTTCGGGACGCTCAAGGCGTTGCTCAACTTCTACGGCCCGGACAGCAAGGCCATCGTCTGGGCGCACAATTCGCATGTCGGCGATTCGGCTGCGACCGAGATGTCGTCGCGCGGCGAGTTCAATCTCGGTCACCTCTGCCGGAAAGAATTCGGGACGAACGCCTATATCATCGGCTTCGGTACCAACGCCGGTACCGTAGCGGCGGCATCGAGCTGGGACGGCGTAATGGAGATCAAGGCGGTGCGT
>JBFXEX010000207.1:0-7299 GCA_050179645.1 Xanthobacteraceae bacterium | reverse complement strand
TCCGCATCCGAGTGGTGAATGTCGTCGACCTGATGACGCTGCAGCCGCGAGAACAGCACCCGCATGGGCTGTCTGACAGGGAGTTCGATCGCATCTTTCCACCCGACACGCCGGTGATCTTTGCCTACCACGGCTACCCCTATTTGATTCATCGCCTGACCTACAACCGGGCCAACCACGACAACATGCATGTCCACGGTTTCAGGGAGAAGGGTACGACGACCACGCCTTTCGATATGGTCGTCCTCAATGAACTCGACCGATACCACTTGGCGATCGCCGCGATCGAGCGGGTGCCCGCGCTGGCTCACCGAGGGACGGCCGCACGCCAAGCCTTCAACGCGAAGCTGATCGAGCACCACCGCTACATCCGTGAGCACGGACAGGACATGCCGGAGGTGCAGGAGTGGCATTGGCAGGGCCAGGAAAACATCGACTGAGGAAAGCGTGAATGCGCGCTGTTCTGGCGCTTAACTCCGGCTCATCGAGTGTCAAGTTCGCCCTCTATGAGGCGCAGGCCGCGGGTCTAGCCATTCTTTTTCGCGGCATGCTGGATCTACATGCGAGCGAGGGACGGTTCGAGATCAAGGATGCGGCCGGAAAGCCGGCTCGGGTTGGTGGCACGCCCATATCCGGTCCAAAGGACGACGTAGCCAAATCCTTGCTGCAGTACATCGGACAACTTTTGGATGGCCGCGAACTCGCAGCCGTCGGTCATCGGGTCGTTCACGGCGGCCCGAATTATATCTCGCCTGTTCGCATCGATGCCGAGGTCGTCGAAGATCTCGAGCAACTGACACCGCTGGCGCCGCTTCATCAGCCAGCCTGCCTTGATCCCATACGCACTATTCTGAAGTTGCGGCCCGACCTACCTCAAGTCGCGTGTTTCGACACCGCCTTTCATCATGACATCGCTTCGAGTTATCGGCGGTTTCCGCTGCCTCTCGACTTCGAGGCGAAAGGCATTCGCCGCTATGGCTTTCATGGGCTTTCGTTCGAATATATCGCGCGGCAATTCGATGACCGCGACGTGCGCATGGTTGTCGCACATCTCGGCAGCGGATGCAGCCTCTGTGCGATCCACAACGGGAAGAGCATCAACACAACGATGAGTCTGACCCCGCTCGACGGCCTCATGATGGCGACGCGAAGCGGCGCGGTCGATCCCGGCCTTTTGCTGTACCTCCAACAGACCGAGAAAATGTCGGCGGCTGAGGTCGAACACCTACTTTATCGCAAGGCCGGGCTACTTGGCGTGTCAGGCGCATCCGCCGACATGCGGGATCTGCTCGGAAGCGACAAAGCGTCAGCCAAGGAAGCGATCGATCAGTTCTGCGCCCGGATTGCTGAACAGATCGCAGTGATGGCCACGGCGATGCACGGAATGGACGTGCTCGTCTTCACCGGGGGCATCGGCGGGAACAGCCGGGAAGTTCGTGGCAACGTGTGCGCTCGGTTGCAGTGGCTCGGCGTACGCGAACAAAACCAAGACAAGAACGAGCCTGGAGGCATTGAAGTGCTTGCCATGCCGACGGACGAGGAACTTGTTATCGCCACTCACACGGTGGGAATAGTCCGCCCCGCCAGTTCGGCCTAGCGTGGGATCAGGCTCTCCTCGAGGGCATGCACGACGGCATGTGAAGTCATCGTTAGCGGCCGAGCGTCGTGGATGCTTGAGCGCAATACCGCTGTGGTTCTCGCGGAGAAGTTTAGGGCTGTTTGGTGATGCTCCATCCGCCGTTGAGTCCGCTGAGGCGCGCTGCGATAAGTTGCTAAAAACTCCACAGAGACGATTGGTAGGGCCGCCGCTGCCGCACTCAAGCGCGCTCCCCGGGGAGCGTGTCGGCGCAGTTGCGCAGTAATGACCATAGCTTTCTCTTCGGCTCGCATGCAGAAACCAAGCAGGAGCGCTCAGCGGACGCTTCTATCCGGCCAACGACGTCATCTTGTCGCGCGCAGCGGCCTTCACTCAGAAGCAAAAACACGCGTATATTCTTATGTGCGTCAAGGCACGCATCGTGGATTGCCGCATAGCCGAGGCGCAGCGCCGGACGTTGCCGCACTTCGCGGGAAACCTCATAGTCTACCGTCGCCATTATCCTCCCCGGAGCCATCATGGATTTGAAACTTGCAGGAAAGACCGCGCTGATCACCGGCGCGTCGAAAGGGATCGGCCGCGCCGCCGCCGAAGTCTTCGCCGCCGAGGGCTGCAACGTCATCATCGTGGCGCGCAGCGCCGAGGCGCTCGCAGCGGCGAAGTCCGCGATCGCCCAGACATCCAACGTGCGCATCGACACCGTCGCCGCCGACCTTTCCGACAGTAAGGCCGTCGACAAGCTGGCGAAAGATTACCCCGACATCGACATTCTAGTGAACAACGCCGGCGCGATCCCAGGCGGCACGCTGCTCGACGTCAGCGAGGAGACGTGGCGCAAGGCGTGGGATTTGAAGGTCTTCGGCTACATCAATATGTGCCGGCACTATTACGCGCTGATGAAAGCGCGCAAGGACGGTGTCATTGTCAATGTCGTCGGCAACGCCGCCGACACGCACGATCCTGAATATATCTGCGGCGTCGCCGGAAACGCATCGCTGACAGCATTCAGCCAATCACTCGGCTGCGTCAGCGCCAAAGACGGAATTCGCGTCGTGGCGCTTAGCCCTGGCCCGGTGGAGACAGACCGGATCGTCGCGCTGATGAAGAAGAAGGCGAAAGACCGCACCGGCGACGAGAACAACTGGCAGGAATTGCGCAAGCCGCTGCCGTTCCAGCGCTGCGCGACACCCGAAGAAATCGGCGCGATGGCGGCTTTCCTTGCCTCACCACTTTCCGGCTACACGAGCGGATCCGTCGTGACGATCGACGCCGGACTCTCGGCGCGCGCAAGCGCATTCTGATCATCGAGGATTTAAAACTATGGCGCACCTGACGACCGACGATGGCGTGAAGCTTTATTATGAAGAGACGGGCAAAGGCATCCCCATCGTTTTCATCCACGAATTCGCCGGCGACTACCGCTCCTGGGAAATGCAGGTCCGCTACTTTTCCCGCTACTATCGTTGCATCACCGTCAATGCGCGAGGCTATCCGCCGTCGGAAGTGCCGAAGGACGGCAGCAAATACTCGCAGGAGCGGGCGCGCGACGATATCCGCGCGGTCATCGATGCGTTGAAGATCGACAAGGCGCATGTTGTCGGCCTTTCGATGGGTGGCTTCGCGACGCTGCATTTCGGCTTCACCTATCCGGATCGCGCACGCTCGCTGGTGATCGCCGGCTGCGGCTACGGTGCAGAGCCCGACAAGCGTGAGCAGTTCGCTGCCGAAGCAGCGGCGTCGGCGAAGCGCTTTGAAGAACTGACGATGGAAAAAGCCGCCGAAGGCTATGCGCTCGGCCCGACGCGCGTACAGCATCAGAACCGCGACCCGCGCGGCTGGCGCGAATTCGCCGACCAGCTCAAGGAGCACTCGACCGAGGGCGCAGTGCTGACCATGCGCGGCGTTCAGGCCAAGCGCCCATCCCTGTTCGAACTGGTCGAGAAGATGAAGGCCATCACGGCACCCACGCTGGTGATGACGGGCGACGAGGACTGGCCGTGCATCGAACCCAGCGTTCTGATGAAGAAGAACATCTCGACTGCCGCCTTGGTCGTGATGCCAAATGCCGGACACAACATCAATCTGGAGGACCCGGCGGCATTCAACGCGCATCTTGCGGAGTTGTTCGCGGCGGCGGACGCCGGCACCTGGCCGGTGCGTGACCCACGCGCGATGGCGGGGTCGATCTTGGGGAAGTAAGGCCTAATCCGTTCGGGTCGAAACATATCACCGTCATGCCCACCCTTGTGCCGGGCATCCGTGTCTTTAATCCAACCATGAAAGAAAGACGTAGATGGCCGGGACAAGCCCGGCCATGACGAAAACAAATGACCTGAGCGCGCCGCAGGCGCCGCCACCAATATGATCGGCTATTGCGCCTCCGCACGCGTGGCGGCCCGGCCAAGATACGCCTCGTGCACGCGCGGATCCTTGCCCAGCTCCGCGCTGGTGCCGGTCAGAAGAATGCTGCCGGTCTGCAGCACGTAGCCACGATGCGCCGTGTCTAGCGCATAACGCGCATTCTGCTCGACCAGAAGGACGGCGGTGCCACCTTCATTAATCGCGCGGATGGTGCGGAAGATGTCGCGAACGACGAGCGGCGCGAGACCGAGCGAAGGCTCGTCGAGACAGAGCAGCGTCGGCTCCGACATCATGGCGCGGCCGAGGACCAGCATCTGCTGCTCGCCGCCGGAGAGCGTTCCGGCATTCTGGCTCGCGCGCTCGCGCAAGCGCGGAAACATGTCGAAGATGCTTTCGATCATGCGCTTCACCTTCGCGCCGTCACCGCGATTTTTGAAACCGCCGAGCTCGAGATTCTCTCGAACGGTCAGGAAAGGGAACGCGCGGCGGCCCTCCGGCACCAGCGCAATGCCGCGCATGGTGCGCTCATGTGAGGGCAGACGCGTGATGTCCTCGCCGCGCAGACGGATCGCGCCGCTACGCGGGATTAACAGGCCGGCGATCGCACGCAACGTCGTCGATTTTCCCGCACCGTTCGCGCCGATCAGCGCGACGATCTCACCGTCGTTGACCTCGAGGGAAATGCCGCGACACACGGAAAGCTCGCCGTAAGCGAGTTCGAGATTCTCGGCCGAGAGAAGCACGCTCACGTCAACTCTCCGCCGAGATAAGCCGACACGACCGCTGGATCCTTTTGCACATCCGATGGGATGCCCTCGAACAGGCGTTGCCCGTAATCCATCACGAGGATGCGGTCCGCGACGGTCATCACCAGTTCCATATTGTGCTCGACGATCACCACCGTCACGTCGCGCTTGCGCGTCGTCTGGATGCGGTCGAGCAGCGTATCAACCTCGGCGGCGTTGAGCCCGGCCGCAGGCTCATCGATCAGCAGCAGCTTCGGCCGCGTCGCCAGCGCGCGCGCATATTCGAGCATGCGCTGCTCGCCGTAGGAAAGCGAACCGGCAAGCGTGTCGTACCGCCTTGCGAGCCCCATGAAGGAGAGAAGCTCCATCGCCTCCTCCCGACAGCGGGCGTGATCGCGGCGGAACGCACCGCCGTGGATAAGGTACTGCCAGGTTGGAATGTCGTGGTGGATGTGGAAGCCGGCCACCACGTTGTCGAGCACGGAAAGCTGCTTGAACAACCGTATCTTCTGGAAGGTACGCGCAATGCCGAGCCGGACGCGCCGATACGATGGCATTCCGGCCATGTCGGCGCCATCAAAGGTGAGCGAGCCGGTGTCCGGCTGATAGACGCCGCTAATCAGGTTCAGCATCGTCGACTTGCCGGCGCCGTTCGGCCCGATGATGGCGAACACTGAATTCTGCGGAATGTCGTAGGAGACGTCGCGCACGGCGCGCACGCCGCCGAAGCTTTTGTGCAGGTTTTTGGCGCTGAGCAGGATTTCACTCATCGACCGCTCGCCACGCTCGCGCCGGCGAACTTCCGGCGGAGCAATTCCCAGCCCTGCACCAAGCCGCCCGGCATGAACAGCACGACGAGCGTCAGCGCGAGGCCGTAAACGACGAGGCGAAGATCGCCGATGTCACGCAGAAGCTCCGGCAAAAGCGTCAGCAGGATCGCGCCGAAGACGGGCCCGATCAGCGTGCCCATGCCGCCGACGATCACCATCGCGAGAACGGTGAAGGATTCCGTGATGAAGAACGCGTCCGGCACGAGCGTGCCGACGAAGGTGGCATAGAAACAACCCGCGGCGCCGCCGACAGCAGCGCCGACGCCGAAGGCGAAGACTTTCCAGGCGTTCGCGTTGATGCCGAGAGATTGGGCCGAGATCTCGTCCTCTCGCACGGCCGTGAGCGCTTCTCCGATCGGCGAGCGCACGAGTTGATCGAGCAGTAGGTAAGCCAGCAATGCGAAGGCGCTGACCAGATAGAACAGCGCGACCTGATTGCTGAACTCGATCGGCGGCAAACCGGGAATAGCGATCGCCGGAGGCGGCGGAATACCGTAGATGCCGAGCGGCCCCTGCGTGAGGCCGATCCAATTCAACAAAATCTGATGGACGATGACGGCGAAGCCGAGCGAGGCGATCGCGAGATAATGCCCGCGCAGCCGCACGGCGAACAGGGAGAGGATCATCCCGGCGAGCCCCGCAAAGGCGACGCCCGCCGCGAACGCCACCCAGAAGTGCACGCCGAATTTGGTGATCAGCAAGGTCGACACATACGCGCCAAGGCCATAGAACGCGGATTGCCCGAGGTTGAGCTGCCCCGCATAGCCAAGGATGAAATCAAGCCCGATCGCCAGCAGCACGTTGATGGCGCAGAGCGTAAGGTTGGTGCGCCAATAACCGCTGGTCAGCACCAGCGGCAGCACCGCAATGACGAGCGCCGCGCAAAGAAACGCGAGCCGCCGCCGCGACGACCGGTAAGCCGGGCCGGTCCCGACCGCGTCAGACATTTTCTTCCCGCCTTTCGGAGATCAATCCTGTCGGGCGGAAGACAAGCATCAGCAGCAGCAGGCCGAAGACGACGATGTCGATCAGGCCGGGATCGAGATACTGCGTGGTGAAGCTCTCGATCAGCCCGACCAGCAGGCCAGCGAGGATCGTGCCTTCGACATTGCCGAAACCGCCGATGATCACGATAGCAAACGCCTTCACGATCACGCTGGTGCCGGCGAAGGGAGTCAGCACCAGCACAGGGGCCAGCATCGCGCCCGCCATGCCGGCCAGAGCCGAAGAAAGCACGATGGTGAGCATGATGAGGTAATTCGGGTTTATCCCCATCAGCCCGGCCGTCTCGCGGTCCTGCGCAACGGCGCGCAGGGCCTTGCCGAGAAACGTGAACTTCATGAACGCGTAGAGAAGTGCGATGGTCGCAATCGACACCGCGACGATGATGATGCTCTGCTCGGTAAAGAAGGTGCCGGCGACCCGAAACACCCGCTGGCTGTAGGGCGTCTCGAACGCGTAGGGCACCGGGCCGAACACGGCCAGCATCGCGTTCTGCATCATGGTCGAGACGCCGATCGTCGCGATCAAAGGCAAAAGCTCGCTTCCCTTGTGTCTTAAGGGCTTAAAAATCGCGAGATTGATCGCGACACCTAGCAATGCGCCGACAAGCAGCGCGACTGCGATGCTCACCAGGTAGCCTCCGCCGAGCAGATGCATGAAGAAATACGCGGCGAAGGCGCCGAGCGTGACGAAGTCGGCGTGCGCGAAGTTGATCTGGACCAGCACGCCGTAGATCAGCGTGAGGCCCAGAGCCACGAGAACA
>JBFXEX010000206.1:0-7300 GCA_050179645.1 Xanthobacteraceae bacterium | reverse complement strand
TCCGATCTCGCATTGATGGCCGGGATGGCGACCGCCAGGTCGATGATCATGAACGGGATTTGACCGGAGATGACGTCGGTCAGCGCCGCGGCGCTGCCGCGGTAAGGGACATGCTGCGCTTTCCCGCCGGTCATCTTCAGGAACATCTCCATGAACAGGTGGTGCGGCGTCGAAGCGCCCGACGAGGCGAAGCTCATTTGCCCGTTCCGGCTTTTGATCAGCGCGATCAGCTCCTGCACCGAATTAACCCCGAGCCCGGGATTGGCGATGAGCGCGAATTGCGACGAGCCGACGAGGCCGATCGGCGCGAAATCCTTCACGGTGTCGTAAGGCAGCGACTTGTAGACGCTCGGGCCGATCGCGAGTGTGGTCACCGGTGCGATGAAAATCGTATGCCCGTCCGGCGCCGCGCGCGCGGCTGCCTGCGCGGCGACGATCGTACCGGCGCCGGGCCGGTTTTCGACGACGACTGGTTTCTTCAGCTTGTCCTGCAGCTCTTGCGCCAGCATGCGTGTCAGGATATCGGTGCCGCCGCCCGGCGGGAACGGGCAGAGGAATGTGACGTTGCGCTGCGGATAGTCGCCGGCGGTCTGAGAATGGGCAAACGAGGCTACGCCACATAAGATGGCGAGCGTCCAGCCGAGCAGGGCAATCCGTTTCATTTTGTTTCCTCCCGAAATCATGGGCCACGCGTCTGCGGCACGACGATGCTATAGCTACCGGGCCGGTCAAGGCGAGAGGGTTGCGGGCACGGTTGCTCGACTGCGGCTCTTCTCTCTGAAGCGCACAATGTGTCACATTCGCGCTGGAAGACGGATCGATTAACGACAAGCGAAAAATTGGTTCTTGTGTGGGAGATACGAATGCTCAAGACGTTGTTCTCGGTCGCGACGGCCGGATGGTTGTTGGCTGTGCTGCCGGCGCACGCTCAGTCCGATCCGGCGGCCGGATACCCCAACAAGCCGGTCAAGATCGTCGTCAGCGTGCCGGCGGGGGGCGGCGTTGATACGGTTACCCGGCTGTTTGCGGCACGGCTTCAGCAGCGGCTGGGGCAGCCATTCGTGATCGAGAACCGGGGCGGTGCCGGCGGCAATATCGGCGCGGAGGCAGCTTATACCGCCGCCCCCGACGGCTACACGCTGCTGGCCTCGCAGCCGGCGCCCATCACCAGCAACGTCGCGCTCTACAAGACGCTCAACTTCGATCCGGTCGCGCTCGAGCCGGTGGCAGTGATGTCGAAATTCCCAAACGTCCTGCTGGTGCGGAAGGACTTCCCCGCCAAGACCGCGCAGGAATTCCTCGCTTACGTGAAAGCCAATCCGGGCAAGGTGAATTTTGCCTCTCAAGGGCCCGGCACCACGTCGCATCTCACCGCGGAGTTGTTCAACTCGGTGACCGGAACGAAAATGCTGCATGTACCCTATCGGGGCACCGGACCTGCTCTTAACGACCTTGTCGCGGGTCATGTCGACCTGATCTTCATGGAGTTGTCGGCGGCGCACAAGCTGCATGACGCCGGCAAGGCTCGCATCCTCGCGGTCGCGACCGACAAGCGGCTCGACATCATGCCGGATATCCCCACGCTCAACGAGATCGGTCTGCCGAATTTTGTGTCCGACACCTGGAATGCCATCAGCGCGCCACCGAAGACGCCGCGTCCGATCATCGCCAAGCTTAACCGGGCGATCAACGACATCATCGAGGAGCCGGAAACCAAGGAGAAGTTTCGCGCGCTCAACCTGATGGCAGCCGGCGGTACGCCTGAGGACATGGCCAAGCTCAAGCGTGAGGAAACGGCGCGCTGGACCAAGGTGATCCGGGACGCCAACATCAAGCCGCAGTAAGCCGGTCAGCCGCGACGTGCAGGTGCGTCAGGCGATGATGTCGGGGGTCAATTGGTCCTCGATGAACGAAATGCGGTCGCGCAGATAGAGCTTGCGCTTCTTCAGGCGCTGAACCTGCAGCATGTCGGAACCTGGTGATTCTTGCAGCGCAGCAATCGCGACATCGAGGTCGCGATGCTCCTGCTGCAAGCGCGCCAGTTGCTCCCGAAGTTCGTGTTCTTCCTCTTTGGTCATCGCCGCTGCTGATCCGAGATCGGCCGATTCTACGCTCGCCGGGGACCCCGGAGACCTGGGAAATTATCCCTTGTTGCCTGGGCAGGTTCAAGCCTCGGCGTGCGGCGTTTTATTAGGCAAAGCGGGGATTGTTGCGCTGCAGCATCAAATCGCCCTTCGTCTTGCAACCGGAATAGTATAGAATATTTGTGTCAGGTGGTCTGACTGGGAGACAATCCGACATGTCCATGGAAACGCATCTTTCGGAGCTACAACGACGGCATAGCGCGCTGGAAGCCGAACTTAACGAACTGCGCGCCCATCCGTCGGCAGACGATCTTACCATCGTCGAATTGAAGCGTCGCAAGTTGCTCGTGAAGGACGAGATCGCCCGCCTCCGGCAGGAAGTTTCCGTCCACTAGAGCGCGAATATCGCGTCAGACTGTTTGGTGGTTGAGCTGGCAGCCCGATCGCTCGTTTGGAGCGGATCGGGCTGTTTTGCGTTTGGAGACTCGCTTCCGATCCATCTGATCCAACAGCTCATCTGAGAATATAAGTACCGTCGGCCTCGTGGCCCTGTCCGGGCGGCTGTTTTGATGCCAGCCTTTCCGACAAAGGTTGTGCGGTCGATTGCGGGTTTACCCTGTCCGGCCGGCTCCCTGCTCGATGGCAGCCCAACGCGGATAGTCGGTGATCTCCTTGAATCCGGCAAAGTCGACGCCTTCGTTGTTGAGCGTCAGGGCGCCGGCGCGCAGATCGGCCAGCGCCCTCTCGATGGTGCGCGCGACGCGGAAGATCAGTGAAACCGGATAGGCCACCATCGCGAAGCCGAGGCCATAAAGCTCGGCGGGCGACACCACCGGCGTCATGCCGCCGCCCTCGACCATGTTGGCCAGCTGCGGCACGCCCTGAAACGTCCGACCGACCCGCTCCAGCTCCGCCATGGTCTGCGGCGCTTCGATGAACAGGCCATCGGCGCCCGCCTTGAGATAGAGTTCGGCCCGGCGCAGCGCTTCGTCCAGGCTGTGCACCGCACGGGCGTCGGTCCGGGCGATGATGAAGGTCTCGGGATTCTGCCGCGCCGCGACCGCGGCGCGCAGCTTGGCCGCCATGGTCTCGGCGTCGATCACGTCCTTGCCGGCCATGTGCCCGCAGCGCTTGGGCGCCTTCTGGTCCTCCATGAAGACGGCCGAGACGCCCATCGCCTCGTATTCCCGCAAGGTGCGGGCGGCGTTCTTGGTATCGCCGTAGCCATCGTCGCAGTCGACCAGCACGGGGAGGGCGCTCGCCGACATGATGTCGCGCATGCCGGCACTCATCTCGCCGAAGCCGACGAGGCCAAGATCGGGCAGCGCATAGCGCGAGCCGACCAGCGCGTAGCCGCCGATCACATAAGCCGAAAATCCCGCTCGCTCGATCAGCCGGGCCGACAACGCGTCATGCGCCCCCGGCAACAGCAGCGGCTCGCCGCGCGCCAGCAGCTGCTTCCATGTGGGTTTCGCCTGCATCGACTTGCCTCACGCTTGGCCGCTCGCCCGCACCAAGTGCGGGCGCCCCACATCCTAACATAGGGCGGCGAGGGCTCGTCGAGTTTCGGCAAGAGCTGAGGCCGGCCGGAAGGCCGGCGCATGGTGCCGGCGTTCAGGCCTTACGCAACTCGCTGGTGGCGCGGTCGATGACGTCGATGACGCGGGCCTTGGCATCCGGATCGTGCTTGAGCAGGTCGCGCACCGCCTCGCTCAAATCCTGGAAGGCGCCCCGGACCGAACGCGGCAGCGAATCGTCGTCGCGCGCATTACGCTCCTCGTCATCCCGCCGGCGCATGCGGGCTGCCCGTTCGCCGATGGCGCCGAGACGCTCGAGCAGGGCATCCACAAAGGCGCGGTTCTCCTCCAGATAGGTTCGGCCTTCCGTGGTGATCGTGTAGAGCTTCTTGGCGCCCTCGGTCTGCGCGGTGACGTGGCCGGCCTCCTCAAGATAGGTCAGAGTCGGATAGACCATGCCGGGGCTCGGCGCGTACCAGCCCGCGGTCTTCTCCTCCAGCAGTTTGATGATCTCGTAGCCGTGGCGAGGCTGCTCGGCGATCAGCGCCAGCGCGATCAGGCGCAGGTCGCCTTGCGCCAGCATCCGCCGTGCGCGCATCATGTCGTCGCCGCCGTCCATGCCGTGCCGGCCATGAAAGCCGAAGCCGTGTCGATGCCGGCCGCGGCCGTGACGCCCCGCGGCCCATTGGCCGCCCCAGGGCGTTTCGAAGTTTCGCATCCCAAACATACATAAATCTCCGCTGTTAAGATATATCTGAAAATAGATCGTATAACGACATAATGCAAGATATATCTTATATCAAATAAAGCTTCAAAATCAATCGCTTGCGAATTCCGCATGCGTTTCAAAGCCGCTGAGGTGTGCCAGCAGCGGCCGTCATCAGCCCTCGGAATCGGAAATTGGACGCTTTACCGAAGGCTACGGGCTGATCGCCCGTCGCGCCTGCTCGACGATGTCTTTGGGTGTGGCGTAGAGGTCCTGCACCACCTCCTGCACCTTGCCGCCGGGAAGCGGCGAGATGTCGATTCGCAGCTTGGCGGCCTCGGCGAGGTACTGCGGATCGCTCATGGTGGCGTCAAAGGCCGCCCGTAGAGTCGCGACCCGCTCCGCCAGCGTTCCGGGCGGCACGACGTAGGGGCGTTGGAATACTTGCTGGCCGATCACCAATCCGACGATTTTGCGTGCCGTGTCGGTCTTCACGTATTTCCACACCGACGGCACGCCCATCCGGGTAAGTTCTTCGTTCGGCTCGCGGCCGACCTGCAGAATCACGTTGACCTTCTTGTCGCGGATCCAGTCGGGGCGCTGCGCCTTGAAACTCGCCCAGTCCCAGCCGCAGGCGCCGTCGATCTCGCCACGCTCCAGCGCCAGCGCGATATCGGCGGTTCCGGCATATCCGGTCACCACATTGTACTGCGCACCGGCCGTGCGCTTGTGCAGGTAGGCGTAGTCGCGCGTCGAGTCGTTCGCCGAAACGCCGCCAAAGGATGCCTTCTCGGTCAGAGCATCGTCGAAGGTCTTCACCTTCGAATCCGGGCGCGACACACAGACCCGTGTGCCGTTGTTCGCGGTGCCGAGATAGATCACCTTGGTCGGATCGAACAGCGCTTCCGCCTTTGGGTCGAGCAATTGCCCGACGATTGCGCCCGGCATCAGGGCCGCGATCGCGGTGCCGTCCTTCGGGGCGATACCGCTGATGAAGCCGCCGACCCGCGCACTGCCGGCACCCGGCATGTTCTTCGCGACGATAGTCGGATTTCCGGGGATGTGGCGGCCGAGATGGCGGCCGAGCGATCGCCCATAGATGTCGTAGCCGCCGGCCGGCGCTGCGCCGATCAAGAGATCGATCGACTTGCCGGCGTAGAAATCCGCGGCCTGCGATGGCGAAACGATCCCGGCGAAAAGCATTGCGGCTGCGGCAAGCGTACGGGGGGTGGACGCAATCGACGGCATGAGAGCGCTCCTCGGACGGTTTTTCGATCTTGCTTGCGTCCAAGGTAGGTCATTTGCACGGGTCGAACAATGCGGCGGCAGGGCGGGCCGCGCATCGCGCACGCGCCTTCACAGATCCAGCACCAGCCGCTCGCTCTTGCAGCCAGCACAGCAGATCATGACTTTGGTGTTCGACGCCTGCTCCTCCTCTGTGAGGATGGCGTCGCGATGTTCCGGCTCGCCGGAAATCACTCGCTGCTCGCAGGCGCCGCAGATGCCGAGTTCGCACGAATAGTCGATGTCGATGCCGGCATCGAGCAGCACCTGCAGGATGCTCTGGCCTTCCGGAATGACGAACTCCTGGCCCGAGCGCGCAAGCTCGACGATGAAACCGCCTTTCTTGTCGCTCGGTAGCGCCTTCGGCGTGAAGTACTCGACGTGGACCTGCTCGCGCGGCCAATCGGCGGTCGCGGCCTCGAATGCGTTGAGCATCGGTGTCGGACCGCAGCAATACAGATGCGTGTCCTTCGGTTCGTCTCGCAGAAGCGCCGCGACGTCGAGAAACTTGCCGGCGCTCTCGTCGTCGAAGTGGAACTGCGCGCCCGGCAGGTGTTCGAGCGTCGTCAGAAACGCCATGTCGGCGCGCGAGCGGCAGGCGTAATAAAGCCTCCAGGAGCGGCCCAGCTCTTCGAGGCGCTGGACCATGCACCAGATCGGCGTGATGCCGATGCCGCCGGCGAACAGGATGACGTGGCTGGCATCCTCCCGGAGCGGAAAGTTGTTGCGCGGCGCGCTGATCTTCAGTGTGCGGCCGACGCGCAATTCGTCGTGCACGTAGCGCGAGCCGCCGCGGCTCGCCGGATCGCGCTTGACGCCGAGCGTATAGTTTCGCGCAGGTCCGTTCGCGGGCAGCACCAGCGAATATTGCCTGACGATGCCGTTGGGCAGGTGCACGTCGATATGCGCGCCCGGCTCATAGGGGGGCAGCGGCTGGCCGTCCGGCCGGACGAACTCATAAAGGTTGGTATCGCGGGCGCCGTAGCGGATGGCATTCAGCCGCACCTCGATCAGATCGTTGTTGCTCTGGGCCACCAGTCGTCCTCTTGCCTCCTTGGCCGATGGGCGTCATCGGGCAAGGCCGGCAGTTTGTCAATTCTGCAGGCAAGATATGCATTCGGCGCGCTCCCGGCCAATCGACGCGGCTGGATCGCCGGCAACGAAAAAGCCGTCGCCCGGGCGGCCCGGGCGACGGCTTGCGACGTGTTCCTTGGACGTGTTCCTGATGTGTTTGTCAGGCGACGGCGTTGCCGAACTTCTGAAGGTTTGCCTTCTGCTTCTCGTTGCGCGGCGGCAGCTTGAACAGCCGGGCCGCGGTGCCGCCCAGAATGTTGTGCTTGGCCTTCTCGGACAGGAACGGCAGGTCCGAGATCGTCGATGGCAGGTCGAAGTCCCAGTGCGGATAGTCTGAGGAGTAGAGGAGCTGGGTCTCCGCATTCATCATGCGGAACGTGGTCTCCAGCGCTTCCATGTCCTGAATCTCCATGGGTTGCGTGGAGTAGTACATGTCGCGCATGTAGTCCGACGGCTTCTTCTTCAGGAGCGGTGCCTCGGACGGCCGCAGCATGAATTCGTGGTCGAGCCGCTGCATCAGGAACGGGATCCACGACAGGCCGGCCTCGATCCAGATCACCGGCAGCTTCGGGAAGCGCTCGCCCATCCCGTTGATCACCCAGTTTGTGCAATGCAGGATATTATACCAGCTGAAG
>JBFXEX010000205.1:0-7436 GCA_050179645.1 Xanthobacteraceae bacterium | reverse complement strand
GAGATCGCCGGCGACTTGGCAAAGGCCGCAACCTCCTTGCCGATCGCCGCCGTGATGGCGTCGGGGGTGGCCGTCGGCGCCGAAAATCCGTTCCACGACGCGAACTGGAAGCCGGGCAGGGTATCGGCGACGGGAGGAACTTCCGGCGCCGCGGGGATACGTTCTGCCGTGCCGACCGCGATGACACGCAGTTTGCCGGCCCGGACTTGCGGCAGCAACGACGACGAATTGCCGAAGTAGAAATTGGTCTGTCCGGCGATGATGTCGGCGATCGCCAGGGGTTCGCTCTTGGCCGGCACCATGACCAGCTCGATGCCGGCCCGCGCGAATAGCAGCATCGGCGCCAAGTGGCTGATGTTGTTCGTGCCAGCGACCGAGAAATTCAACTTTCCCGGGTTCGCCTTCGCGTAAGCGATGAATTCCGGCAGCGTCTTGACGGGAAGATCATTGTTGATGGCGACCATCTGGGTCCCGGTACCCATGTTGGTAATCGGCGCGAGTTGCTTCAGCGGATCGAAATTGAGCTTCTGCACCTGCGGCGTCAGGACGATGTTGGCTGCGGCTGAGAACAGCAGCGTGTAGCCGTCCGCTGCCGACGTTGCGACCGCACCGGTTGCCAGCGCGCCGCCGGCGCCCGGCCGGTTTTCCACCACGAACGGCTGCCCGAATTTCTCCGTGAGATGCTGCGCGGCAAGCCGCGCCATCATGTCGGTGTTTCCGCCCGCGCCGAACGGCACGATGATGGTGACGGCTTTCGTGGGCCAATCGGCCGCCCGCGCCGGAACGCACAAGAGCAGAAGTGTCGTAAGAAATACCAGCACTCGCGAGGTAACGGTCATCTGCAGGACCTCCGGGGGAATTGAAACGCGTTTCAGCCTTGGGTGATCGGAACGGCAGCAAATAGACCGCTTGCTATGCACCAATCACGAGAGCGCTCTCCAACGTCTCTAGTTGTTACGACCCACTTCCGAGCGGAAGTGCGACAGAACGAAACTCTCATCGACGACCTCGGCGTACTTCGCCGCAAGGTCGAACAGGTTTGCGTCGTGCGGACTGGGGTGACGGTCCCCGACCGCATCGCGGCAGACAAATGGCAGAAAGCCATACTGGCAGGCGTCGACCGCGGTCGCGCGGATGCAGCCGCTGGTCGACACGCCGGCGATGACCAGCGTGTCGATGCCGCGGCTTGTCAGCGTCGCGGCGAACGACGTGCCGAAGAAGGCGCTGGCATATTGCTTGACGATGATGATCTCGCCCTCGCGCGGCGCCAGTTCGAGCGGCGGTTCGGCGAGCTTCGATCCCGCTTCGAAGACGCGAAGCAGCGGCACCTTGCGGAAGAAAATGCCGCCGTCGGCGCCGCCCGGCATATAGCGGACCACCGTGTGAAAGACCGGTAACCGCGCAGCGCGGGCCTCAGACAGCAGCCGCGCGGCGCAGTCGCGCGCGCTCTCCACGCCGGCGTAGAGCGGCGATGCCGGGTCGAGGTACGCCATGCAGAAGTCGACGATCACCAGCGCAGGCGAATGGCCCCACTCGAGGCGCCCGGTGAAGCCGGCACTGCGGTAGTCGAGGTCGAGGTCCTTCGTCATTGGTCGGCTGGCCTATGTCGATCAGAATTCCTCGAGCAGGCGCCCGAAGCCGGGAATGCGATCGTTGATGCCGTTGGCGCGCATCGCATGCCAGTAGGTGGCGGTGTTGATCGCGATCACCGGCTTTCCGAGCCAGAGCTCGGCGGCGGCCGCAAACCGCACCATGCTCAGGTTGGTGCCGACCTGGATGATGGCATCGACATCGTCGCCATCGAGCGCGCGAATCGTCGCGCGGCAGGTTTCGGTCGGCACTTCGGCGATCGCGATCCAGCTTGGGCACTGCAGGCACATGTCCCGCACGACTTGGTAGCCGCAGTCGGAGAAATAGCGGCGCACCTCGGCATTGGCGGCGGGGAAATAGGGCGAGAAGAACGCAATCCGCTTGATGCCGCCATAGGCGCGCAGGGCCGCAGCGCAAGCATGCGATCCGCAACTGAGCTTGAGCCCTTCGCTCGCTTCCTCCACCGAAGCCTGGAAACGGTTGGCGCCCTCCAGACCATCGAAGAACGTCACCGCCGACATCCCGAGCACCAGATAATCCGGCGAAGACGTCATCACGCTGCGCACCGCGTCGATCGTGTTATTGCCGATCAGGCGGGCGCCCTGCATGAAGGTATCGTTGCTGACAGCGGAGGCATTCGGCGTAAAGATGCGGCTGTAGTGATTGGTCACACCAAACGGGCGCATGTCGTCGAAATCGGGCTGCACGATCGTGTTGGTCGATGGACCAAGCACGGCAAATTTCTTGCGCCAGCCAAGTGCATCCTTCATCAAACCGTCTCCCGCTCGCGCTGCCGCAGGCCGCCATCGTCGGTACCGCCGATTGAAGCCGCGCGCTCGGACCATCGGCGCTCGAATTCCCATGCATCCGGAAAGCCCAGCAGCTCGCAAATCCGTCCGAACCCGTAGCTCTCGGTGCCGGGAAGTCCGGTGCTGTCGCCCTGACGGATGAGATGTGCGTAGACCCGTTCCAGGGCTGCCGCCGCGGCGAGGAAACCGACCGCCGGATAAATCGCGATGGCGAAACCAAGCGCTGCGAGCCTTTGCGCCGGGACAATCGGTGTCCGGCCGCCCTCCACCATGTTGGCGAGCAACGTTGCATCGATCGCTTCGCCGATCCGGCGCAGTTCGTCTTCGCTTTCCGGGCTTTCAACGAACACGATATCGGCGCCGGCCTTGGCGTAGAGCTGGCCGCGCCGGATCGCCTCGTCGAGACCGAGCGCTGTGCGCGCGTCCGTGCGCGCGATGATGAGAAAATCCTCGCTCTGCCGGGATTCGATCGCGACCTCGATCTTCAGCATCATCTCCTCGGCGGGAATGACGCGGCGGCCGGGCGTGTGGCCGCACTTCTTCGGCAGTTCCTGATCCTCGATCTGGATCGCCGTGACGCCGGCCGACTCGTAGCCACGCACGGTCTGCCGCACGTTCAGAAGACCGCCGTAACCGGTGTCCGCATCCGCAATCAGCGGCGTCTTGACGGACTGCGCCATCTGACCGAAGCGCGAGACCATGTCGCTGTAGGTGGCGATGCCGACGTCCGCGATGCCCAGGTTCGAGGCCACGGTGCCGAATCCGGTCGCGTAGAGCGCATTAAAGCCGAGACCGTCGGCGATCTTCGCCGAGATCAGATCGAAGACGCCGGGCGCGACGACAAACCGGCCCTCCCGCACAGCCGCTCTCAGCCTTGGGTCAGCCATTTCGTTCCTTCCCTGTTTCCGGCGACGGCGCACGCCCTGCCAGAGTCTGGCGTACCCGTTCGATCAGACCGCCTGCGGCCAGAATGGCCTCGACCTCGTTGCCGAGCGGCTGCGCTTTCCAGACGCGGCCGTCCTGCCGGATTTCCCCTGCTGCGGGATCAACCGAAGCGGGCTTTCCCGCTTCGAGTCCGGCTGCCGCCTCGGCACTGAGCAAGACGGGAACGCCGAGGTTGATCGCGTTCCGAAAAAAGATGCGCGCGGCGCTTTGCGCGACGATGGCGCTGATCCCTGCTGCCTTGAGCGCAATGACGGCATGTTCGCGCGATGAGCCGCAGCCGAGGTTGCGGCCGGCAACCAGAATGTCGCCGGGCGTGACCCTGCGCCGAAAATCCGGATCGTAGTCCTCGAGACAGTGCGCACCGAGCGCGGCGGGTTCGCGCAACGCCAGATAACGTCCCGGCAGCATCGCATCGGTATCGACATCGTCGTCGATCCGATGTACCTGCCCGGTCACTGCTGCCACGCGAGCGCTCATGATGCATCGACCTTGGCGACGATGGCGTCCGGCGCGGTGATTTCACCAGTGACCGCGGAGGCAGCTGCGACCCAGGCGTTTGCCAGAAAGACGCGAGAGTCCGCATGGCCCATCCGGCCGCGGAAATTGCGGTTGGTCGTCGCGATGGCGGTCTCGCCGGCTGCGAGAATGCCCATGTGGCCGCCGAAGCAGGCGCCGCAGGTCGGCGGCGAAATCGTCGCACCAGCCGCGGCGATAGCATCGAGGATGCCTTCGGCCAGCGCCTCGCGCCAAATCTTCTGGGTGGCGGGGACAACGATCATGCGCACGTGCGATGCGATCCGCCGCCCGCGCAGAATATCCGCCACCTGCCGCAGGTCGGCCATCGTCCCGTTGGCGCAATTGCCGACGTAGACCTGGTCGACGCGCTGGCCGCGAAGCTCCTCGACCGGGACGCCCGAACCCGGCGACGGCGGTCGGGCAACCAGCGGCGACAGGCTCGACATATCAATCGAGATGCGGCTGCGGTATGTCGCATCGGGGTCGGCGGACACCGGCGCGCGATCAAAACGGCCGCGTTTCTTCATGTGTGCGCGCGAGATCTCGTCGCCCTCGAACGCGCAGGTGTCGGCGCCGGCCTCGACCGCCATGTTGGCGACGGCCATGCGGTCTTCGATTGGCAAAGATACTAATCCCGGCCCGCCGAACTCGAGCGCCGCATCCGCGGCGCCGTCGACGCCGATCCGGCGGATGAGATCGAGGATGATGTCCTTGCCGGTCACATAAGGCTTCAGCCGGCCGATCAACTCGACGCGAATGCTGTCCGGCACCCGCATCCACAGGCTGCCGGTCGCAAGCGCAGCAGCCAGATCGGTCGAGCCGAAGCCGATCCCCAGCGCGTTGAACGCACCGGCCGTACAGGTGTGGCTGTCCGCACCGAATACGATGGTGCCATGGCCGACGAGGCCAAGTTCATCGAGCAGCGTATGCTCGATGCCGCCGCGGCCCGGCTCGTAGACATGCTCGATACCGTGGGTCCGCGCAAAGACGCGCAGCGCCTGGATCGCGGTTGCGCTGGCGATATCGCTCGCGGGAGCAAAATGATCCGCGACCAACACGACCCGATCACGGGCCGCCGGCGCCGATGCGCCCATGGCGGCGAACTGATCGAAGGCGAGAGGACCGGAGACGTCGTTCAGCAGCAGGATGTCGGGCGTCACGGTCGCGATCGCGCCCGCCGGCACGGCCCCTTCGCGCGCATGCTCCGCAATCATCCGCTCCGCTATGGTCTGCGGTCGCATCGCCATTCGCTCGGGTTAAGTCAACATAGACTTGTCCAAACAAGTAAACGAGTCAATCGCAACCTAATCTTGACAACTCGCTGTGAGGTTGAAGATAGTAACAGCCGACTGGTCTCCGCATTTCACGGACACGACGCGGGTTGCGCCTGCGGCGCTTTGGCGCCGGACCCGTTCCCGTCGACGCGGAGCGGATCGGACCATGAAAGTTGCGACGATCGTCAAGGAACACGGAATCCAGGAGCGCGACGAGCAAGATTTCCGTCGGCCGCTTTACATTCACGTTGCCACGGCGCTGCAGGACCGGATCGTCAACGGCCACTATCCCGTATCCTCGCACCTCCCGCCTGAGGCTCAGCTCAGCGAAGAATTCGCGATCAGCCGCAACACCGTGCGCGAGGCACTGCGGCTCCTTGCTGAACGCGGCCTCGTCCGGCGCCGGCAAGGAACCGGAACTCTAGTCACTTCCGCGTCTCCGGTGGTCAAATATGCTCAGTCATTCAACAAGCTCGAAGACCTGTTCGCGAACGCCAAGACAACGCACTACGCGTTGCATTCGATTGCGCCGATCATTCTCGACGAGGCTTTGGCGGAACGCGTTGGCGGTGGCTCCGGCGAAGAGTGGCTGCTGTTGACCGGCGTACGATGGACCGAGCGTGGAGGAACGCCGCTCGCGTTCATCGAATCCTATGTTCCGATGGAATTTAAACCGATCGTCGACACGTTCTGGACCGAGCCCACTCCGTTCTACGCGGTCCTTGAGCAGCGATCGGGCCGCTCCATCGACGAGGTCTGGCAGGAAATCCGCGCCGTCGAAATGCCCCGCCACGTCGCCAATGCCTTCGGCCTGGCGGAGGGCAGCACGTCGCTGCAACTGTTTCGCCGCTACATTGCACGTGGCGGCACGCTGATCGCCTCGGTCAACTGGCACCGTGCGGACCAATTCACCTATCAGATGTTGGTCCATCGCCGGATTGAAAGCGAGGGCGGCTGAGTTGTGCATTCAAATCATGCGCTTCTTCAATTCAGTGCCGCCACATCGCGCAACGACTGTATCATCGACGTGCGCAACAGATAGCTGCGGTGTTTCTCAGGATCTTCGACGATGCCGCGCAATTCGTCGTAAAAGGCGCGGCGCGACCCACCTTCCTGGGCATTGAGGATGGCGCGATTGCGCAATGCCGTCTGTTGCACGACATCGAGCGCAACCTTCCGGCGCTGCCGGCTATAGCGCTCAAGAGTTTCGATCGGTGCGCCGCGAACGACGGCTGTCAGCTTTTCAGCCAGATTGAACGCGTCGTGAATACCGCCATTGAGACCCATCCCGCCCAGCGGGTTGTTCACGTGCGCGGCGTCGCCAGCGATCAATATTCGACCGCTGATGTAGGTCGAGGCCACGCGCTCGTGCACCCGATAGGCGGTGATGTGGTCAACCTCATAGGGGATGTCGCGCGGAACCGCCCCCTGGAGTAGTCGCTCGGAGCGCGTAGGCGACGTCACATCCTTGTCATCGAGCGACGCGTCGACCGGAAACAGCGCGCGCCAGACGCGAACCGTCCGGATCAGCACATACCACTCGCGCGGATCCGAGATGTAGGAGATGTTTGAGAGATCTGGCATCGCTTCGCGGAAATCATACGTCGTCGACAGTGTCAGGTAGAGTTCAGGAATGGTGATGCCGTCGAACGCGGCACCGACCGTGCTGCGCACCATGCTGCCGATGCCATCCGCACCGACAAGGAACGCCCCACTCATCGTCTCGGCGCCACCGTCCGGCAAGGTCACGTCGAGCGCGATTCCGTCGGCATTCTGCCGCGCGCCGGTTGCTACCGTTCCGAACCGGATGTCCACCAACGGATTTTTACACAGACGCGCATACAGCATCTCGCCCAGGCGCCATTGCTCGCACTGGAGCCGATACGGATGATTGGTATCGTCCCTGAGGCGCGATAGTTCGAAGGTGGCGACGACGCCTTCGTCGCGGTCGCGGAATTGCCAGGTTGGACAGATCAGCCCCTGCTCGATCATCGGCCCGACGACGTCGAATCGCTCGAGCATATCGAGCGTCGGCGGATGGAAGGTGGACGCCCGCAGGTCGCGCGGGAGTTCTGCGCTCGCTTCGACGAGCGAGACTGATATCCCCTGGTCGGCCAGAAGGTTTGCGGTAGCGAGACCGACTGGGCCAGCGCCGACGATGATGACACGGAAACTAAGGCCATTCGGCATGCAGTTCCTCGACATGAGCTTGATCGATTATTGATTGGACAACTTGCCGTGCTTTATCTGACCGGGTAAGGCAACAGATACTTGTCTTAGCCTCTGGCGGGCAAGCTAAAGT
>JBFXEX010000204.1:0-7546 GCA_050179645.1 Xanthobacteraceae bacterium | reverse complement strand
TCGCATCTCCGCTGCGCTCCGATGCGCGCCGACCCTCCCCCTCCAGGGGAGGGTGAAAGGAGAGATAACGTCACGTAGTCGGTCATTCGCCGTCCGGCGTGTCGCAGACGAAGCCGGCGGCGCGCGCAGCGCGGACCTCGGACGGCGCTCTTTGCCGGTAAATCACCGTGCCGTCCGGCTCCTTCGTGACCTCGATCTCACCCGGCTGCGGCAGGCCCATGTTGGCAAGGTCCTGCGCGGTCAGTCCGGGCGGCATCTCGCCCTTGGCAATATGCTCGACGAGTTGCCAGCGATAGGCCATGTCGGCTTCTTCACACGCCATGCACATCAGCCACTCCTGGGTTAGCGCGCGGGTGTGCAGCATCGGTTCCGCAGCTCATCATTCCACCACCTTCGGCACCAGGAAGAAGCCGTCCTCGGTCGAGGGTGCATTCGCGAGCACGTCGTCGCGGATATTGCCGTCGGTGACCACGTCGACGCGCTTCTTCATCGCCATCGGCGTAACCGACGTCATCGGCTCGACGCCCTCGACGTTGACCTCCGACAACTGCTCGACGAACGCCAGCATGGCGTTGAGCTCGCCCTTGAGGTGCTCGACCTCCTCATCGGCAACCGCAATTCGGGCGAGATGAGCAATACGTCGGACGGTGGCGGCGTCAACGGACATGGAACCTCACGGCTTGCAACTGCTGCCGGTCCATATAGCAAGCGGAGCCAATGCCAACAATCCGCCGCGGGATGCAGCTTCCGTTCGCGGCAGCGGGCACACCGGCGCGGGCTAGCCGTTGGGCGGCCGTCGTGACCTTCGGCTAGCGCCCTGCCAAATTGGCAAGCCGCTCCAGCGCCTCCTCGGCCAGCCGCCGCGTGATCTCGCCCGCCGGCAGCGCGCGGCCCAGCCCTGCCGCCTGCCCGGCCCACATCGGCGAGAAGTCGTCCGAGCCCTGCGCCTCGGCCTTGGCCCGCAGCGGCGCGAGTGCCCCCGCCGCCAGCGGGAATTCGGGCGCCAGTTCCGAGACCGGTCCGAGTTCGCGGATCACGCGGTTGACGATGCCGCGCGCCGGGCGGCCGGTCATCAGGTTGGTCACGACGGTGCTGTCGTCCCGCGCGTCCTTGAGCGCGCTACGATGCAGGGCGGATATCTTGGATTCGAAGGCCCAGAGGTAGGCGCTGCCGATCTGCACGCCGGCAGCGCCGAGCGCCAATGCGGCGGCGATCCCCCGCGCGTCGCTGATCGCCCCAGCCGCGATCACCGGCACTTTCACCGCATCGACCAACTGCGGCACCAGCGCGAAGGTGCCGGCCTGCGTCGCCAGATCGCCGGTCAGGAACATGCCGCGATGGCCGCCCGCCTCGTTGCCTTGAGCGATGATCGCATCGGCGCCATGATCGACCAGCCAGCGCGCCTCGCCGGCCGTGGTCGCCGAACTGACGATGATGCAGCCTGCGGCCTTGACCCGCTCCACCATTGCGTCACTCGGCAGCCCGAAGTGGAAGCTCGCGACCTCGGGCTTGATCTCCTCGACCACCTCGCACATCCGCTCGTCGAACGCCGCGCGATTGCTGGTGGGAACAGGCGCCGAGGGATCGATCGCAAGCTCGCGATAGTATGGCGCGAGACGGTCGCGCCATCTGGCTTCGCGCTCGTTGTTCGGCACCGGCACGACGTGACAGAAGAATGCGAGCCCGAGCGGCTTTTTGGTCAGCGCGCGGAACTTCGCCGACTGCTCGCGCACCTGCGCCTCGCTGAGCATGGCGCACGGTAACGTACCGAGCGCGCCGGCTTCGGCTGCGGCGGCAGCCAGTTCGTAATCCATGGCGCCTGCCATTGGCGCCTGCACGAACGGCAATTCGATTCCAAACAGATCGATCAGACGGCGGTCTGGCCACATCGTCGTCTCCCCGGCGTTCGACCGACACCTACTCCTTCTCGCTCGGCTGCAAAAGCCGCCTCCCCTCATTATGTGGCGGAACGACCCTTCGCCGGTGCCGAACCGACGGCCGAGGAGCCGTAAGCCGGTGCGCCCTCTCGACACGCGCTGCAATTCGACCCATTCTTGTGGCTGAGCCGTTTGATCGCCCGATCGCCAACGCCGGGAAGCGCAATGGTCACGATCCGGATCGGCAGTGTCGCGGCCGCGTTAGCGGCAGCGACCTGCCCCCGCCCGACATGCAGACATTCATCGCGCAGCAGTATGCCTTCAGTGCCCGGCTCGCCAAGTCGGCGAGCCTGAACGTGCAGTAACGCCCAAGCGGAGACGCAACATGGACGCTGCCACTCTCGATCGCCGACCGGCCGATGCCGCACTCGACGTCCCACGCGCCCGGATCGGATTAATCATCCCGTCGGTCAACAGCATGAGCGAGCCGCAGTTCAACCACTTCGCCCCGCCGGGGCTCGCCGTGCATGTCGCCCGCGCGCGGGTCGCCGGCCCGTGGAAGCGGCCACTGCCGGTGATGGCGGAAGAGATCGCGACGTCGGCGCAGCTGCTCGCGGACGTCTCGCCGGACCTGATCGTCTTTCACTGCACCGACACCTCGATGACGCAGGGCCCGCAGGGCGAAGGCCGCATCCTCGATATCGTGACCGAAGCCACCGGCATCCCGGCGGTGGCGACCAGCCGGCTGGTGCTGGAGGCGCTGCAGACCCTGGGGCTCAAGAAAGTCGTCCTGCTGACGCCCTATCTCAGCAACAAGCCGATTATCGACTATCTGACGGCAACCGGCCATGTCGTCGTCCACGACATCGCGCTCGGCCTTAGCGCGCAGGAATTCGTCAACGTCACGCCCGGCGAATGGGTCGAGCTTGCCCGCCAGCACGACCGGCCGGACGCCGACGGCATTTTCCTGAGCTGCACCAACACCACCCAGATCGAGGCGATCGTCGAGATCGAACGCACGCTGGGCAAGCCGGTCGTGAACAGCAACCAGGCGGTGCTGTGGGGCTGCAT
The DNA here is from genome assembly GCA_050179645.1 of Xanthobacteraceae bacterium. GTDB lineage: Bacteria > Pseudomonadota > Alphaproteobacteria > Rhizobiales > Xanthobacteraceae > VAZQ01. The sequence continues at coordinate 4,598 of JBFXEX010000204.1, read as the reverse complement.
GAAGCGATTGCAGGCGCAGCTCGCGCCGTTGCCGGCGATGCCGCAGCTCGGCGGCCTGATGCAGCATTTGAACTAGAATCAGAACCAAAACCCAGTCGGGTTCATCGGCCCCTTCGTCATTGCGAGGAGCGAAGCGACGAAGCAATCCAGCTTCATCGGCAGTTCGCTCCGCTCGCAACGACGACGGAGAAAAACGCCGCAAGGGAGGAGAAAAATGAAAAAGTTATTGGCCGGTCTATTTGCCATAGCGATCGCCGCTCTTTCGGTTGTGCCCGCCAATGCGCAGCCCTATCCGACGCGGCAGATCACGCTGATCGTGCCGTTCGCGCCCGGCGGGCCGGCGGATTTCCTCGGTCGGCTGATCGGCCAGAAGATGAGCGAAGACCTCGGCCAGCAGGTCGTGGTCGACAACCGCCCTGGCGCCAACACCATCATCGGCGCGCAGGCGGTCGCGAAGGCCGCCCCTGACGGCTACACGCTCTTGATGGCGATTGACGGCACGCTGGTGATGAACCCGTTCCTCTACAGCAAACTTGCCTATGACCCGTTCAAGGACTTCGCGCCGATCTCGCTGGTCGCGCTGGTGCCATCCGCGGTGGTCGGCAACATCAACATCCCGGTGAATTCGATCCGGGAAATGGTGGACCGCGAAAAGGCCAAGCCCGGCACCTTTCAGATCGGCATCAGCACGCCGACCTCGCAGGTCAATGTCGGGCTGCTCAACCAGATGGCCGGCACCAACTTCACGATGGTGCCCTATCGCGGCGGCACCACCCAGATCACCGGCATCATGGCGGGCGACATCCCGCTCGGCATGGAGAGCATCAACGTGTCGCTGCCGCTCTGGCGCGCCAAGAAGGTGAAAATTCTAGGCCTCGTCAGTGCGCAACGGCTGTCGCTCGCGCCCGAAATTCCGACCATCGCGGAAACGTTTCCGGGCTACGACCTGGGCATCTGGCAGAGCATCGTCGCCCCCGCCGGCACGCCGCGCGCGGTCGTGGCGCGGCTCTTCGCCTCCATCCACAAGGTGCTGCAGATGCCGGAGGTGCGCGACCGACTTCTTGCCGCCGGCATCGAACCCGCCACCAGCAAGTCGCCTGAGGATTTCGCGGCGTTCATCCGTGCGCAGGCGGACGTTCGCGCCAAGGTCATCAAGGACGTCGGGCTGAAGCTGGATTGATCGGACACAACTGAGCTCTCTGGTCTTTCCGGGGCCGCCCGCGATGCGGCTTCGGGAATGACCCAGGCTCAACGCCGTTCCCGCAACCCCATGCGCTCGAGCCGCGGCAGCACCTCCGCGCAGAAGTACGGCAACTCATCGAGGTAGTTGACCAGCGAGATCGCGATCCCAGTCAGGCCGGCCTTGCTGAGATCGGCGAGCGCATTCGCCACATCGTCGGGATCGCCGACCATCGGCAGGCCGCCCATGCCCTGCGCGTAGCCGTTGCGGATCTGCTGAAATTTCTCCGCTGGGGTGTTCTGCGCCGTGATGTCCTTGAGGGCCAGGATGCTGTCGACCGCGTTCCAGTCGGCGTGCTCGACGATCGCGTGGTTCCAGTATTCCTGCGCCTCCTTCCTGGTCGGCCGGCAGGTGACGACGCCGACCGTGTAGACGCCGAGCTCGCGCCCCTGCTCCTTCGCCTGGGTCTTGGCGGCGACGACATGCTGGGCGGTCTCGTCGAGCGAGGTGCGCGACGCCTGCAGGAAAAACGCATCGCAGTTGCGGATGGCGAAGGCCTGGCCAACCGGAGAGGCGCCGGCGTTCATGATCACCGGCTGAGTGCCGCCGTATGGCTTCGGCTTGCCGCGGATCTTCTTCAGGTCGAGATAGCGGCCGTGGAAGTCGAAGTCCTCCCTGTCGGACCAGATCATCTTGATGACGTCGATCCATTCCTGGGCGTATTCGTAGCGCTGCTCGTGCTCGCGCTGATGCACGCCGAACATCTCGAACTCGCCCTCGTTCCAGCCGACGACGATGTTCAGCCCGAAGCGCCCCGCGCCGATATGGTCGGCCGTGACCATCTCCTTCGCTGCCATGATCGGGTTGAACAGCGGCGCGTGGACGGTCCCGAACACGGTGACGCGCTGGCTCGAAGCCAGCAGGCCGGTCGCCCAGGTGATGGTCTCCAGCGTCGCGCCCTGGTAGTCGGTGTCGCCGCCATAGCCTTTCCAGCGCCCGATCGGCAGCATGAAGTCGATGCCGGCCTCGTCGGCCATGCGCACGAGTTTCAGATTGTCCGGCCAGCTTCCCGACCAGCGCTCCGGCACCAGCGTGACGGCGCGACCGGATGAACAGTTCGCGCCGAACAAGCCGATCTTGAGCTTGTTGGCGTTGTACATCGACCGGCGGTCGGCCTGTGCGGATGCGTTGCGAGCGAGCACGATTCCCCCCTTGGTCCGCGGCGGACTCTCACGTTGGATTCCTTCCCGCGCAGCATAGCCGTTCGGCGCGGCCAGTTGAACGGCATGACGGCCATGCCGGGTTTGATGGGTTGCCAGCGAACCGCACAGCAGCGAAGATGACAGTAAGAATGAAAATGAATTGCGGGAGGAAGCCATGAAATTCGCAGCACCAGTCGCTGCGCTCGCCCTCGCGTGCGTACTGACCTCCGGCCCGGCGGCCGCACAGGACCGGACCGACGCCGACGCGCGTAACTTTCCGAACCGCGCCGTCCGCATCATCCTGCCGTTTCCCGCCGGCGGTCCATCGGACATCGTGGCGCGCGTCATCGGCCAGAAGATGAGCGAGGACTGGGGCCAGCCGGTTGTGATCGAGAACCGGCCGGGCGCCAACACCATCATCGGCGCGCAGGCGGCCGCCAAGTCGGCCCCCGATGGCTACACCCTGTTCATGGCAATCGACTCGACCCTGGTGATGAACCAGTACCTCTACAAGAGCCTGCCCTACGACCCGCTGGACGACTTTGTCCCCATCACGCTGACGGCCAAGACCGTTTCAGTGCTGGCGGTGCTCGCCAAGGATGGCCCGAAGGACGTGGCCGACCTGATTGCGCGCGCCAAGGCCGCGCCCGGCAAGCTCAACTATGGTGCCGGCACGATTACCACCCAGCTCATGGGCCACTTGTTTCACAAAGCGGCCGGGATCGACATCGTCTACGTTCCGTTCAAGGGCACGCCTGCGACCGTCAACGGGCTCATGACCGGCAGCGTGCAACTGATCTATGGAGCCAACCAGAACGTTGCGCCGCTGATTGCCGACGGCCGTTTGCGCGCGCTGGGCAAGCTCGACCGCGACGCCCCACCCTCCATGGCCGAAATCCCGCCTCTCGCTGACGCCGCGGGCCTTCGTGACCTCGAAGACATTTCGGTCTGGCTCGGACTTGTCGCTCCGAAGGGGACGCCGAAACCGATCGTCGACAAGATCAACGCCGAGGTCGTGAAGATCCTGAGCGATCCGGGGGTGAAGGAAAAATCCGAGCGAACCGGCAACTATCCGGTCACCAACTCTCCGGAGCAGTTTGCCGTCTTCATCCGCAAGGAGGCCGACCGTTGGTCTCGGGTGATCAAGGAAACCGGCATCAAGCTCGATTGAGCGGAGGATCGCATGCGTTATCTGGCTCGCTTGTTGCTGCTGGCGCCGATGTTGGCACTGGCGACCGTCGCCGTCGCACAGGAGCGCCCGGAGAGCTATCCGAGCCGCCCCGTCAAGATTGTCGTGCCGTTCCCGGCCGGCGGCCCAACCGATATCCTGTCGCGCGTGGTCGCGCAGCGGCTGAGCGAAGTGTGGGGCCAGCCAGTGGTGATCGAGAACCAGCCGGGCGCCAATACCGCGATCGCGGCGGCCCGCGTCGCCAAGCAAGCGCCCGACGGCTATACTCTGTTCGCCGCCATGGACGTCACCATGGTGCTCAACCCGCTGACCAACAAGAACCTGTCCTATGCGCCGCTCAAGGACTTCTCGCTGATCAGCCTCGCCGCCAAGAACACCTCGCTGCTGACGGTGCGCGCCGACGGCCCGAAGTCGGTACAGGAACTGATCGCGCGGGCCAAAGCCAATCCCGGCAAGCTCAATTACGGCGCCGGCATCATTACCACGCGGCTCGCCGGCTACCTGTTCAACCGCGAGGCCGGCATCGACGTGCAATACATCCCCTTTAACGGCAGCGCCCCGACCGTGCAGGGCCTGCTGACCGGGGCGGTGGACTACATTGTGGATGGCACGGCGTCGCACGTCTCGCTGATCAAGTCCGGCCAGTTGCGCGCGCTCGCCAAGCTCAACAGCCGGCCGCTCCCTGCCCTGCCGGACGTGCGGCCGCTATCGGTCGAGGCGGGAAACCCGGCGCTCGACGACATCTCGACCTGGATCGGGTTTGTCGCGCCGGCCGGAACGCCGCGCCCGATCGTGGAAAAGATTCAGCGCGAGGTCGCCGCCATGTATCGCGACCCGGTGATCGCCGAAACCCTGCAGAAGTCCGGCATCAGCGCGGTGAGTTCGACGCCGGAGGAGTTCGACGTTTTCCTGCGCAAGGAAACCGACCGCTGGGGCAAGGTCTTCAAGGACAGCGGAATCCAGTTGAACTGACCAGCCCCACGCCCTTATTACCGCATGATCACCGAGCAGCGGATCACGGAGCATT
>JBFXEX010000203.1:0-7738 GCA_050179645.1 Xanthobacteraceae bacterium | reverse complement strand
GCTACGTCTGGGCCGGCCGGTTGGCGCGGGCCGCGAGCGCGATGCCGCGTGGCCTGCACCGCCCGCTCGCCACGGCGATGCGGGCCCTGTCGCCCGAGGCCTGGAACCGGCTGTTCGGCTTCGTGCCGTTCCTGCCGCAGGCGTCACTTCCCGGCGACAAGCTGCACAAGCTGGCGCCGCTGCTCGACGATCCGACGCCCGACGCGATCTACCGCCGGCTGGTCAGCCAATGGGACCGGCCGGACGAGGTCGCCGCGCGCGGGCGCGAGCCGCGCGGTCCGCTGTGGGATGCCAGCGTCGCGCGCGATTTTCCGGATTTCATGGCGCGCATGCAGTACCTCGATCTCGTGACTTATCTGCCGGACGACATCCTCACCAAGGTCGACCGTGCCACCATGGCGGTTGGGCTGGAGGGCCGGGTGCCGCTCATCGATCACCGTGTCGTGGCTTATGCGTGGAGTCTGCCGCAACGGTTCAAGCTGCGCGGCGGGCAGGGCAAATGGCTGCTGCGCCAGGTGCTCGACCGCTACGTGCCGCGCCACCTGATCGACCGGCCGAAGATGGGCTTCGGCGTGCCGATCGACGCCTGGCTGCGGGGGCCGCTGCGCGACTGGGCCGAGACGCTGCTGTCGCCTTCGAAACTCGCCGGGCATGGCTTCGTGCGGGTCGAACCGGTGCGACGGGCCTGGCAGGAACATCTGTCCGGCGCACGCAACTGGCAGCATCCGCTGTGGACCGTGCTGATGCTGCAGGCTTGGCGCGAACGCTGGGGCTGAGGGACGGCGGCGGTTGGAACTCGGGGGATCGGCCGCATGGCGCCGGCCGCTCGCGGGCGGTATCATGTCGACAACGGGAATGTGGAGGACGACATGGCAGCGAAGCTGGCCGATCTTCGGGTCAAGCTGTTCACCGACGGGGCGGACAAGGCGCAGATTCTGGAGATGGCGCAGAAGCCCTGGATTGCGGGCTTCACCACCAATCCGTCGCTGCTGCGCAAGGCCGGGGTGACCGACTACGAGGCCTATGGCCGCGACATCACCGCCGCGGTGCCGGACCGCCACATCTCGTTCGAGGTGTTCTCCGACGACATTCCCGAAATGGTCGCGCAGGCGCGGGCGATTGCGCGCTGGGGCGACAACGTGTTCGTCAAGCTGCCGGTGACGAACACCAGGGGCGAAGCGCTCACCGAAGCCGTGCGCGCACTGTCGGGCGACGGCGTCAAGGTCAACGTGACGGCGATCTTCACCGACGAGCAGGTCGCGCGCACCATCGATGCGCTCGCCGGCAAGGCGCCGTGCTGCGTCTCGGTGTTCGCCGGGAGGCTGGCCGATCTCGGCATCGACTATCGCCCGATCATGCGGCGTGCAGTCGACAAGGCGCGGCAGACGCCGAACGTCGAGATCATCTGGGCTTCGACGCGGGAGGCGTTCAACGTCATCGAGGCGGACGAGATGGGCTGCCAGATCATCACCGCGCCGGCCGACGTGCTCAAGAAGCTGCCGGCAATGGGCAGCAAGACCGGCGCCGAACTCTCGCTCGACGCCGTCAAGGCGTTCCGCGAGGACGCGCTCGCCGCCAAGCTTTCGCTGAGCGTGCCCGGGCAGGTGCGGGCGGCGGAGTGATCGCGCCGGGCGGCGCTTATCTTACGACCGCGACGCCGGTCTCGTCCCACTTGTAGGCGGCCTGGAACAGCAGGCCGAACCTATCGGTCTTGAACTGCATGTTCTGCTCTGGCGCCGGGCAGTTGCCTTGCGGCGGCTCGCGGCAGGCGAGGCCGCTCGTCGTCCACATCGCCCAGTACCGGCCGCCGGCGCCAAGCGAGAATTGCGGGGTCACGAAGTAGCTCACGAATGCCTCGACCTGCGTGCCGACGCCGGTGCCCCATTCCTCAGCGATGAACGGCCGATGCGGATGCTGGTCCTGGCCGTTGAACTTCACGTAAGGGAGGTAGGCGACGTCGGCGACAAGCCGCCAGCGGGGCGTCAGCATGACGTCGAGGTTGCCGCCGACGCGCAGCGACTGCCAGCGCTCGTACTCTCCGAGAATGAACGTATAGGTCGGCGGATGGCAGATTCCGGATGCGTGCAGCGCGATCTGCAGACAGGTGGCCGAGCTCTGGTTGCTGGTGATGACGCTGTAGCCGGCAAATACGCCGACCTTGTAGTCCGGGCCGCGGAAGACATCGTAGCCGGCGTCGACGGTGGCGTAGGAGATGTTGCCCGAGGCGTCGCCGACCGTGTTGGAGTAGCCGGTGTGAACCGCAGCCCCCGGCGGCTCAAGCCCCCAATCCTCATCGTTGATCTTGCCGCCGAGGGTCAGGCCGCCGCCGATCACGCCCTTGGCGAAGACATTGATCGGGGTGTCGACGCGTGCAAACGCTTCGGCAGAGTGGCCGGTAAGATTGTTCCAGGTCAGCCGCGAGATGTTGAAGGTGGGATTTTGCGGGCCGAGAAGATCGGGCGCGATGTCCTTCTGGAACCGGCCGGAACTGTACCAATAGCGGGTGCCGGCTTCGACCTCCCAGCCCGGCGCCCAGACCGCGACCGGGCGCGCTTTGTGAATCGGTGACTTGCCGCGGCTCGCAGCATCGACGCTCGCAGTCCGGCCGTCGGGGAGGGGCGCGCCGGCGGCGAGCAGGTAGTTCACGCCGAGCTTGAAGGTGTGGATCGACTGCGAGACGGTCGTGCCGGGCAGTTGGATGAAGGTTCCGGTGACCGGGCCGGTGGCCGGATTGGTGGTGGCGGATTCGCGGGGCACCGTCACGCTCGATCGACCGAGAGCGAGATAGTCGTATTCGGCCCACACCGACCAGTGCGAGCTCATGGCGTATTCGGCGCCAGCGCCAACGGCCCAGCCCCAGGATCGGACGCCTGCGCTGCTGCTGCCGGACACGCCCATCAGGTTGTGATTGACGATCGTGTCGATGCTGCTGCGGGCCCAGGCAAGACCGCCCTTGATGTAGGCAAGGCTGCGGCCATCCGGACCGAAGGCGAGACCCGTGCGGCCCGTCATCGTGCCGAACGCGCTGGTGTGCGCCCGGCAGTTCAGCGAGGTGAAGACTCCCGATACCGCGTAGCAGGTATTGGTGCCGTCGAGGTTGGCGAGGCTGGCGTCGGCTTCGAGGCCGAACACCCAGGCCGAGCCCGGGCTCTGCCAGTTCGCGCCGATCTGGGCGCCGCCGAGATAGCCCGGACTATGCACATCATCGCCGAACAGCGACGGCCCGAGCGGATTGGCGATGGTGTTGAGGCCCATCGCCGAGCCGATGTGGCCGCCGACGTAGATGCCGGACCAGGTCCATCGCTCTTGCGCTTTGATCAGGGCCAGATCGGCCGCGTCCGCAGGCGCAACCACGGTCATCGCAAAAACGGCAACGCTGCCGAGCAAGAGAGTTTTCATGACATCCCCATCCCCCGAGATGCACGCGAACAACGGCGAACCGTTAGAAACGATAACTTCCGCCGACGCGCGCAATGTTGGCGTGCAGATCGGCGCTGTGGGTGAACACTTGCACAGGACGTCCCTGCACTTGTCCGGTGGCCGACGTGGCGTTGAATCTCACGTAGAGGTACTCGGCCTTGAGGGTCCAGTGTCGACCGAGGCCCGTCTCGATGCCGCCGCCGAACACATAGCCTGCCTTGGCAACGGTGTAGGTGGCGGCTTCCCTGCCGTCTGTGGAGTCGCCCCACATGAAGCTCGCGCTGAGATCGGTTACCGCCAGACCGCCGGTGGCGTACACCAGCCAATTGTCCATTGCCCACCCGATGCGCGGGCGAACAGTGAGCAGCCAATTGCTGTTGATGCTGGTGGTGAGACGTAGGTATCTGCAGGCGCTGTCGGGAAGGTGCCGCCATTGATTACGGTGCCGGCAAGGCGGAACGCTTGCGCGTCGGCTTCGATGCCAAAGACGAAATTGCCTGCCTGCCAGTTGAAACCGGCGCCGATGCCGCCGATCAGTCCATTCGACGTCAGGTTCTGGCTGCCGGTGGCGTTGATGGCGGCGACATCGGTGTGTGAGCTGATGTAGCCGTCGACGACCGTCGAGGAATGCGGATTGAAGTTGCCCCAGCCCCAGCCGACCGTGCCCCCGACATAGAAGCCGGACCAGTTGTAGGCAACCGCCGGCGGAACCGGACGCGGCGCCAGATCGGCGGCCTCGACGGTGCTCGCAGCGCTCAACGCAATGGACAACATGCACGCACGCGAGAGGTGTCTCATGGCGCGTCCCCGTATCCCGTTGGAATCCTTCGCTGAGTCGCGAATCGGTGGCAATCCCCCGGAAGACAATTGCCGGGCGAGTGGCGCATTTGGCACACGCAAGATTGGCGTGTGAATTATCCCCGACGCGAAATGCTTCCGGTCGCCACGCTCCGGGTGCATGATTTCTCCACGTCGACCATCCCGGGATAGGGCAGAATTTCGATCCCGAATTCAGCCGCGTCCGAGCGATGGCTGCACAAACCCGCTGCAGGAGCCCGGCCGATGAAATGCACGGCGCCCTGGTATGAGCTCAACATCTCGGCGCCGGACAGCATGGTCAGCGCCTGTTGCTACTACGCGGGCGACAAGGCGCCGTGGCGCGACGAACCGACTAGCCTCGGCGCCTACTGGAACGCGCCGACCATGCAGTCCTTGCGGCGGCTGCAGACGCAGCTGCGCACCAAGGACGCCACTGCGACGCATGGTTGCTCGCCCTGCTGCTTCTACGAGAACTCCGGTCCTGGCCGAGCGTACTACGATTTTTCCGTCCCGCCGCCGGCCGGCCTGAGCGATGCGCAGCGCGCCAACTGGGGCGAAGGGTCGGACACGACCTCGGTCTTTGCTACTCCGGAATTCATCGCGCTCGGCAGCGTGATTCACGACATGCTGCATCCGGATTTCATTCTGATTGGCGAGTCCGATCCGAGGGCCTGTGATCTGCTGGCGTCGATCCACATCGCCATCTGCGCCAGCAAGCCGCCGATCCAGCGGATGAATTTCATCAACGCGGAAATTGCGAAGATCGCGGTCAATTCGTTCGTCACGATTAAGACATCGTTCGCCAACATGATCTCCGACATCTGCGACCGCATGCCCGGCGACGCCGATGCGACCGCGGTTACCAAGGCGATCGGCAGCGACAGCCAACCTGAGTTCCCGAAGTAGTTGGCGCATTCCTCGGCGGAGAAGGTAGCGAGGAGTTCGCCGACTGCGATGCACACGGCTTCGACCGTTCGCGCGGCGGCTTTTCGCAGCAGATGCTTAAGCTTGGCGAAGACCTGTTCGATCGGGTTCAGGTCGGCGAGTATTTGGGCAGGAAGAAGACCTTGGCGCCGGCCGAGCGGATGATTGCGCGCACCGCCTTTCCTTTGTGGCTGCCGAGATTGTCCATAATGACGATGTCGCCTTCGCGCAGCGTCGGCAGGAGGACCTTCTCGACATAGGTTCGAAAGCTCTCGCCGTCGATCGGCCCCTCAAGCAGCCACGGTGCATCGATGCGGTCATGGCGCAAGGCGGCCAGGAAGGTCGTGGTCGTCCAGCGGCGCTGCGGGACCTTGGCGATAAGGCGCTCGCCGCATGGCGCCCATCCCCGCAGCGGTGCCATATTGGTCTTGGTCCAGGTCTCGTCAATGAAGACCAGGCGCTCGGGTTCGACGCGATCTTGATACTTGGTCCACTGCGCTCGCCGCCGCGCGACGTCGGGCCGATCGCGCTCGCCAGCCACCACGGTTTTTTTTAAGGCTCAGCTTCTCGGCATGGACGAACTCCCAGACCGACCGATAATCGACCTTGAGGCCACGCGCGTTGAGTTCCGCCACCAGCCCCCGCAAGGTGAAGTCGCCGTCCTGGATCCGCCGTAACAGCTAGACCCGATGCTCCCATGAAATCGCCTTCGGCTTGTGACCGCCCATCTTGCCGGGCGCAACGCTGCCGGTCTCCCGAACACGGGCAACCCAGTTAATCGCGGTGCTGATACCCACCCCGAATTGTTTGGCCGCCCGGTTACAGGACAGCCCGCCAGTCAGAACCGCGCAGAACCAGCCTGATTTGGGAATCCAAAATCGATTCAAGCTAAGATCATCCTGCTCTAAGGTGGTCCGTGCTTTCCGCGTGACAATGCCGCCCTTGCCGCAATGGCCAACAAGGTGGGCGTCCGCCGATCTCGCCGCAGCGACCGACGCCATCAACGAACTTCAGGTGGAGCGCGTCGTAGGGGGCCTGGTGCGCAGCCTGCTCCCCGGTGGCACGGTGGGCATCCTGCGTCTGTCCTATAAGCCGTACACGGCGGTGATCGACGCGAGCCAGGGCGTCGCCATCGCGGCAGCGCTTGCCGAGGCAGGTTACTCGGTCATCGTTTCTGATCCGCAGGCGGCGCCCGCGGCGCAGACGGTGCTCGGCAGCCTGGTCGAAGTCGCGGCGGCGGAGCCGTGCGCCGCCCGCTGCGGTATTCGAATTATCACGACGCCTTGGCCGCAGTACAAGGACTTGCCGCTTGCGGCCTTGCAGCGCGCTGGCGGACGACTCATTGTCGTCGATTGCTGGCGGTTGCTGTTACCTGCGGCCGTCGGTGAGGCCGTGGACCTTGTCTATCTGGGGCAAGGGGCAGATCAACAGGCGGCAATGGACGAAACGAGTGGCCGGGCGGACATTGTCACGCAAGTTCGCCGCCGCGCAAGGCGCCGGCCGCGACCGGTTCGACCAAATCAAGCATGTCTGACCGCATCGGTTCAGGTGATCGCATTGTCGTGACCGGTGGTGGCGGCTTAATCGGCGGTTGCCTGGTACGTCAACTCATTGAGCAGGGTTTTCGTCGCGTCCGGGCGGCCGACCTGAAGCCGCTCGATGACTGGTTCCAGGTTTTTTCAGCGGCGGACAACGTCGTCTGCGACCTGCGGCAGGAGGCTGCCTGCCGCTCCGTTTGTCGTGACTTGGCAACCGGCAGCCGCGCCGGCCACCGAACGCAACGGCGAGGACTGGGCGTTCTACGAGATCGATCCTGACGTGGTGCGCATCGCCCGCGATCCGCGTTACTTCAGGTTCCTGTCGTCCAGCGGGGGGGGGGATACTTCAATCGTCCTCGGCGACGCCGGCTGACGCTGGCCGCATCGCCCAGGCGCTACGATCTCATCGTTCTCGACGCTTTCTCATCCGATGTCGTTCCGGTGCACCTGCTGACGCGCGAGGCGCTGGCCGGCTACCTCGCGCACCGCACCCCCGGCGGCGTGCTGGTCCTGCACATTTCCAACCGCCACATGGAGCTCGCACGTGTCGTCGCCGCGATGGGCGCCGCCGAGGGGCTCCGTGACCTACGTGAAGCAGGATCGCAGGCCCGACGTCGCGCCGAACGATTTCAAGATGAATGCTCTGGTGGCGGTGCATGCGCGCAACCCGAAAGACCTGGGCGACCTTGTCTGGAATCTCGACTGGCACTTGGTCGAGCCCGATCCGCGCGTGCCGGCCTGAACCGACGAATATTCCAACATTCTCGGCGTGCGCAAGAAGTTCGGGCAATAGTCGGGTCGTCGTGACGAAGAATTAGGGCCGGCGCAGCGGCTCGGACGGCGGCGGCGACCAGGCCTGCGTTTCCACGTAACGCTTGGCGTAGCGGTAGAAGTGCCCGCGAAATTGCCGAGCGCGATCACGAAGCCGGCCCAGCCGTCGCGATAGCCGCGCTTGATGACATAGTGTTTGATGAACGCCCAAATACCGTGGCCGAGCGCGCCGCCCATCGACATCCGCTTGCCGGCGAGCTTCTGCG
>JBFXEX010000202.1:0-7747 GCA_050179645.1 Xanthobacteraceae bacterium | reverse complement strand
GGTCCCGGGCTCGACGCCGGCGTCGACGACCGAGCATTTCGTCCGGGAGCGCGCCCGCTGGCAGCCGATCGTGGCGTCACTCGGCCTGAAGCAAGATAGCGGCCACATTGAGCGGACGACGATCGGTCACACTCCTGAAGATGTGAGCACGCGACGCGGCCGTTTCCCGGCGAACGGGCGACGACCGTCGCCGCAGTGATGCCTAATGCATCGCTGCGGCGGTTCGTGGCATCAGCGCGCCGGGATGGCGGATCACCTGACCGGCAAGCCGATGAGCGTTGAGCGCCGCCTCGCCCGGCTGCTTGCCGGCGAGCCGTGCCGCAAGGTAGCCGGCGTTGAAGCCGTCGCCCGCAGCGGTCGTATCAACCGGCACGACGACCTCCGGCACCGGAATGAACTCGCGCTGCCCTCCGGCAGCGACCAGCGCGCTATTCGGGCCGTTCTTCACCACGATCTCGGCGATGCCGAATGCCTGCATGCGTTCGACCGTGGCTTCCGGGCTGGGGTCGCCCCACAGCACCGCCTCATCGTCATAGGCCGGCAGCGCAATGTCGACGCGCTTGAGCGCCTCGAGGAACACCGTGCGGGTACGGGAGAGATCGCCGCCCCAGCCGCGCGGCCGGAAATTGCCGTCGAATGCCACCTTGACGCCCTGCTGGCGCGCCATTTCCAGGACCGCGAGGAACCGGCCAATGCCGTTATTCGAATAGAGCGAGAGCGTGATCCCGGTGAAATAGACGAGCTTGGCTTTCATTAACGCATCCGCCACCCGCCCCCAGTTCTGCAACTCGAACAATTCGCGCGCGGGTGCGGCCTCGCGCCAGAAATAACGCCGCTGCTTGCCGTCGGGACCGGTGTCGATCACGGCGATCCCCGGCAGGCGCCCACCAACCCGCAGCATCAGATGACCAGCCACGCCTTCGGCCGCCGCCAGCGCCACCAGCGCATCCGAGAAGGGATCGTCCCCGACTGCGGTCGCCAGCGCCGAGCCGGCCCCTGCCCGCGCCAGATAGACCGACGCGTTGAAAGCATCGCCGCCCGACGCGATTCCGAACCGGCCGTCGCCCCCGCGCACGAATTCGATCAGCACCTCGCCGACACAGACCACTTGGGGAGCCGATTCCGCCATATTGCCTTCTTGTCGCCCGAATATCCGGGACCGCGGGGCACCATGGGGGGCGACGCCGGACTTGGCAATTCGTTTGCTCCGATTTCACCGCCTGTGCTGGCGCTCGACAGCCAGCGATGTTATACTATAACAAATTGCATGCTTCTAACCTTTGGCAAGGTGATCGTGGCGACCCACCAACATCCGCATCATCACCATCCCGGCGAAGGCCACCCGCCAGCCTCGATCGCCCCGTCCATTCTGCGCATGTCGGCGCTCGAGCGGCTGGCAATCGCTGCGGTTCTGATCGCGGCGCTGTGGGGTGCGGTCCGTTGGGCCATAACGTAGGCGCGCGAACGTGACCGCCGCGCTGAAATTCTGCGACCTGACGCTGGGCTACGACCGGCACCCGGCCGTACACCACCTCAACGGCACGGTCGATGCCGGTGCGCTGGTTGCCGTGGTCGGCCCGAACGGCGCCGGCAAGTCGACCCTGTTCAAGGGCATCGTCGGCGCGATCAAGCCGCTCGCCGGCCGCATCGAACTCGGCGGAGTCCGGGCCCAGGACATCGCCTATCTGCCGCAGGCGGCCGAAATCGACCGCTCGTTCCCCATCAACCTCTACGACATGGTGTCGATGGGACTGTGGCGCCGGGCCGGCGTGTTCGGCGGCATCGGCCGCAAGGCGCGCAACACGGTCGAAGAGGCAATCGCTGCGGTCGGCCTTACCGGCTTCGAGGACCGCGTCATCTCGACGCTGTCGGGCGGCCAGACCCAACGTATGCTGTTTGCCAGGCTGCTCCTCCAGGACGCGCGCGTGATCGTGCTCGACGAGCCGTTCAATGCGGTCGACGCCAAGACCTCGGCCGACCTGTTCGACCTGGTGCGCCGCTGGCACGGCGAGCAGCGCACGGTGCTGACCGCGATGCACGACATCGATTTCGTCAAGGCGAACTTTCCGGAGACGCTGCTGCTCGCCCGCGAGCCGGTGGCCTGGGGACGCACCGCCACGGTACTGACCGCGGAGAATCTCCTCGCCGCGCGCCGCATGTGCGAGGCGTTCGACGAGCGCGCCGGCCTGTGCGCCGAGCCCGTTGCGCACGCCTGATGTCAGCCATGTACGACCTGTTCATCGCACCGTTCGCCGAGTTCGAGTTCATGCGCCGCGCGCTCGCCGGCACATTCGCGCTGGCGCTCGGCGCCGGCCCGCTCGGCGTGTTCCTCATGCTGCGCCGGATGAGCCTCGTCGGCGACGCCATGGCGCACGCCATCCTGCCCGGCGCCGCGGTGGGGTTTCTGCTGTCCGGACTGAGCCTGTTCGCGATGACGGCCGGCGGTCTGATCGCCGGCTTCGTCGTTGCGCTGCTCACCGGGCTGGTCGCGCGCACCACCGAGCTCAAGGAGGACGCGGCGCTCGCCACCTTTTATCTGCTCTCGCTGGCGCTCGGCGTCACCATCGTGTCGCTGAAGGGCACCAACATCGACCTGCTGCACGTGCTGTTCGGCAACGTCCTGGCCCTCGACGACCAGACCCTGCTGCTGATCGCCGTCAACGCCACGATCACGCTCGTGGTGCTGGCGTTGATCTATCGCCCGCTGGTGATCGAGTGCGTCGACCCGGGCTTCATGCGCTCGGTCAGCCGGGCGGGCGGCCCGGCCCATCTCGCGTTTTTGGCACTGGTGGTCGTCAATCTGGTCGGCGGCTTCCATGCGCTCGGCACGCTGCTCGCAGTCGGCCTGATGATGCTGCCGGCCGCAACTGCCCGCTTTTGGGCACGCGACATCACCTGGATGATCATCATCGCGACGGTAAGCGGCACGCTCGCGGGCTATGTCGGGATGCTGCTGTCGTTTCATTCCGGCGTCGCGTCCGGCCCGGCGATCATTCTGGTGGCGGGGGCGTTCTACGTCGCGTCACTCCTGTTCGGCCGCGTCGGCGGCTTGCTGCGGCAGGCGTTTCCCGGGCGCCACCTGGAGGCCTGAGATTCGAATCGAACGGAGAGTTGCATGCTGACCAGACGACAAGCGCTGGCCGGATACGCCTTGGCCCTATCGCTCGCGCTGCCCGCCCCTGCGGCCCTCGCCCAGAGCAACGAGAAGATCAAGGTCATCGCCAGCTTCTCGATCCTGGCGGATCTCGTCCGCAATGTCGGCGGCCACCGCGTCGAAGTGGGCGCCCTGGTCGGCCCTAACGGCAACGCCCATGTCTACGCGCCCTCCCCGGCCGACGCCCGCAAGGTCGCGGACGCCAAGGCGGTGTTCGTCAACGGCATGGGCTTCGAAGGCTGGCTCGACCGGCTGGTCAAAGCATCCGGCACCAAGGCGCCAATCGTCGTCGTCACCAAGGGCGTCGCACCACGGGAACGCGGCGACAGGCACGCTCATGGCCACGACCACGGCAAGGACGACCCCCACGCCTGGCAATCGGTCGCCAACGCGAAGATCTACGTCGACAATATTCGCAACGCGCTGATCGCGATCGATCCCGCCGGCAAGGCAGCATACGAGGCAAATGCCGCCGCCTACCGCACCAGGCTCGACGCCCTCGAGCGCGAGGTCAAGGACGCCATCGCCAAGCTTCCCGCCGATCGGCGGACCGTCATCACCAGCCACGATTCGTTTGGCTATTTCGGCGGCGCCTATGGCATCAACTTCACCGCGCCGCAGGGTGTCTCGACCGAGGCCGAAGCGTCTGCCAAGGATGTCGCTTCCATCGTCCGGCAGATCAAACGCCGGAAGGCGACGGCGGTGTTCATGGAGAACGTCACCGATCCGCGGCTCCTCAAGCAGATCGCCAAAGAGACCGGCGCGAAAATCGGCGGCACGCTCTATTCCGACGCGCTCACCGACGAGACGGGCGATGCGCCCACCTATATCGACCTGATCCGTCACAACCTGAAGCAGCTTGCCGGCGCACTCGCGAACTGATCGCGCAGTGTCCTAGACGTTGCGTCCGCCCGCTTTCATTGACACCGACTTTATCCCCGTTCGCTCCCGCGCAAGCGGGAGCCCAGGGCAATGCATTCCGGCATTTTTGCTCCTGCGCAAGCGGGGACGAACGGAGAAACCATCGCTTCCGTTCAGATCCGCTCGATGCCCGCGTCGGCGATCACTTTGGACCAACGCGCAACGTCGGTATTGATGCGGTTCTTGAAGTCGTCAGGACTTCCCGCCTTCGGCTCGCTGCCAAGCGCGCGGATACGCTCCACTACTGCCGGCTCGGCGGCGAGTCCGTTGAGCTCGGAGTTGAGCCGCGCAGCAATGTCACCAGACAGCTTGGACGGACCAATAACGCCCATCCAGGACGTTACGGAGAACCCAGGAAATCCGGCTTCGGCAATGGTCGCGACGTCCGGCAGCGCCGAAAAGCGAGTCCCGCCGGTGACGCCTACCGCCCGCAGCGCACCGGACTTGATCTGCCCAAGTAGCGCGATCGGCGGGTCGATTAAGAAGTCCAGCCGCTTGCCGAGCAGTTCGGACAGCGCCTGATTTCCGCCCCGGAACGGCACCGCCTGGATCTTGATTCCGGCAAGCCGCGAGAAGTACTCGATCAGGAGATGCTGCGGCGTCCCCTGCCCGGGCGTGCCGCCGAGCACGGGCGTCGGGCGTTCGCGCGCAGTTTTGATCAGATCAGGAATCGTGCGGATGGAATGTTCGGGATGCGTCACCACCACGAACGGAAATTCGATCACCTGGCCGATGATCGTGAAGCTGTCGGTCGGATGATAGGGCAGCGTCTTGTACATTGCGGCCGAGATCGCGTGCCCGCTCGGAATGAATCCTAAGGTGTAGCCATCGGGTGTCGCGCGCGCGACCTGCGCCGCCGCCAGCGTGCCGGCCGCTCCCGGCCGCGGCTCCACCACCACCTGTTGACCAAGCCGACGCGTCAATCCTTCGGCCACCAGCCTCGCGGTGACATCGACACCGCCGCCGGGCGCAAGCCCGTGGATCAGCGTGATGTTGCGATCCGGCCAAGCCGCGTGCGCGAGTTCGGGACGAAACAGGGGCGCAGCCAAAAGCCCGCCCAGCATCCTGCGGCGCGTCGCGACGACCATGGCGTTCTCCCAGACAACGCTACGTTCTTTCTTCTGCGTAGCTGCAAAACGCTAACACGCTGTCCGGAGCGCAGCAACACGGCCGCCGCCGGCGGCGATGGCGCGGGATGGCATCAGCGCACGGATGCATATATAGGTGCGCAAAACGGAGCTCTTCGATGTCGGAAAAAGTCCCCGTCACCGTCCTCACCGGCTATCTCGGCGCCGGCAAGACGACCCTGCTCAACCGCATCCTGTCGGAACCGCACGGCCAGAAGTTTGCGGTGATCGTCAACGAGTTCGGCGAAATCGGCATCGACAACGACCTGGTCGTTGGGGCCGACGAAGAAGTGTTCGAAATGAACAACGGCTGCATCTGCTGCACCGTGCGCGGCGATCTCGTGCGCATCATCGACGGGCTGATGCGGCGCAAGGGCAAATTCGACGCCATCATCGTCGAGACCACCGGGCTCGCCGATCCGGCGCCCGTGGCGCAGACCTTCTTCATGGACGAGAACGTCGGACGCAAAACCAAGCTCGACGCGGTCGTCACCGTGGCGGACGCCAAGTGGCTGCGCGACCGGCTCAAGGACGCGCCCGAGGCCAAGAACCAGATCGCCTTCGCCGACGTGATCCTGCTCAACAAGACCGACCTCGTCTCGGGCGACGAACTCGGCGAGGTCGAGGCGCGCATCCGCGGCATCAATCCGTACGCCAAGGTGCACCGAACCGAACGC
Source organism: Xanthobacteraceae bacterium (assembly GCA_050179645.1). Taxonomy (GTDB): domain Bacteria; phylum Pseudomonadota; class Alphaproteobacteria; order Rhizobiales; family Xanthobacteraceae; genus VAZQ01. The sequence continues at coordinate 1,868 of JBFXEX010000202.1, read as the reverse complement.
GCGCAGATCGCAATCGACCAGGTGCTCGGGCGCAATGCCTTCGATCTCGACCGCATCCTCGACATCGAGCCGGACTTCCTTACGGCCGGCCATCACGACCACGATCATCACCATGACCACGATCACGATCATCACCATGAGCACGGCGACGCCCATGCGCACAGCCATGGCGGCCTGAAGCACTATCACGACGAGGAGATGCAATCGATCTCGATCAGCAGCGACAAGCCGCTCAATCCCGACAAGTTCTTTCCATGGGTGCAGAACCTGGTGCAGACCGAGGGCCCAAGCATCCTGCGCTGCAAGGGCATCCTGTCGTTCAAGGACGACGACGAGCGCTTCGTGTTCCAGGGCGTGCACATGATCCTGGACGGCGACCACCAACGGCCGTGGAAAGACGGCGAGGCGCGCACCAGCCGCATCGTGTTCATCGGCCGCAACTTGCCGGAGGAGCAGATCCGCCAGGGCTTCGAGAGCTGCATTGCGTAGTCTCCGGATCTCGATCGGCCTCATGCTGAGGAGGCGCGAAGCGCCGTCTCGAAGCATCGAGGCCGCCCCGTCCTTCGAGACGCGGCCTGCGGCCGCCCCTCAGGATGAGGGCGGACTAACATCATGACCGACACTCGCGATTCCATTCCCTCCGTGGTCGAGCGCACCCGGTCCGTGGCCGCAGGAGCGCCGGTCGTCGCCGCGCATTTCATGGGGGAGACCGCGGTCTTCGCACTCGGCGAAGAGACACTGCTGCTGGTCGCGCCCGATGGCGCAGAACAGCGCGTGGCGGCGCATGCGGGCGCCATCCTCGCCACCGCCTCGGACGGCCAGCGCGTCGTCACCGGCGGCGATGACGGCAAGGTCGTGGCGACGATGGCCAGCGGCGAGAGCACGGTCCTCGCAACCGACGGCAAGCATCGCTGGATCGATCATGTCGCAACCGGGCCGAACGGCGCGGTGGCCTGGTCCGCCGGCAAACAGGCATTCGTGCGCGCCGGCAAGGATGCTGAACGCGAACTCGAATTGCCTTCGACCCCCGGCGGCCTGGCGTTCCTGCCGAAGGGCCTGCGCCTGACGGTCACCCACTACAACGGCGTGACGCTTTGGTTTCCAAACGCCCAGACAGAGCCCGAACGGCTGTCCTGGAAAGGCTCGCATCTCGGCGTGACGGTAAGCCCGGACGGCAGGTTCGTCGTCACCACCATGCAGGAGCCGATGCTGCACGGCTGGCGGCTCACCGACGCCAAGGACATGCGCATGTCCGGCTATTCGGCGCGCGTTCGTTCGCTCGCCTGGACGCCGGGCGGCAAGTGGCTTGCCACCTCGGGCTCGAATCAGTTGGTGCTGTGGCCGTTCCAGGCCAAGGACGGGCCGATGGGCAAGCAGCCGCGCATCGTGGCGCCGACCGAAGTGCAGATCGAGTCCGTCGCCTGTCACCCCAAGCAGGACGTGGTCGCGGTCGGCTGCATGGATGGGCTTGTGCTGATCGTGCGCGTCGAGGACGGCGCCGAAGTGCTGGCCCGCAGGGCAGGCGGCGCCTCCGTCAGCGCACTGGCCTGGAGCGGCTCCGGTCGCGCACTGGCATTCGGCACCGAAGACGGCGATGTCGGGGTCATCGCGCTCGGGTAATCCAATCCTCAGTCAGACGATGCGCGTCAGTTCTTCGGCGCGGCCTTTGGCGCGCTCTTCCGGCCGGCCGCCGGTTTCGGATCGAGCGCATTGTCGGGCAGACGGTTCCACATCTGGCTGCGGCCGAGCATTGCAAAGCCAAGGAAGCCGCGAACCTCGAGCTGCTTGCCGTCCGGGCTCAACCGCATCAGCGCGCGATACACTTGGCCATCGCGCGGGTCCATGATGGTGCCGTTCTCGTAGTTCAG
>JBFXEX010000201.1:0-7867 GCA_050179645.1 Xanthobacteraceae bacterium | reverse complement strand
AGTCCCCGCCACCACGGCGACCGCCGGATTTTGGCGATCTTGGCCGGCTCGGTCCTCAGCTTGACTTCGATTTCCTGGTGCGACGCCATCTCGTCCGTTTCTCGCTCGCGGACTGCCTGGTCCGGGTATCAGTCACGTGAATTTTTTGCTGCAAGGCTCGGTTTGATTTCTCAATCACGTCCAGCCGCGCCTCGAATTTACGCATTTGTTCGTGCAAATCCATCACGGTGGCTGGATCGTCCGCGGGAGCCTTGAGCGCACGGAGCAGGCACCGTCGCACCCATGTACCGACACTGATTCCCTCCGCCCGGGCCGCATCCTTGATGGATTTTCGGATCTCGCGGTCAACGCCACGGATCATCCACCTCTTATCGTCGTCGGCAATGACACGCCCCTTTCGAATCGAAAGTCTATGACATAGCTATGTCAAATTGTTTGACATTTGTCAGCCAAAAAGCTGACATCAGCGTACTGGGACTGGCGTCGCCGCCGCCCGGTGCGATACCGGGGATGCAAGTCCAGATATGGCCCGCCAGATACTGTTCACCTCGCAGAAGGGGGGCGTCGGAAAATCGACGCTCGCGCGCGCGACCGCGGTCGCGCTTGCAGCCGCCGGCCGCAAGGTGCTGCTGGCGGACTTCGACGTCGAGCAACTGACGTGCATGCGCTGGCAGGCGCAACGCCAGGCGCGTCATCTTGAGCCGGCGATCGAGGTTGCGAAGTTCTCCAAGGAATCGAAGCTCGATCGTGTGTCGGACAAGTACGACGATGTGGTGATCGATACGCGGGGCCGGCACGACGATCTCGCGCTTGAGCTGGCGAAGACGGCGGACGTCATTTTCCTGCCTTCGAGCTTCTCGCTCGACGACATTTCGCCGACCTTGGCAGTGGTGGAATCCTTGCGCAATGCGCGGGTTCCTTCCTCGCGCGTAGCGGTGGTGTTTTGCCGCACCGGCGGCTCGGCACGGCAGGCGCAGCATGCACGTTCCATCCTGGCGATGAACGACATCGCCGCCATCGATGCGGCGCTGCCGCAGCGGGATGGCTTTGTCTCGTTGTCGGCAACGGGCCGCACCGGCCGGGAAGCGCCCAACGCCAGCCTGAGGACCCTCGCGCTCGCGCTCGATCAGGCACTGCTGGACTTCATCGAAACGGCGACCTCCAAGAAAGCCAATTTGCGCTGACGGTCGGTCGCCGCGACCGGCGTTCGCGCGTGGGTCGCGTCACCTCTCCGAATTTCAGAAACAGGCAGCACAGCCAGGCCAGGCGACAAATTGAGCGCAGACGCCGGGTTCGGCCTCGCATAGACTTCGCGGCGAGCAAGTCCATACCCCCGATAGGACGCAGGAGACGGCGATGGAGATGAGTGTCCCGATCAACGAGGCCGGCGATCAGCCGCGCGAGCCGGAACCCGCGCAGACCCAGGCGCGGGGCGCCAATTCGAGCGATCTCGATACCTGGCTGGAAAAGGTCGAGGCGCTGGGCGAATTGAAGCGCATCACCGCCGAGGTCGATCCCGATCTCGAAGCCGCGACCATCACCTACCTGGTCGGCGGCGAGAAATCCCCGGCGCTCTTGTTCGAGAACATCAAGGGGCACCCCGGCCACAAGGCGCTCTACAACATGGTCGGCTGCAACCTGTCGCGGTTCTGCCTGATGATCGGCGAGCAGCCCGTCGATCACCCGCTTAAAGCGGTGCAGATCCTGCAGAAGAAGCTCGGCCGCAAGATGCCGCCCAAGGAAGTCCCTGCCACCAGCGCGATCTGCAACCAGAATGTCGTCGAAGGCGACGAGATCGACATCCGCATGTTCCCGGCGCAGCGTATGTGGCCGCTCGACGGCGGCATGTATCTCGGCACCGGCGACGCGGTGGTGACGAAATGCCCGGAGACCGGCCGCATCAACGTCGGCACCTACCGGATGATGATCAAGGGCCCGCGCGAGGTCGGCGTCTACACCTCGCCCGGCAAGGACGCCACCATCGACCGCGAGAAGTGGTGGAAGATGGGCAAGCCGATGCCGATCGCCGCCGCCTACGGCATCGATCCGCTGCTGTTCCTGGTGGCGGCCACCAGCCTGCCGAAGACCGAAAGCGAATACGAATACTATTCCGGCATCAACGGCTCGCCGATCGAACTTTTCACGTCCGATCTCACCGGGTTGCCGCTGCCGGCGCGCGCCGAGATCATCCTCGAAGGCTTCCTCTATCCGGACGAGACCTTCGCCGAGGGGCCGTTCGGCGAGTTCACCGGCTATTACGGCCGACCATCGGGCGCGACGCCCTACATGCGGGTAGAGCGCTTGCGCTATCGCGACAATCCGACGCTGACCTGCGCACTGATGGCGGACGGTGCCGCCAACGAGGCCGGCCTGTTCTGGGCGGCGCTGCGTTCAGCTGGCATCTGGGCCGACCTGCAAAAGCTCGGCGTGCCCGGCATCCAGGGCGTGTGGTCGATCCCGGAAGCGGCCGGCTGGGGCATCACGGTCGTGTCGATCAAGCAGATGTATGCCGGCCACGCCCCGCAGGTGATGGCGCTCGCGGCGCAATGCACGGCCGGCGCCTACTTCGGCAAGTACGTGATCGTGGTCGACGACGACGTCGATCCGACCAACGTGCACCAGGTGCTGTGGGCGATGGCGACGCGTTCGCGGCCGGCGCAATCGATCGACATCCTGCGCGAAACCTGGAGCACATTTCTCGACCCGAGCCTCAACCCGCCGGAGATCAGGCCCTGGGGATCGAAGGCGCTGATCAACGCTTGCATGGACTATCGCTACTACAAGACCTTCTCCAAGCGCACCAAGCTGTCCAAGACGACCTACGACAACGTGGTGGCGCGCTGGCAGGAGCTAGGCTTGAGCGGCAAGCCGCCGGTGCTCTCGGTGTTCGAGGACGAAACATCGCCGACCGACATCCCCTGATATCGCTTCCAGCGACATCGATGCCCCGCTTGTCGCGGGCATCGGCGTTTTGATCCACGCGTCGAAGAAGACGCGGATGGCCGGTAACAAGCCCGGCCATGACGTGGTGGGAGCGGCGGATGTGCGATAGGTGCTCCGATCGTCAATGAATGATGAATCGGCGCGGTTGCAGTCGCGAGAAAACCTTTCCGGGACGTTGAACGCTGTCTGCTAACGCTTTCGCGGAGCGGCGGCGCGTGGTCTACGCGCCGCTCGGCCGCAACCTCTTGCGCATGGAAACAGACATCATGTCCCAAGGCCCCGTATCGTCACGCCTTACCCGTCTCGGGTTCTCCACCATTCTTTCGAGCTCTCTGCTGCTGACCTCGGTCGCCGGCGCGATCGCCTGCACCTCCATGCTGCTGCCCGCGAAAGACGGCGGCTTCGTCTATGGCCGTACGCTCGAATTCGGTCTCGACCTGAACTCGCAGCTGATTGTCGTTCCGCGCAACATCACCTTCTCGGGCACCGGCCCGCAGGGCGTGATCGGACAGGGCGGTATCACCTGGAAGGCCAAGTACGCCGCGACCGGCGCCAACGCGCTCGGCCTGCCGATCATCCTCGACGGCTTCAACGAGAAGGGACTCGCCGGCGGGCTGTTTAACTTCCCCGGCTATGCCGAGTTTCAGACCGTTCCGCCCGGCAAGGATAAGCAGTCGCTCGCGTCGTTCGAACTGCTCACCTACATCCTCACCAATTTCGCCACCGTGGATGAGGTAAAGGCCGGTGTGCCGAAGATTTTCGTCGCGGGCGTCAAGCTGCCGCAGTTCAACAACATGGTGCCCCCGGCGCACTTCTCGGTCCACGACGCCAGCGGCAAGAGCATCGTGATCGAGTATACCAACGGCGGCACGCTCAACATCTACGACAACCCGACGCATGTGATGACCAATGCGCCGGCGTTCCCGTTCCAGCTGCAGAACCTGGCGCAGTATCAGTACGTTACTTCGGCGGTGCTGCCGCCGATGAAGGTCGGCAATACGGAGCTGGCCGCTCCGAGTTCCGGCGATGGGATGAACGGACTGCCGGGCGGCTTCCTCGCGACTGCGCGGTTCGTGCGGGCCTATTTCGCGCAGGCCAACGCGCCGAAGCTCGACACGTCAAACGATACGGTGGGGCTCGCCTTCCACCTGATGAACCCCTTTGACCTGCCGCCCGGTTCGATTGGCACTTCGGCCAAGGGTGGAGGCGAAGGGGGCGGCGTCGACGGCTTCGAGACCACGGAATGGACCGCAGTCTCGGACCTCAAGAACCTGCGCTACTACATCAAGACCTACGACAATTCCGACGTGCGGATGATCGATCTCAGCAAGACCGATCTGAACGCCGAGGCGATCAAGATGATCGACCTCGACCAGAAGCAGGTGGTGAAGGATCTGACGCCGTAGGAGGCGCGATCACGGTTTAACGTTGCAACGCAACGGCGATCGCGCCGCGAGCGCAGTCGGAGTGATTGCGCCCTCTCCCCTTGCGGGAGAGGGCGACCGCAGCGGTTCAAAGGTAGGGATGGGTGAGGGGTTGTCGGGCGATGACCCTCACCCAACCGAGTGTGTTGAAGTTTCGGTGCCGCCCTCTCCCGCAAGGGGAGAGGGCACAATCACTGCGGCCCGGAACAATATTCCGACGCGGTAGCGCTACTGCTTCGGCTTGACGCCTAGCGCCTTGACGATGTTGGCGACCTGGGCGCGCTGCGCTGCGATCGCTGCGGCGAAGGCTTTGGCGCCAGCGGGCGCCGGAGTTTGCGCCGTAGCGCTGAGCTTTGCCTCGATCGCCTTGTCGTTGGAGACGGCGACGATGTCGGCGCCGATGCGTTCGCGCAGTTCGGGCGGTGTCGCCTTGGTGCCGATCAGGCCCACGAGTCCTTCCATCTCCAGCGCCGGGAAGCCCTGTTCGACCCCGGTCGGAATATCCGGCAGTCCCGGCGCACGCGTCTTGCCGAGTTGCGCCAGCACCTTGATCCGGCCCGCTTCGCGCTGTGGCCGCTGGATGGCGTAGGACGAGGTGTAGACCTGCAGGCGGTCCTCGGACAGGTCGTTAACCGCCTGCACGATGTCGCGATACGGCACCTTGGTGAAGATCAGGCCGGCGCGGTTGGCGAAATAGTCGAACGCCAGTTCGGTGATGCCCGGAACGGCGGCGGCATTGAACTTCCCGGCCGCGGCGCGGGCGCGCTGCACGAAGTCGGCGAGATCCTTGGCGTTCATCGAGGCGGGAACGGCAAGCGACAGGATGGTTTGCGAAAAGCTGGCGATCGGCAGCAGGTCGTCGACGTTGTAGGGCAGCTTCGAATAAAGATGCGGGTGAACGATAAAGTTTCCGCTCGGCCCCCAGTAGAAGGTGTGGTCGTCGTTGGCGGACAGCACCGCCTGAATCGCGATGATGCTGTCGCCGCCCGGCCGGTTCTCGATCACGACGGGCTTGCCCCAGCGCGCCGCCAGCTTGTCCTGGATCAGGCGGGCGCCGATATCGGCGCCGGCGCCGGGACCGAACGGAATGATGAACTTGACCGCGCGTTGCGGCCAAGCCTGTGTCGTTGTTGCGGGCTGTGCGTGTGGCGTCGCGAGCGGAACGCAAACGCCCAACAGCCCGATCAGTGCGGCAAGCGCGCGCAGTCGTGTGATGTTCATGGCAACCTCTTGACCCGGAAAGAAGCGCCTGAACCTAGGCGGTCGGCCCGCCGAGCACAACTTGTCGTATCAGCGCGCCGGCTTGGGCGAGGCCGCGTGGATCGCGGCGATCTTGCTGCGCTGCTCCTCGATCGCGGCAGCGAACTCCTCCGGCGTGCCGCTACGCGGAGCGGTCCCGACGCCGACGATCCGGGCACGGAATGCCGGGTCGGCGCCGATCGCCCGCACGTCGCTGACGATCCGCTGCTTGATGTCCGGCGGCATGTTGCGCCAGCCATAGATGCCGGCGGTGCCCTCGAAGGTCAGGTCGGGGTAGCCCGCCTCGCGCGCGGTCGGCACGTCGGGCGCCTGGGGCGAACGGTCGCGGTTGGTGACGAACAGCATCTTGGCGGTGCCGGCGCGATGGTGCGGCACCAGTGTCGGGACGCCGGTGCCGGCGAGATGCAGGCGGCCCTGGTTGAGATCCTGATAGGCCGGCGCAAAGTTGCGGTAGCCGACCTGCACCAGCTTGATACCGGCACTTCGCTGCAATGCCAGCAGGACGTAATAGGGCAGGCCCGGCGTCGCCGCCCAGTTCAATTCGTTCGGCCGCGCCTTGGCGATCTCCACGAAATCGGCGAGCGTATTCGCCTTCAGTACGGCTGTCGCCGACACGCCGAGATAATTGTCGATCACCGGTACGATCGGCAGAAGTTCGCCCGGATCGTACGGCAGTTTGTCGTGCAGCAGGTGGTTGAACGTGACGATGCCGGCAAACGAGAACAGAAAGGTGTGATTGTCCCGGGCCGACAGGAAGGCGGTCACCGCCGGAATGCCGTCGGCGCCCTGGCGGTTCTCCACCACCACCGACTGGCCCCAACGCTCGGCGAGGCGCTCGGCGAGCAGCCGTGCGGAAAGGTCCATGCCGCTCCCCGGCGGCAAAGGCACGATGAAGCGCACCGTGTTCTGCGGCCAGGCCGCAGATGTGGTCTGCGCCGAGGCCGGCTGCGCCGGAGCAACCGCCAAAAGAGCGCCTGCCAGCAGCGCCAAACTTATCTGAGTCAAACGGACCATTACGTTCTCCTGAGTGCAAAACCGGACTTTACGTCCACAAGAAGCGAACTGAGACGCTACCGATCGGATCGGCTGCAAATGTCACGCCATCTTCGCCCGGCTCGACCGTCAGCGGCGGCACGACCGAGCCGGTGATGATGAATTCGCCGGCCCGCAGCCGTTCGCCGAATGCTGCCAGCAGGTCGGCGACGTGCGGCACGATTGCCAGCCATTCGCCGGTGTTGGCCTGTGGGTCGGCGGTGCGCGCGGTCTCGACGCCGCCGCGGATGATGCGGCAGGTCAGGCCATCCGCCGCGCTGCCCGCCCGCGCCGGCCCGGGCGCGCCGAGCACGACGTGGCGCTGATAAATATTGTGGCCGAGGATGCGCGCGGGGTCGTCGGGCGGTTCGTTGAAGTCGACCACCTCGATGGCCGGCGCGATGCCGGCGATAGCGGCGCGCACGGTTTCGCGGTCGGCGCCAGCCGGCACGTCGCGGCCGATGAACACCGCGATCTCCGGTTCGATCACCGGCTTGCCCCAGCCGGCGAACGACACGCTGCCGCCGGACGGCACATGCGCGCTCTGCGTGAGAAAGCCGACCAGCGGACCGTCGATCTTCAGCTTTTCCAGCATTGCTGGCGCGCCGAAGCCGACCTTCCAGCCGATCAGCCGGTCGCCTGCGACGAGGCGCCGGCGGCGCATCTCGGCTTGCGCTTGCATGCCGCGCACGATGCGCGGATCCTCCGACATGGTCATTGTTACAACCTCAGTATTTAGCAGTCATTGCGAGGAGCCCCGACGGGGCGACGAAGCAAACCAGGTTTTGTGGCGCGATGCTGGATTGCTTCGCTCCACTCGCAATGACGGGGCAGGCAGCCGAACTCCATTATGACTTGTGCGACTCGGGATCGACCTCGTAGCCGGAATCTTCGATCGAGCCCGCACCCATCCAGCCCCAGACCAGCACCACGTCGTCGGTCGAGGTGTTGTTGAAGCCGTGCCAGCAGCCGCGTGGCGAATACACCACGTCGCCTTGCACCGAGGGCTCAAGCCCTTTCTCCGAGATGATGTGCCCCTTGCCCTTCAGCACGATGAAGAATTCGTCGCAGTTGCGATGCAGGTGACGCTCGTGGCTGGCGCCGGGCCGGAGCACGGTCCAACCGACGACCTGGTTCGCCCCCGCCGATTTCTTGTCGATCAGGAACTGCACCTGCATGTCGTTCCAGCCGTCTTCCCGCTTGAGGCC